>JAXHVC010000177.1:0-15921 GCA_034189315.1 Chloroflexota bacterium | reverse complement strand
TTGAAAACAGTGCCGAGGAGATGCTAGATAGAATAGCCAATGAGTCTTGCGCAGAGGATTATCGTGATATTGCGTGTAGTAGCAATCGCAACCTATTTACAGGGCTCGTCACAAATATGATCGCGGATGAATGTGGAAGTATTACGCGGCTAACCGTTCTTAATCAATATGCACACCAGGCAACATTTCAAGTACTGCCGGATACCAAGTTCTACTATGAGGATACGGCAGCCGAAGAAGTGAAGATAGGAAGTTTAATTACTGTAGTGCACAACCCCTGCAACGTGTCATGTCCTAGTTACAATGGATGTGATGATACCGTTAAGTGCCGAAGATCCTCTGGTGAGATGTGTCCATCCGCGGATGATGCATCTGAGAATATGTGTGTGCCCCCTAGAGAGGTTCCTCTGCAAAGGTGGACAATAGCTAAAGCTGTGTTGGTGCATGGATACAGACCTTGGTTGATCAACGGAGCTATATCTGATGTCGATATGGCAGGGAATATAATCACTATCACATTTGGTGAAGAAGACACTCAAGTTAAAATCGTAAACGATACTACGTTTGTATTTCTACCCGGACTACTCCGAATGGCTATGATGGAATCATTGGAAGAGGACGAGGGGAATAAAATATGCAGGACCAACAGACCAGAATTGAGTGATGTTCAGATTGGTTCCAAAGTGGTAGCGTATGCACCGCATGTCAAAGACGAGGGGATACGCGTCGCAAAAATCGTGGTTGTGTTCCCTTGCACTCCGTTGGAAAGAATAACTGGTACTATCAGCGCAATTGATGAAGATCAGAAAGTAATTACTGTGCAAATAGACAGTAATGATAGCTCAGACTGCGGGTGTGAGCTTAGCTTTGGTTATACAGATTCCACGGTGATAGTGTTGAGAGGTTCCCTCGGTGTAGAGATGGGAGACAATGCTACAGCCTGGTGTAGATCTGATAAAGAAGGTGGACTTACAGCGGTACGAATAGCCATTCAATATAGATAATATTGTTCTGACATAACATTCTAATCACTAGGAGGAAGCCTGGGATGGCTTCCTCCTTTTTATTTACAGCTATACCCGTTCATCCGAATATCCAATACTGTTGCGAATACGTAAGACTGGACCAGTAGAGTATGTGGATCAATATAATCCCTAAAATCATTCTCACAGTTCTACTTATCTATTAGCAGAGAATTCAACCTCTATCCCTTCCCCAGAGACCTGACAGGGTAACATCTAAAACTAAGCATGATCTTCGCCTAGTTCATGTGTCCCTGAGCAAGTCATCGTTACAACCCCATCACTAAAGGTGATCCATCGTATTTGGCTCTGTGCAATATAGAATGCGGATACTACTAACCGACACAACTCCTCGTTATAAATATCCCATTCGTCGAATTATTTTTAGAGGATTAGTTAATTTTAGTGAATTGACATCGTAATTTGTCGAATGATACAAAGAACAAGAGGAAAATGATGGTATTATTATGAAAAGTTTAGTTAAACACTTCTCAATCGATGCCAATCTACAGAATGGGGGTGTGGCATATGACAATTATTTACTAATCAGGATTGGGTAGTCAAGCTCTGCACAGATAATATTGGAAACTAACGGCAAAAACATGAGCTTTGATAGATGTCCCACAATCCACATCGAGCCAACTTTGCCAAGTGGCAAGAAGAGCTCTGATTCATTAAGCGCCTAAAAGGCGTGAATATTGTTCGAACGTGTTGATACTAACGTGTAAGGAGAGTAGGCAGATATGAGAGGAATCCACAGACTGTTATCGGTTAGCTTGATCCTGGTTGTGTTGGGCTCATTTGCTGCTGCGCTACCTGCCGCAGCAGTAGCGTATGAGGATAACCCAGGGATCATGCCTCACAATTCACATTTGATTGTGGGATTCAATCCAGGTGTAGAAAAGAAGCTACAAAATATGCTTATCTCAAACTACGGTGGAAGGATCGTAGAGAGGAATGATACTCTAGGTTTTGTTGTTGTAGAGACTAATTCATCTCTTAAGTTTCAGCAGAAGTTATATAGACACCCTTGCGTTGAATATGTCGAGCCAGATCTGGCCATGTTTCTCTTAGAATCAGCTCAGTATTACCCCAACGATCCTAAATGGGACCAACAGTGGGGACCTCAGAGCGTTGAGGCTGACTCTGCTTGGGATATCGAAAAGGGTGATAATGACATTCTAATAGCCATTGTCGATACCGGAGTAGATAGCCAACATGAGGATATCGAGAACTACATAGATATCGGATACGACTTTGTAAACGACGATGATGATCCACAGGATGATCATGGACACGGTACACATTGTGCTGGTATCGCAGCAGCTTCCATGGATAATGGAAAAGGTATTGCTGGTCTTGCCCAGGTGAGGGTGATGGCAGAGAAGGTTCTCAGTCGAACTGGTAGTGGAGCTACTTCTGCAGTAGCTGCAGGTATTGTTCACGCTGTGGATAGTGGCGCGGATATAATCAGCATGAGTCTGGGGGGTACATTCGGTTCTCAGACTTTGCAGAATGCCTGTGATTACGCCTGGAATGAAGGAACTCTTGTAGTTGCAGCTGCCGGTAACGATGGTAGAAATATTAAAATATATCCCGGATCATATGATTCCGTGGTACGTGTAGGGTCAATAGGACAGAGTGAAACTCGCTCAGGTTTCAGCAATTGGGGCAATGATATGGAGTTGATGGCACCAGGGGAACTAATATTATCTACAATCCCTGGTAATCGCTACAACAGCTGGAGTGGAACATCAATGGCAACTCCACATGTTGCGGGCGTTGCCGCACTTGTCTGGTCTCATAACTCGTCTCTTACAAATCAGCAACTCCGTGATAGACTGAATAATAATGCTACTGACTTGGGGGCAGCGGAATGGGATGAACTTTATGGTTATGGCAAGGTAAATGCCTATGCATCACTTACAGGGGATGACAATCCACCACCACCTCCGCCCGATGAAGAGCCTCCTTCGCCGCCCCCCCCCCCTGATGAAGAGCCACCCCTCCCTCCCCCAGATGAGCCAGATATTAATATTAGTCCCACCTCAATTCGATTTCGCTTGCCATCTGGTTCAGCAGGTGCCCAAAAGGAGTTAAAAATCAATAACGTTGGAACCCAAGTGCTCGACTACAACATCTCACATAGCGAGGGAGCCGATGGATATAGCGTGCATGAGTTAGTAGCACAGAGCCCCTATAGTGCTCCTGAAGTTAGTGGAAAGGTTAATTGGACCTTTGAGCTAGAC
Organism: Chloroflexota bacterium; assembly: GCA_034189315.1. Classification (GTDB taxonomy): domain Bacteria; phylum Chloroflexota; class Dehalococcoidia; order UBA2247; family JAXHVC01; genus JAXHVC01. The sequence goes on along the minus strand of JAXHVC010000177.1, from coordinate 12,650 downwards.
AATCCAGACCAGATAGGAGCTCCCGGTGAGCAAGTACACTATAAGATGTCTGTAGGTAATGATCCAACATCAACAGGATCACTTTATATAACCGGAGTTTCTATCGGTTTCAGTCCTAATTTGCCCACTGCTTATGGTGATTGGTACTTTGATGTTGATTGGCCCAAGCTTCAGGGTTTGGAACCTGGAGAAAGGTTTGATGATTTGAGCTTTGGATACTTTGAGTGGACAGATGATGTTCCAGATGGATATATCCAGAGTGGCACCATGAACCTATACGCTTCTAGTCCAGGCAGTCCTTCAAGAATTGGAGAACCCTATTATTGTACTATTGGCAAAGATGATGGAGACGAAGGATGGCTATCTGTGAATCCTACCTCAGGAGAGATATCGCCGGGGACATCTGCCGGGATCACAGTTTCGGTTGATACAGCAGGACTCGACGATGGTAACTATCATGGTGAGCTAACCATTACCAGTAACGATCCTGATGAAGGTGTTATTAAGGTCCCGATTGATCTGAATATTGGATCACCTGAAGGTAAGCCGACTATGCTCATTGACAAGTCTCATGGGCAATGGTTTGACGTACGTGGTTTGACTAGAACCTTGGTTGATATGGGATGGACAGTGGACAAGAATAATAAGCCATTTACCTCTCTTGAAGACTTGGAGGATTATGGGGTAATTCTAATACCGTTTTCTTACAAGCATTTTACATCGGCCGAAGTCGCTATATTGAAAGACTATGTGGCTAGGGGTGGAGGAATATGGATGATTAGCAATGCAGGTTTTGGAGCTAATACAGCAAACGTAGTGAGCAGACAGTTTGGCATTGAATTCAACGACGATATCATACGTGATACTACAAACAACAAGTCCGGGAGAGAACTGTGGCCAGAAATGTATGACCTTCAAGCGCATGATATCACGGATGGAGTGAATAGCTTTTACTGCTACTCAGCGTGTTCTCTAAACGTCGAGGATGCGAACAATATTATTGCGTCAGGTGATAATGATGCATGGTCAGCAACCTATCCAAAGGGTGAGAATCCTCCTGTTCTGGCTGCTGTTGAACATGGGGTAGGTCGAATTGTATTCAGTGGAGACTTGACGCCATTACATCCGGACTACTATCCTGATAAACTTAATGCGCAAGAAGAGTTGCTTCTCCTCAACACTGTGAACTGGCTAGCGGGCATTAAATAATCATGATCGAGTAACTGAAGTATAAAGCGTAGATAGGTCGGACTTGAATTTAAATGGGCATCCCTCTCAAGACAAAGGGATGCCCATATCTTAATTACTCAATCAAATCTTATAGTGCAGTTGACGGGGTAGGAGATAATCTCAAAGCGTTGAATATTGCTTGGGCCTTATCTAGGGTTTCTTGGTATTCCTTTTCCGGATCAGAATCGTATATGATTCCACCACCGACTTGGAAATAGGCCTTGCCCTTAGTCATTAATATCGTCCTGATGGCGATATTAAAATCCATCTGCCCTCCAAAACCGAAATATCCGATTGCTCCGGTATAGACACTTCGTTTATTTGGCTCAAGTTCATCGATAATCTCCATTGCTCTCACCTTAGGCGCACCGGTAATGGAGCCGCCAGGAAAACATGCCTTAAGAAGGTCTATGCGTCTTTTATGAGGTAGTAGCGTTCCCTCTATCGTAGATGTCAGCTGAAAGACGGTGGCATATTTCTCGAGTGATAGTAACTCGCGCACTCGAACCGTACCATAGCGACACACTCGGCCCAAATCGTTTCTTTCCAGATCAACGATCATTATGTTTTCCGCTTTATCCTTTGTACTATTCACTAACTCGTTGGCTTGTGCAGCATCCTCGATTGGGGAGCTCTTCCGAGGACGTGTACCTTTCATTGGGCGTGTCTCTACGGAGTTACCCTCTACCTTGAGAAATCTCTCTGGAGAATTACTAAGAATAGTCACATCTCCTAATTGAAGGTACGCCCCAAACGGGGCTGGTGCGTTGTTTTGAAGATGCTTATAGAGTTTGTATGCATCAGGGGGACAATCGACTTCGAATCTCTGGGATAGATTCACCTGAAACACGTCTCCCGCAGCTATATACTCCCGAACGCGTTCTACTGCTTCCATGTATTCCTGAGGACTGAAATTGGATTTTGGTATCGGTGGATAGGTATTTGTGCCTAACATTCCATCGTTTTCTAAACTCAAACCGTCTATTGGAAAAGTCGTAGATGCAGCTGATAGGAGAGCTTGCATCTCCTCTGTACGTTCACTAGCACGTTTCAATCTCTTAGAAACATCTACCTCGGGAAAACCTGTTGAGACAATGTAGGTTGAATTGGATAGATGGTCGAAGGCGACGGCCACATCATAGAAGACAAAGCAAGAGTCTGGTAGCAACAAATCGTCTATTGCGGTTGAAGGAAGTGTTTCGATGAAATGACAAAGGTCATATCCAAGATATCCTATTGCACCGCATGGAAAAGGCAATGGAAGAGCATTCCAATCTGGTTTTTCATACTTTTTCAGAAGGTTGTCCAGAACATCAAAAGGATTGTCATAAATGTGCTCTTCCTCGGTCCCACTCTGAATGATTATGTGTGCACCCCTGCTTTTCATTATCATGAATGGGTCTGTTGCTATAAACGAATACCTCCCCAAGTTCTCTGATCGTAGACCACTATCAAGAAAGGAGACGTAAGGCTGGTTATGAACAACATGCATGATTTGAGAAGGACTAGGGGGCAATGGAACCTTGGTTATTAGTGGTAGGGGATCTTCATATTGCATCACGTTCAAGATTATAGGCTTGCTGGTTTGCCACTTCAAATAGTGCTAGAATGAAAAGTGATTTATGGTAGGTTGACGGAGTAGATTATGTTTTATTCTGCAGTTCATGATTTTGACACATGTTTACAATGTGGCATGTGTAGCGAAATAGTTGATTGTCCGGGTAGCGAAGAGAGTATATGCCTGGGATGCGGTTCTTGTGTTATAGCGTGTCAGAGTGGGGCTTTAAAACTTGAAGATGATCCTAGGGAGGGAACCGTATCTATAGAAGTTAATGGTAATGCCATGCGTGTACCTGAGCGGATCACTGTAAAAGACGCCCTGATCAAATTGGATTTTCCAGCTGCAATTTATACTGAAGATGAGGGAGTGTATGCACCTTGCGAAGTTGGTGGTTGCTGGGCATGCGTAGTTGACATCGATGGAGAAATCAAACGTTCCTGTAGGGTGGGGGTTAAGGATGGGATGAAGGTTACAATGACTCTACCGAACGACTACGTACCCAGAAGAGTAATACTGGGATTCTCGGGGCATCCCGTGGGAGGAGTAGGCACTCCTTGGGAGGACAAGATTGATTCTGGCCAATTTGCCGAAGTTGTGTGTTTTGCTGCTGGGTGTAACTTCCGTTGTCCGCAGTGCCAGAATTGGCATATAAGCTATCGAGGTACGGGAGAACCTATGATTCCCGGAGACGCGGCCAAGAAGCTCACGTTAGAGAGAGATAGCAAGAAGGTCAACAGACTAACTATCTCTGGAGGAGAAGCAACATTAAATAGGTCATGGTTGGTACAGTTCATCAGAGAATTGAGAAGACTAAACCCTGAACCGTTTTCCCACTTACATGTCGATACGAACGGTTCTCTGCTTACTCATGACTATATCGATGAACTAGTCGAAAGCGGCATGACTGATGTAGGAATAGACCTAAAGGCTTCGGACTTGAATGCCTTTATGAGCATAACTGGATTGAACGACAGTACCATCGCGGAGAAGTACCAAAATACTGCATGGGAGGCGGTGAGGTACATTTCCAAGGAATATGAGGGAAAAGTCTTCCTGGGTGTTGGATTTCCTTACAATAGAGAGCTGAATCCTATAACAGAAGTTAGTAATATGGCAAATAGGCTTATACAGATCAGTCGCTCTATTCCAGTAACTGTGCTCAACTACAGGCCAGAATTCAGAAGCAAGATCGCTGGCCCTGGTGATAACGAAATGAAAGGGGTATATCAAGTACTCAAGGAGGTAGGGCTAGAAACCGTCCTCTGCCAGACAACTCAAGGGCATATTGGGCCATAGCTGATGTCTTTTAATAAATATCTACATACAATCCTATAGAAGATATAGCTATAGGTATACCATCGAATCGTTACTAGAGTTATGTTGTAGTTCAGTCGGCTATTATTATTCTTGTTAGACCTTGGCGCGTGCCTCTTCCCTAGCCTTTTTTCGTGCCTCTACCAGCCTCTCGCCAACACGGTCCAGGTATTTATCTAACCCCTCCATGCCACCCATAGTTTCATGAAGGTCCTTTATTCTATATCTAAGTTTGGATGCCTGCTTTAGGTCTCCCTCGCTGAGCGCTTTTTCTAGTTCCTGACACTGCTCCTTAACATACGCCTCGGCATCTCTACGATCATCCAACGCACTGTAAATAACATATTGATGACATTTGGGACACTCCAGCCCCACGCCTCCACCACTTCAGCAAGTGCGCAATCCACGGTGTTTGAATTCCGATCTTTCCCCTTCGTAGCCACATTGAGTACACTTCATCGTGTCCTCCCCTTTCTTGGCTGTAGACCTATACTCATCATAATCATAACTGCTTTTATTCGTCAATATTGATATTCGTCCCAGGCATCATTACCAATCAGAGGGACAAATCGACAGGACCCGAGTTCTTGCCTAATGAAGCTTCGGTCGCGTTTCACAATTCTGACTAGTTCCTGATCATGGCGAGATCCTACTGGAATTACCAGTGTCCCTTCTACTGAAAGTTGATTCAATAGCACTTGTGGGACACGAGGAGCTCCAGCTGTAGCAATGATAGAGTCATAAGGGCCACCCTGTTCCCATCCAAGCGAATCCTGAGAGAGATGTGTTTCTATATTATGGTAACCTAGCTCTTGCAACACTCTAGTAGCACGATCTAACAATCCCGGATAGCGTTCTACAGTTACTACGTACCGTGAAAGTTCTGCCAGAATGGCAGTTTGGTAGCCACTGCCAGTTCCAATTTCCAAGACCCTCTCGGTTCCATTGAGAGTAAGTGCTTCAGTCATCACGGCAACCATCAGAGGTTGTGAGATTGTTTGCCCAAACCCAATAGGAAGAGGGACATTGGCATAGACATCCTCTTCCCGGGGTTCAGGGACAAATCTCTCCCGAGGCACCTTTGCTATTGCTTCAAGAACCCTTTGGTCCGCTATTGAATAGCTTAGGTGATCTATCAATTGTAGCCTAAGCCTAGTAAAATCCATTACGATTTGAGGGAAGCTGCTCAATGTGGCGTTCGACTAGGTATCGAATCCATGCCGCTACTGAATTGTGATGTGCATAGACAGCTGGCTCCAGCTGTCTATGTGTTAGGTAACTATGAATGTGATTAATTATGAGGATGCCGGCGTAAACGCTCAGTTAGGCTATATAACACCGGTATTACTAGCAAGGTTAATAGGGTTGACGAGAACAAGCCACCGATGACTACCACTCCAAGCTCAGCAGCTATGAATCCTCCTTCACTTATACCGAGGGACAGCGGCACCAATGCAATCATAGTGGTTATTGCTGTCATCAGGATCGGGCGCAACCTGATTCTTCCGGCATCCATGAGAGCATCATGTGTGCTTGCACCTTCTTTACGACGATCCTCTACGAATGTCAGAAACACGATAGCATTCGTAAGTACAATACCTACCAACATCAAGATTCCCATCAAAGCAGACATGCCCAAGGATCGGCCAGTGAATAGAAGCCCCAACATTGCCCCGATTGATGCGAGTGGCATGGTTCCCATGATCAACACAGGTGTCAGCCACGAACGGAAGCTCACCATTAGCACTATGTATACAATCAAGATAGCAAGTAGTATGGCAATACCCATATCTGTGAAGCCTTCCATCATCTGCTCTGCCACACCACCCATAGATATTTCCTCAACTCCCTCTGGAAGGTCTCCTAAGGAATCAATTGTTTCCAATACTTCTCGATTAACTCTCCCTATATCACCTGCTGTTACTCTAGCTACAATGGTCCCTGCATATCCGCCCTCAGCCCGTCGGTAGGCTGCCGGGCCCCAGTCTACAGTAGCAACATCATCTAATGTTGATGCCCCTGTTCCTAATCTGAGTTGCCGTATTTGATCGATATCGCTAAGCCCTGTTACAACACTTGGCACATAGATCTCTGCTGTAGATTCCCCCACAGTTACAGTCGAAGCCGATTGTCCTAGTTCACTTATAGGCCAGCCGAAGCGCATCAGGTACCACTCTCCTAATACCTGATCAATGTCCATTCCTTGTTCTGCTATGCTTACAGGATCCGGGGTCATATCCGGGTTAGTCAGATCCAGAACTAATTCGCTTTCCAGGTTCTCAAGATCATTGCGCTTCTCAAGTTCTGCCGTTAGGGCCTGAGTTACCTCTTCCACTTGTTCAAGCCCATAGCCTTCTTTACCAATGACCCTCAATTCCAGCCTATCGCCGGCCATCATCTCTGCCCCTGCTTCCCCTTCTGTGACCGTAATTGAAGTATATTCACTAACAAGAGGAAGAACCCTTTGGCGCAATGTCTCCGCAGCAAATTCGGTATCGGAAGAAGATTGAAGCTGAATCATTATGGTGGCAAGCCCGCCTGTGGTCGCACCACCCCCCATAATGTTCCCTAAATATGTATTGTAGCTTTTGACATTTAGACCATCCAACTGGGATTCTACTTCATGAGCCTTAGCTACAACATCTAAATCGTTCCCATGGGGCATTTCTATGGTAACCGTTATAGCACTAGGATCACCGGCAGCGAGAAAACTTGTGCCAACTAATCCCAACATGGGTAGGAGCAGAGATGCAATGAATAATGCACCTGCTATTGCCAAAGTGAGTGCACGATTCCTCAATGACCATCTCAGGGTAGCGGTATATGCCCTCGTATACCAGTTGTCTTCATCTTCAAATCTTGCAGTCCTTGTTGTAATAAACGTGGCTAATGGAGGTATCACCATCAACGCTATGACTAATGAGGCCACAAGTGCAAATGTCACAGTTAAGGCAAATGGCCGGAACAATTCTCCCACCAGTCCGCCAACTACAATGAGTGGTATAAATATAGCCACTGTAGCAATAGTAGCCGATGTAATGGGCATGGCTACTTCTCTTACCCCATCCATGCATGATTGTCGCAATCCCTCACCCTTTTGTAGGTGACGGTATATATTCTCCAGGGCAACGATGCTATTATCCACTATTCTGCCCACAGCAATTGCCATACCACCTAGGGTCAGGATATTAATAGTAATACTAAAAGCATACATAAGGAGGAATCCAATCAATACGCTAAGAGGTATTGATATCATAACGATAAAAGAAGGACGAAGCGCCCATAGGAAAACAAGAATAACAAGCATTGCCAGAATCATTCCGATTGTAGCATCGCGTGTCAGGTCTCCAATGCTGTCCTCTATGAATTCGGATTCGTCCATTATTATCCCGATGCTAGCATTTTCGGGAAAAGCAGGACTTGCTTCGAATTCCTCCACCTTATTTATAACCGCATTTGCTACCTCTACAGTATTGGCTTCGGGATCCTTCCTCCAGGTGATAGTCACGCTGGGAGAACCATCGGCATAGGAAGTAGCTACGGGGTCCACAATAGTTGCAACCGCTTGAACTTGGGGGAGAGATGGATTGCCAAGTAGATGTGTATTCCTGATATCGTCCACCTGATCATATTGTTCAGTCATCCCCAACGTTTGTATAATCCAGGATACGGGAATACCACTATCATTCAGAGTAGCTGCGTCTGGAATTACTAGAACATCTTCGTTCCCACCACTGATCTCAACACCCTTCATAAAGGGTGTCTCCTTATCTGGAGGTAAGATTCCTTCTACGACTGATACTTCTTGGACAAGCTCCTCTGCGACTGTTCTCAATTCAGCAGTAGTCAATTCATCACTAGAAAGACTGAGCATTACAAGGGGAATTAATTCAAAGCTGATAGGGATTACACTGAGCTCACCTGCAGACATGAGAGTAGCCAGCTCTTCTTGCTGGTTCAGCTCGGTCTCGATTTTCTCTGTAGCGCGCGAGATATTAGTCCCATACTCAAATGTGGCAAAAATAAAAGCGAACCCTTCTTGAGATGTGGATTCTATATGTTTTAAGCCAGATACATTCTTGATCTCCTCTTCTACAGGTATGCTTATCTGGTTCATCATATCTTCGGGGGTATAACCTTGCCTTTGGGCGATGACAGTCACCATTGGGAACTCGATATCTGGCATGAGCTCTGTCTTCAATCGCGTCGTGGCTATAACAGAGAGTATTGCAATGATAGCTACTACACAAAAGGTTACCCAACGATTTCCCAAGGAGACTCTCGTTAACCAATGCATATTAGCCACCTCCGAAGCAAATGACAGTCAGAATTACAACCCTCAGATAATAACAGGGGAAATGATACTATATGATAAATTAAGTGTCCAATCTGGGATAACAGAATACTCCTTTAGACCATCATATTGACCCTATGTATACTTAGGACAATATCAGACGAGAATAGAGCAGAATAGACATATTTTCCTATATTATACCTTGTTTGCAGTTAACCAAGCTCTGTAGTTGTATACATCCATATCATCAATCAACCGAGAAAGCCTTTTCGGCAGCCATAATCGTCTTTCTCAGGTCAAGATCGTCATGGACCAAAGACACAAACGAAGCTTCGAATTGTGATGGTGGTAGATAGATACCCTCTTCAAGCATAACTTGAAAGAACTTGGCGTATCTTGCTGTGTTTGCCTTTTGCACCGAATCATAGTTCACAGCTTCATTGATACCAAAGAAAATAGTGAACATAGATGATATATGCGAGATAGTTATCAGACCTGAGGATGATTTTGATGCGTTCTCCAATCCTTCCACAAGATAGTCGGTCTTCTGCTGCAAATTGTTATATATTTTTGGCTTTGATAGAGCACGGATTGTTTCTATTCCAGCAGTCATGGCTAGAGGATTACCAGAAAGTGTCCCCGCTTGATAGACAGGACCCTCTGGAGCAATCATCCGCAGTATATCTTCCCTTCCCCCATATGCTCCTACGGGCATACCGCCACCAATTATCTTACCCAGACAAGTGAGGTCTGGATGTATTCCATATGTGCCCTGGGCACCACCCAGACCAAGACGGAACCCAGTAATAACTTCGTCGAATATAAGAAGTGCACCTTCATCCCTCGTGAGCTCTCGTAGCTCCTCCAGATAGTTGCCCCTCGGCTTGACTACCCCCATGTTAGCTGCCACAGGCTCAACTATGACAGCAGCTACCTCCCCTGAGTTATTGCGCAAAGCTTGAGACATAGCATCTATTTGGTTGTATGGAACAACGATGGTTTGTTGAGAGTAGGTAGCAGGAACCCCGGGACAATCAGGTATACCTAATGTGGCCAATCCAGATCCTGCTTTTGTAAGTAATCCATCGGAATGTCCATGATAACAACCGGCACATTTGATGATCTTATCTCGCTTAGTGAATGCACGGGCTACTCGCAGAGCGCTCATTACCGCTTCCGTACCAGAGCTCACAAACCGAAGTTTCTCCAAAGATGGCATAGCTGTGGAAATGAGTCGAGCCAGTGTTATCTCTAGCTCCGTTGATGCACCGAAGCTAGTGCCCTGGTTTGCAGCCCGTTTAATGGCTGCTGTAACTTTAGGATGAGCATGTCCAAGAATCAAAGGGCCCCATGATCCAACGTAGTCGATAAACTCGTTATCATCTTCGTCCCATATCTTTGATCCTGCACCTCTCTTGATGAATAGTGGATTTCCCCCAACAGACTTGAATGCCCGGACAGGGCTATCCACTCCCCCAGGAAGGTAATCCTGTGCCTTATCGAATAGCTCCTTAGATCGTTCGAACTTCACGGTGCAATCCTTTTCATCCGATGTCAGAGGTCCAGCATCCAAGGACCTCTTTAACTATTGATAGTCGGAGTAATAACTTAGAGATGAACTAGATTCAAGATAGCCATCGCGCTGCTTCTTTGGCATGATATGTGATTATTATATCTGCCCCAGCACGCTTGATGGCCGTAAGTATTTCCAAGGTCACTTCCTTTTCATCTACCCAGCCCCTCTGGGCAGCTGCTTTGACCATAGAATATTCACCACTGACATTGAAGGCTGCTACTGGATGATTGTAGCTGTCTTTCACTCTTCGTATAAGATCAAGATAAGCCAAGGCAGGTTTGACCATTATGATATCCGCACCCTCTGATACATCTAATCCTACTTCAAGAAGAGCCTCGCGCGCATTGGCAGGATCCATCTGATAGGATCGCCTGTCACCGAATTGAGGGCTACACTCCGCTGCTTCGCGGAAGGGACCATAGAACGATGAAGCATACTTAGCTGCATAGGACATTATTGGGATGTTAAAGAATTTCCTGGCGTCTAGGGCGGCACGGATCGCAGCAACACGCCCATCCATCATATCCGAAGGTGCAACGATGTCTGCTCCTGCTTCTGCGTGGGATAATGCGGTCTTTGCTAAAAGTTTCAGTGTCTTATCGTTGTCTACATAGCCATCCACAACAACTCCACAGTGTCCCGTACTTGTGTATTCACACAGGCATACATCAGTAATCAAAATCAGCTTGGGACATGCCTTCTTAATAGCAGCTATGGCCTGTTGAATAATGCCATCCGGGCTATATGCTCCAGTACCATATTCGTCTTTCTTGTCGGGCAGACCAAAAAGGAGAATGGAGGGTATTCCAAGATCATAGATTTCATCGAGTTCTTGTAGCAGAAGATCAATTGAGAGCCTATTAATACCAGGCATTGAATCGATCCCTAGCCTAACGCCCTTGCCATGGCTGACAAATACTGGATAAACAAAATGGTGGGGAGCAAGGTCAGTCTCCCGCACCATTAAACGTAATGATTCACTGGTTCTCAGTCTCCTTGGGCGAAAATAGGGATAGGAAGACGCAGAACTGTTCACCAAACTGATAAACCTCCTAGCGCAGAATCACCATCAACTCCAATATCTCTTAAGAATATAGACCAAATTGCGGCACATGTCGAGGAGGACTATAAGAAAGTCTCGCCAAATTCAGTATACCCGAGCTTGTTGAGTCCCCATTTCAGCCCTTGTTGCATGTCCCTCCTGGCTGCAAATGCGTTGAGGTCCGAAGCAGATAATCCACTAATTGCTTGAGCAGATTCTGGTTTGAGACCCGTTACTACGCATTCCGCTCCGAGTAGACCCGCAGCACGTACTGTTCGGACAATGTTGTTGGCCACATCTTCATCTATATGGTTGATACCAGATATATCTAGAATGACATATTGCGCCTTTGTTGCTGCGATCTTATCAAGTAGTGTATCTGTTATTTGCTGTGACCGAGCCGAATCTATGGTTCCAACTACTGGTAATGCTAGTATCTGATCCCATACTTGTATTATTGGTAGCTGTAGCTGTTGTTGAGAAGCTTCTAGTCTTACCATCAAATCTTGTAGCACCTGCTCAGATTCGCTGAGTCTATTCTCCATTCTTCTTCGAGCGCTTACATCTCTTACGGATATCAGAGCTGCCGGCCTGCCATCATGATCAATACTTGTACTACTGACCTCCACAGGCAATATACCACCATCTTTCCTAAGTATATCCACATCATAGACGAGAGGCATCTGGTCTGCTATCGCGCGCCTTCCATATTTCTTCATTATGATATCAATAGAATTCGGACTGCTGGCCGCTATGATGCTATTGATCGGCATCTGATCGATTTCCTCGATTGTATACCCAGTAAGGTCTGCAATCCGGTGATTGGCAAAGACACACTTTAGGTTCTGCACAATGACTATGCCATCCGTGCTATTTTCCACTATTGCCGAGTATTTATCCTCGGATTCCTTGACAACCCGCTCTGTGTATTCTCTCTGCAGAGCAGCTCCTATAGTGTTTGCCACCAACTTTAATGCTTCTATCTCTGGGGTCGACCATAGACGTTCCTGAGTACAATCATCGAAACCAATAAATCCCCACCAACCTCGATCTGTGAAGACTGGAGAAACCACAAGAGAATTCACTCCCCTCGATTCCAGCAATTGGCATTCAGGATATGGGAGATATCGTGCCTGTCCAAAAACGCTATTCCCTTGACGCATTTCCCGGGCCCATCTCTCATAACCAGAGGCTTCTAGAAAAATGTTCTGGGAATTCGGATCATCTATGTGGGACGAAATGCCAGAAGCCGTCCACTCACAATATAAGCTACTAGCCACTGTTCCATCATCGGATGTTCTATTCTGGAATATATAGACACGATCAACATCCACAGCATCACCAAGTAATGCCAATGACCTCCTGACGTTCATGGCAAATCCACGTTGAGCTAACAACTGTTGCGATACTAAAGCCACTGATTCTAAGATGACGTCGCGACTATGCAGTTGGTCATTAGTCCTTTTGCGTTCTTCAACATTGTTTCTCAGGACTACCAGATCAACAGGAGTTCCATGATATGTAGCTATTGCAGTACTAGCTTCGACGTCCAGGCTTCCCCCATCCTTTCTAAGCATTGTCAATTGGCAAAGATCAGGTACATCCTCCCCCGCAACCCTGCGTTCATGTCTTT
>JAXHVC010000176.1:0-9899 GCA_034189315.1 Chloroflexota bacterium | reverse complement strand
CGCCCAGGTATTATATGGTCGGTTGAGATATTATCTCCTAGTCTGAAAGCCTTTCCTGTCCACATTAACAGAACTCCCTTGGATCAACTATTTCGCCATGAATTGCTGTAGCAGCCGCGGTAGCAGGACTGCACAGGTAAATGAAGGAATCTGGATTGCCCATTCTTCCGTGAAAATTACGATTGGCTGTGGAAATGCAACATTCTCCATCTGCCAGAATACCCTGGTGTACACCCACACATGCCGCACATCCCGGTGGAGCTATCACTGCTCCGGAATTAAGAAGAGTCTGAATATAACCAGCATCAATTGCATCCTGCAGTACCTTCCTTGATGCTGGTGCTACTATCAACCGGGTATCCTGGTGACATTTCCTGCCTTGTATGATAGAAGCTGCAATAGCGAGGTCTTCTAATCTGCCATTGGTGCATGTTCCTAGGAACACCTGGTGTATTTTTGTTCCACTAAGCTCGTTTGCAGTAGATGTGTTATCTACAGTATGAGGTTTGGAGATTGTGGGCTCCAAATTGCTAGCGTTAATCTCAATAGTCCTTTCATAGCAGGCATCTCTATCAGCCTGAAGCGGTTGGTATTGTCCCCCAGAGGCTCGATCGGAAAGGTAAGACTTGGTTATTCCATCGGATGGAAACAAACCTACCTTGGCTCCAGCTTCTACCGCCATATTGGATATAGTGAGCCTTTGTGAAATGTCCATTTGAGTAACTACTTCTCCTGAGAATTCCAGGGACTTGTAGGTTGCTCCATCTGCACCTATCATACCAATAAGATGCAAAATCAAATCCTTGGCTCCGACTCCATTGGCAAATTGCCCTGTGACAACTATGTTAAAACTCTCTGGTACGCGAAGCCATGTTCTTCCTAATGCCATAGCAACAGCGATATCCGATGACCCCATACCGGTGGCGAATGCCCCCAATCCTCCGGCTGTCACCGTATGGGAGTCTGCACCGACTATAACTTCTCCTGGATTAGCAAATCGTTCTGCTACTATTTGGTGACATACACCTTCACCAACGTCGCACAGTACGCATCCTCTAGTTTTGGCAAAGGTTCTTAGCAAGGCGTGATCATTTGAAAGACCACGAGCAGGGCTAGGAGCTGCATGGTCAAGAAATAGAACTGTTCTATCAGGGCGTTTTAATTCCTGAAATCCTCCGGATTCGAATTGCCTAACCGCCAGAGGCCCGGTACCATCTTGGACAAAAGCTAAGTCCACATTGGCAATAATGATGTCTCCAGCGTGGGCATCAGTCCCGGATTTATCTGATAGGATTTTTTCTGCTAAAGTCTTACCCATTTGCTCCCTTCCGAGCTACTAACGTTTGCAGTCACATAAATAATCGTTAGGTGTAGTTATTCACCTATAATGGCGCAATCCGATTGCTTCTGCCTATATAGTAAGGTCGTATTGGGATTACGAATACTAAATAGTTACATTAGCATTCATTCTCTCACACTCAAATACCTCTCCCTTCGAAGGGAGAGGTATTTGAGTGGACCTTCCTTCAGGAGAATTCCGATATGAATTCCTCTCTGAGAGACTTTATTAGTAGACTGCTTAGTAGCAGACTATTCACTTGATATCATAACATTCTTCTTACAGAGGTATATTCCCATGTTTCTTGGGCGGAAGTGTGTCGACCTTGCCTTCCAACATGGCGAGTGCCTTAATCAGCTTGGGACGAGTATGTCTTGGATCGATCACATCATCTAGATAACCCTTTGAAGCTGCTATATATGGATTAGCAAGCTTGTTTCTATATTCATCAATTAATTGCTGACGTGTTTGGTTGGGGTTATCCGATTTCTTGATCTCATCGCGATATACTATATTAACTGCTCCCTCTGGTCCCATTACTGCGATCTCGGCGCTAGGCCAAGCATAGTTGATATCACCACGGAGGCTCTTGCTGCTCATAACTACAAAGGCACCTCCATAGGCTTTGCGTGTGATAACACAAACCTTGGGTACGGTTGCTTCGGCATAGGCGTAAAGGAACTTGGCGCCATGCCGTATGATTCCCCCATATTCCTGGTCGGTGCCTGGCATATATCCAGGAACATCCACAAAGGTGACTAGAGGTATGTTGAAGCAGTCGCAGAAACGGACGAATCGAGCTCCCTTATCGGAAGCATTAATATCAATAACTCCTGCAAGCATCTGTGGTTGCTGTGCTACAATCCCTACGACCTTTCCATCAAGCCGGGCAAAACCAACTAAGAGATTGGGCGCCCAATGCTGGTGTACCTCCATAAACTCACCCAAGTCGACTACCTTTGAAATGATCTTCTTCATATCATAGGCTCTTGTAGGTGTGTCTGGGACAATGCTCAATAACTCTTCTTCTACTCTAGATGGGTCATCACCAGTATCCAAATAGGGTGGCTCTTCTATATTACTCTGGGGGAGATAGCTAAGGAGCTGGCGTAGCATCTGGAAGCATTCTTGCTCATCCTTTGCTACAAAGTGACAATTGCCGCTCTTCTTGGCATGTATGTTAGCTCCACCTAGCTCTTCAACAGAAATCTCTTCGCCAGTGACAGATTTCACCACTTCCGGTCCTGTGATATACATTTGCCCTGTGCCCTTGACCATGAGGATGAAGTCCGTAATGGCGGGTGAGTATACTGCTCCTCCTGCACATGGGCCCATAATCACAGATATCTGAGGCACCACGCCGGAGTAAATGGTGTTTCTGGTGAAGATATCTCCGTAGCCTATTAGACTGTCCACCCCTTCTTGGATCCTTGCACCACCTGAATCTAACAGGCCGATGCATGGTGCATTGTTCTTGGCTGCTAGGTCCATTACCTTGCAGATTTTCTCTGAGACTGCTTTGGACAGTGATCCACCCATAACGGTGAAATCTTGAGCATAGACAAATGCCAGTCTGCCGTTGATTGTACCGTATCCGGTCACCACGGCGTCGCCGGGGTGCTTTTGCTGTTCCAGCCCGAATTCAGTACAGCGATGTAGGACAAAGGGATCTAGTTCCTCGAAGCTATCAGGATCCAGTAGTTCTAGTACTCTTTCCCTCGCCGTGTTCTTACCTTTAGCATGCTGTGCCTCGACACGCTTGGCTCCTCCGGCCGACTGAGCCTGGCGTCTTAGCTTTTCCAATTCCTCCAGTTTTTCTGAAGAGCCCATTTGTGCTGACCGTCTCCTCTCTCTAGGTATGATTGGCCTTGTTCCCTATCGTGTTACTAAGAGCATGGGATGTTAACTAAATGACTAATCTATCCCTTTGCCTCGATTTCTTTTAATAGCTCGGGAGATGGATTCAGTCTGTCAAATAGATCACGCATTACAATGAGTTTTTGAACGTTTGGTGTTCCTTGAGCGAAAACCCAAATTCTGCCATCTCTGAGAATACGTTCTATAGGGAATCGTTTTGTACCGCCGAATCCACCATGTACATCCATGGCGACATTGGTAGCCTTGGTTAGCAGCTGAGAAGCAAATGCCTTTGCTGCCGCTGTCTCTACTGTATGCTTCTCACCTTTGTCCGCTAGCCATGCTGCTTTGTAATTAAGTACCCTGGCAGCCTCGATTTCGATAGCAATATCTGTAAGGGGAAAACTGATTGCCTGGAATTCTGCGATTGGCTGGCCGAAAGCCTTTCTTGCTTTGGCGAATCGCACCCCTTCTTCAAGCGCAGCCTTTGCCAAGCCAATAAAACCAGAAGTAAGCGTTGTTCTGGTATCGTCTAGTGCTCCTAGCGCGTATCGTAGACCCCGTCCTTCTTCACCAATAAGGTGATCCTTGGGAATATGGCAATTATCAATGGCCACCTCTTCGTCTTGGTGGCCTCTCATCCCCATACAGGATACTTTTTCCACCACCGAGAATCCTGGAGTATTGGTGGGAAGTACGAATCCACTTATTCCTTTTGCCCCCTTGGAAGGATCTGTCTTGGCGAAAACCAATGCATACTCGGCTATATGAGCAAAACTGAGATATCGTTTCCTGCCCTTGAGGATATACTCATCACCTACCAAGTTTGCTTGTGTAGATAGGGCCACTGCGTCAGAGCCGATGCCGGGTTCGGTCAAACCAAAACAGCCTATCGCTTCGCCTTTAGCGATTGGTGGTAGGTACTTCTTATTTAGGCTATCGTTTCCACCGAGTAATAAAGGTTTAGTCCCCACGCCTGCAACCTCTAGTAGGGCTACGCAAACGGCGCTCTGTCCAATTGCTGTTACTTCTTCGATGATGAGGCAAATATCCATGATACTGCGTGGAGTGCCTCCATACTCCGAAGGAATGAACATGCCTGTATATGCGTAGGGCGGCTGAGCCATCTTCTTCCATATATCCAAGAGCAGTTTGGAGTCATCTCTCTCATCTATCTCCGCTGCTATTGGGGCGATCTCTTTCCTAGCGAATTCATTAGCTTGCTTGGTGATTTCTACCTGTTGAGGTGTCAGGTCAAAGGATACAGACATGATGGACTCCTTCCTATAAACCTATCTGCTGAGCGACAAGCTCCGTGTGCATATCCGGGGTTCCAAATAGGACATTTGCCTGCCTAGCTCGACGATAGTATAAACCCATATCATGATCTCTGGTGGTTCCAATTCCCCCATGGATTTGGACTCCCATACGCGACCAATGTGTATAAGTCTTGCTCACCCAAGCCTTGGTCATACTAATCTCAGTGCTACTGGGACGGCCGGTTTCTTCAAGCCAAGCGGTATAATAGAGTAGCCTTTTAGCCATACCGACTTCTGTCCACATCTCGGCGAGATAGGTCTGAATTGCTCCGAATGCACCGATTGGTCGATCGTATTGAACCCTCTCTTTGGCGTAAGCGATGCATGTCTCTACTGTCCAATCGGCACCACCGACCATTTCTGCACACTTGGCTAGTGCTGCTTGTTCAAGCAGCCTTTGTATTATGCACCAACCTTGATTGACTGTGCCAAGGATGTTCTTCTTCGGGACACGAACATTTTCAAAAACAACTTCGTTTTGCTTGTCGTCAGCGATTGTTGGCAATGGTACGATTTTTAAACCTGGAGTGTCGATGCTAACCAGGAAGAGCGTAATGCTATCTTCAGCTCGCGCCAATAGGTGTGTTCTTGCTGCACAAATGAGGTAGTTCGCCACGTGGGCATCGTGAACAAAGAGTTTTGTTCCGTTGATTATATAGTCATCCCCTTGAGGGATGGCCTTAGTTTCAATTGCATCTGCATTGTATGAGGCACTAGGTTCGGTTAGTGCCAAAGCCGTTATAATCTCCCCCTTGGCGATCTTGGGTAGGAGTTCTTGCTTTTGTTCTTGGTTGCCAGCTGCCATAATTGGAAGCGCGCCAAGCACCACCGTTGAGAAAAATGGTCCGGGTAAACAACCTCGCCCAATTTCCTCGAGTAGGATAACCAAATCCATGAATGTTCCGTTAGTTCCCCCGTATTCCTCTGGAATGATAAGTCCCATCCAACCCAACTCTGCCATCTTGCTCCACGTTTCTGGAGAGTAGCCTTTGGGGTCCTCTTCTAGTTCTTTTACTTTAGTCTTGGGACATTCTTTTTCTATGAAGTCTCGGGCCATGGTCCTGAGCATTTCCTGTTCTTCTGTGAAATCTAGATTCATGGCATACCACCTCTGACTTTATATTATCTATATATTAATATCGGTTGAACTGCTCTCTATAATGGAGTCGGCGAAGGCAGGTTTATTTGATTCTGGGAAGCTGCAGCCCCATCCAAGAGATTATGTTCTTCATTGTTTCGGTGCTGCCTCCAGCTATTGTTATCCCCAGATTGGCTTGACAAGAATGCTCTAGCTTTCCATGCAGCTTTGCCCACCTCGAGCAACCTCTCACTGTTCCACCCAGTCCCATAATCTCCAATCCAGCGTTGGAAAGTCGTACAGCTAGCTCGCTTGATATGTATTTTGATGCAGATGATTCGGCAACGGCGAATGATCCCTTGCTCTGTTGCCAAGCAACTCCATAAGCATATTGACGAAGGGCTTCTATTTCGATGGCGAAGTTTGCCAACGTGTTCCGCACGTTATTGTGTTTGGCTAGAGGTTGACCGTCTCGGTGTGTCTGGCGGCAGAAATCTACAAGATCTTCTAGATCCCTTTTGGCTTCTGCCACTCCTCCTATCATGGACCGTTCGAAGTTTATTCCTGCCATAGTTACCTGCCAACCTTGGTTCACTTGTCCTACAATGTTCTTCTTAGGTACACGGAAGTTATCAAAGAAGACTTCGTTGTAATCATGCTCCCTATTCATGAATAATAGGGGCCGAACTGTGAATCCTGGTTTGTTCACTTCTGATAGGAAATAGGTAATACCTTTGTGCTTTGGTACATCGGGATTGGTTCTTGCCATGAAGAATATGTGGCTGGCACGATGCGCTCCGCTAGTCCATATCTTCTGGCCATTAATAACGTAATCATCTCCATCTTCAGTAGCACGCGTGGTTAGTGAAGCGAGGTCGGAACCAGAGTTGGGCTCGCTCCAACCTTGACACCAGTTTATCTCCGCATTGGCTATTCGTGGAAGCCACTCCTGCTTTAGCTCATCGCTGCCATGTTCTAGGATACTTGGTGCCACTATACCAGGGCCCCATAGATCAACCCCCGGTACTCTATGGTATGCTCTCGATTCGCTGAATATCAATTGTTCAATATAACTATGTTCTTGCCCTCCATATTTCTTTGGCCAGGGCAAAGCAAGCCAACCTCTCTTTGCCAGCTTCTCCGCAACCGAACGGTGGTATGACCAGCTTTCATCGGATTCAAATGGTGCCAGCATCAAACCTTTTGATGCCCATTCGGCTGGGGCATTATTTTCTTCTTCGGAGAAGAAAACTTCAAATTCTGCTCTGAGTGCTTCTTGTTCTGGCGTGAGCTCGAAGTCCATTAACTGTCCCCCTTTTTAAGCCATACATTCACTCGTCAATCCATAATCCTGTATACACCCACTCTCTATTCGGGTAGATAAAAAACAAGAGGAGTCTTGTGTTTACCCAATTTGGAGGAGATTCATTACATTACGACCAGCTTAAATGACGGTTGAATATCTACTCTATGATTGAGTCGCAAGAAGAATCGCATGCTCAGACGAAGATATTCTATCCCTAGAGAAAGTAGCATTTTGGAGTTGAGGGATAGATTGATTGCCATATGGCTCATTTTAAGGCGAAGGCTGTTGTTTTTCAATGTTGGCGCTGTTAAACTCAAATGTACAGAACTGAATGGTGGTTAAAAGGATATATAAAATATACTGCTATGGTAAATTGTGGTTCGTGTTGAGGAGTAGAATAACTAACAGCAAGTGGCATTCGACAATATAATGATTATTATCGTTGCTCCGAAACACATTGTTTGTCGGGCGAATCCCGACTGTCATTGCAAGCTCGGGACCCGTGAGGAACACGGGTTATTAGGAAAAGAAACCTCCAGTTTCTTAGTAACGGCGCAATCTCACTCATTTCGTTATGGCGCCTTTCTACGATTGCTCCGTCGCTGGCGGTCCTCTCAAAATCAGATGGCAAGCCTGTTTTTACACAGCATCATGCGGACGTAGCTAAGGGTATAGTCGCTAACAAGATTCATGAAATCCTGGTTTATTCTGTTGATTTTGGCGTTTCTATTATATTGTGGGCTGGAGTCATAGAAAGTCTTAATCTTGGACAAATGGGGTAATGTGTATCCTAATACAGACGTTGCTATAGAGTGATGATGCCAAATGATTAATAGTGAGCCTAAAATAGCAGAGAGTTTCCTTTACGAAGTCTGGAAAAGACAGCTCTTGGTACGAGAATCGCTGGTTGCTGCAAATGGTAGAAAAGTTAAGATCATGTGCCCGGGAGAGCGCAACACAGGGGATGGTCCCGACTTCTGTAATGCAGTAGTGGAGGTTGAGGGTATAGGATTGCTGATTGGTGATGTGGAACTTCATCGCCATACGGGGGAATGGAAAACACATAGACACCACCGCGATCCCAAATACAATTCTGTTATTCTTCACGTGGTGATGTGGCACAAAAGTAAAGATAAGACCAGTACTTTGATGAACGGCAGCCATGCACAGATTGTCCCTCTGGAAGGACAACTCTCGTCCCCGTTAACGGAGTTGCATTGGCTAGTAGAATCCAGTGCTTCGTTCCATCCAACGTGTATTGGGGGAAACTGCTATCTCTATGAAGATAGTATAGCCCAGATATTGGATGAAGCTGGATATACTCGCTTTTTTACCAAAGTTGAGGGATTCAGGAGAAGTATTTGTGGTCGGGGCAATGACCAGGTTCTATATGAAGGGTTTATGGGTGCCTTGGGCTATACGAAGAACAAGGGTGCGTTTCATCAGCTAGCCACAGTATTGCCCCTGTGCATTATAGATAGTGTATCCCAGGATGTGCCCAGGGATAAATCACGGATATATCTTGAATCATTACTACTGGGAACAGCTGGATTATTACCAGAACAAAGAGACTTCGAGGCAGATTCTTGGGCATGCTACCTGCAACACTTATGGCGAGAGCTTGATATGGATCAAAAGATGAAGGTTAATGATTGGAGCTTGTTTAGAGTTAGGCCAGATAACTTTCCTGTGCGCCGACTAGCTGCAGCCAGCCGGTTGTTGTGTAGATATCAGCTGCAAGACATACTTGAAGGTTTATTTAGCCTTATGTACGATGCATGCTATTTGGGAGAGGTTGGCAATATGAGGGATGGTATTATGGTTGTTGTCGAAGAGGGGTATTGGGCTAACCATTATGACTTTGGGGTTGAGTCTAGGTGGAATCCCACTCTTCTCGGCAGAACTAGGGCAGATGAAATCATAGTAAATGTCATCTTCCCTTTTTTCTATGCGTGGTCAACTGTCCATGGTGAGCAACAATTGAAGGAGAGTATACTCGTACTCTATGGAGAGTATCCTCGATTAGGAGGAAACAGGATCACTCGTTATATGGAGAAGAAGTTGTTTGGCCGTAGTTCAGCTCTAGTGAATTCTGCCTTGAAAGAGCAGGGACTCATAGGTCTCTACAATACATTCTGTGTGAGCATGGCATGTATGAAATGCCCTATTAATCGCTTTTCACGGCGATTCTGCTACGGTTAGGTATAGCTACTGTTGCACTCAGGATGTAATGTCGAATCATGTGCCGGATAGATGAGTAATGGTTGAGGGGGTATTAATTATCTCCGAGACGTAAACCTGAGACCACGTCCAAATCCAGCCCATCTATCTTATTAGATCGAAAATGGAAGTAACCGCAGGATGCTACCATAGCGGCGTTATCGGTGCAATGTTTCGGATGGGGATATCCCACAGGAACCTTGGCTTTTTGTATTATAGCTTTTCTCAGGGCTTGGTTGGAGGCTACTCCCCCTGCTAGTAGTATTAAGCGTACATGGTATTTCTCAGCCGCAAGAATGGTCTTTGTTGCTAACGCATCCACTACTGCTTGCTGAAAGCTAGCTGCGATATCGGCTATTATCTGAGGATTGTAAGCCTTTGCCTTGGAAGTCTCCTCGAAAAGGTGCAGTGTTGCAGTTTTTAAACCACTGAAGCTGAAGTCAAGGCTCCCGCGGAGTTGGGCTCTGGGGAGATTGTAGGCATTGGCATTACCTCGGAGTGCTGCGGTTTCTATGGCAGGACCACCAGGATAACCCAATTGAAGAATCCTGGCTACTTTGTCGAAGGCTTCCCCAGCCGCATCATCTCTGGTTTGTCCCAGTATAGTATAGTTACCATGATCACTCATAAGAATAAGGTCGCTATGACCCCCAGAGACAATTAAGCAAAGTAAAGGAAAGTCATAGGAGCCAATTGTATCCAACCAGTTGGCATAGATATGAGCCTCGATGTGATTAATACCAATGAGTGGCAGATTCTGGGTTATGGCGATTGCCTTGG
>JAXHVC010000175.1:0-5888 GCA_034189315.1 Chloroflexota bacterium | reverse complement strand
TCTAGGGTGAATGCGTACCAGTTCTTCAGGCGCTAGGGCATTGAGGCCGGCACTCTTTCTCGTCATTGTGCCCGTATGGAAGTGGAACTGGTCACGTCCGGTTGTTAGCATAAATGGATATTTCTTATCAGGCTGTTCCGCAGGGGGCTTATATTCGAGTGCGGCGAACTTGCCTTTTCCTCGAGCGAACATACCGACATGAAGTATCTTGGTTCCTGGGTGATCTTCTGTGGGACAAGGCCATTGTAGGCCGCATTCTTCAAGTCGCTCATAGGTGATTCCACCATATGATGGTGTGAGTCCTGCAATCTCTGACATTATCTCGGATGGTTCGGTATAGTCGAATCCCTTTGCCCCCATCTTTCGAGCGATTTCACAAGTGATCTGCCAATCTTGTTTTGCATTGCCAACTGGTTCAATTGCTTTACGTACTCTTTGAATGCGACGCTCTGTATTTGTAAAGGTTCCATCCTTCTCTGCGAAGCTCGTTCCAGGGAGGATCACATCGGCAAACTCTGCGGTTTCTGTGAGGAACATGTCCTGAACAATGAGGAACTCTACCTTTCTTAAGGACGCTTCCACGTGTTTGGCATCTGGATCGCTTAATACGGGGTTCTCTCCCAACAAGTACATTGCTTTGACTGTGCCTTCGTCTATAGCAGTAAACATCTCAGTAAGAACAAGTCCTGGTTCTGCTGGTAATGAACAATCCCAGGCAGCCTCAAACTTTTCTCGTGAGGATGCATTTGCTACCTGTTGGTATGCAGTATAAACATTTGGTAATCCGCCAAGATCGCATGCTCCTTGTACATTGTTTTGCCCACGGAGAGGATTCACCCCTGATGATTCCTTACCAATGTTGCCGGTGAGCATTGCTAGGTTGGCCAATGCCAGTACGTTGTCTGTACCATGGGTATGCTGAGTGATTCCCATCGCATATAGGATAGTAGCTGGGGAGTTGGTGGCAAACATCTCGGCCGCTTGCTCGATATCGGATGCGTCGACTCCGGTAATGGTTGCTACCTTGTCAGTTGGGAAGTTCTTCAAGGACTTCTTCAGAGCATCGAAATCCTCACATCGTTCTTCAATAAAGGCATTATCCAGGAGCCCCTTATCCACGATCACTCTGGCTATTCCCATAATAAGTGCTACATCTGTACCTGGGCGGTGTCTAAGCCATATGTCTGCCAAGTTGCAAAGGTCAATCCGATGGGGATTGGCTACGATTAGCTTTGCCCCTTTCTCAATAGCCTTTTTTATCTCCAAAGCTATTACCGGGTGATTCTCAGTAGTATTTGTTCCTGTGGCAAAAATGCATTTGGTATCTGCAATTTCGCTTATAGAATTTGTCATGGCACCGCTTCCGAAGCTTGTGGCTAGACCAGCCACTGTGGGAGCATGTCAGAGACGGGCACAATGATCGATGTTGTTAGTACCCATAACAGCTCTGGTGAATTTTTGGAGTACGTAATTATCTTCGTTACTGCATTTTGCAGAACATATGGCGGCAAATTGACTACCCTTGTATTCGGACAGCTTGGTTGCGATTAGGCTGAGCGCTTCTTCCCAGGATGCTTCCACAAACTCTCCGTTCTTTTTTATCAAGGGCGAAGTCAATCGGGTTGGGTCTTGAACAAAGTCCATCCCAAATTTCCCCTTGACACAGGCTTGCCCCCGATTCGCTGGCCCCTCTCTATCAGGGACGATCCTAACTATCCTTTCGTTCTTGACCCCGATCTTTAATTGGCAACCTACTCCACAGTAAGGGCATATGGTAGCCACTTCGCGATCCAGATCTCCAACAGAAATGGCACTTCGTTCTACCAGTGCTCCAACTGGGCAAGCATCCACACATGCTCCGCAGAATTTGCAGGATGCATCCTGAAGCAGTTTTTGATCTGGTGGAGCTATCACGTGACATTGAAGACACCTATTAGCATCGGCAACTGCCGCATCTTTGTCTAGGCCATGCTCCACTTCATCGAAGCTCTTTATACTCACTTCAGGAGGAAGATGTTGAAACTTTGCCACTTGCTCTTCGGCGGGAATATCTTCAATCCAGTTTGTTGCTTCTTCTGGTAGAACCAATGATTCGCTAATATCTCCTGTCCCACCGAGGTAACGATCGATTGCTTCAGCGGCCTTTCTACCGCCTGCGATTGCTCCAATAACTGTAGCCGGTCCCGTTTCACAGTCACCAGCGCTAAATACACCTTCGTGGCTTGTCTGATAGTTATCATCTACTTTGATCACATTGCCTCGTGCCGTTTCTACTTGGAATCCTTTTGGTACGTTTGGTCTTTGTCCAATTGCGGCAATAATGGTGTCGAATTCAGTTACAAACTCACTACCTTCGACAGCAACGGGACGCCGTCTGCCACTGGCATCAGGCTCACCGAGTTCCATGCGGATGGATTCCAGCTTCAACACATTACCTTCTCGCGTTACCTTAGAAGGAGCTACTAGGAATTGGATATCGATACCCTCCTCCAATGCTGCCTCTACTTCTTCTGGATTGGCTGGCATTTCTGCCCGGGTTCTTCGGTAGAGGATTGTGATGTTCTTTGAACCAAGGCGAAGCGGTACACGAGCTGCATCTATTGCAACATTACCACCTCCGATGACGGCAACCCTATCTCCCACTTCCACTTTCTCACCAAGATTTGCTCGACGGAGGAAGTCTGCGGACTCAATTACACCAGGCAAATCTTCTCCATCAACTCCAAGCTTCATACCATCGTGTGCTCCTACTGCTAGGAAAATGGCTTCGTACCCTTTCTTGAATAGGGAATCTACCGATTCAACTCTTTCGTTTAGTTTGATCTCAACTCCAACCCTTTTGATCTCGTCGATCTCAGCACTGAGGATGTCACGAGGTAGTCTATATTCTGGAATACCCACCCGCATCATCCCACCTGGTTCTGGAAGGGATTCAAACACTGTGACTTTGTGTCCCTGTTTTGCGAGATAGTAGGCCGCAGTGAGCCCTGCGGGCCCTGCGCCAACAACGGCTACACTCTTATTTGTAGGGGGTAGCGTCTTTGATTGTTTCTTCCAGCTATCTCCTCCGTGATCTGCGGCGAAACGTTTGAGCATTCGTATGCTTAATGGGGCATCTATCTGAAAGCCACGCTGACATGCTTGCTCGCATGGGTGAACACAGACACGGCCCAATGATCCTGGGAATGGTACTCTTTCTCTCACTACTGCCAATGCGGCACTTGGCCTGCCTCTAGCTATCAGCCTCACATAACGTGGTATGTCTATTTCAGCAGGACAAGCCTTGTGGCATGGGTAGGAGAATTCTATTGCCCCTAGTCCCCTCACATCGTTACAGACACGCACACAACGTTCACATAGAATGCATAAGTTATGATCTCGTATGAAGAAAGGCGAGTCCGTTCGAACAGGTAATGCCTTGGAGACATAAGGAACTAATTCATCGACTCCGATATAATCGACTGCTTGCTGCAATTCACAATTGCAGTTCTTAGGACAAACAACACATCGCTCATCGACAGACACTTGACGTAGACAAATATCCAAAGGCCCACAACGCTCACGCCGATGGCAAGTTAGGCATGCATTAGGGTGGCGTCGGAGAATCGCGGCAAGATTGATCTTTCGTAATTCTTGAATGCGTGGTGTGTTTGTATTCACTTGCATACCTTGCCGAACTTGTGTGGAGCATGCTAGAACTATCCTGGAGTCTGCCTCAACTGTGCATAGCTGGCAGGCTCTGTCAGGTACTATATCTGGAAGAGGTGTAAGGTCGGGATAGTAACATAGGCCGGGAATGTATATACCTGCGGCCAATGCCGTTTCCATGATGGTGGCTTTCTCTCTTGCATTGACCTGTTGTCCGTCTATAGTCAACGTGATCTGGTCCATCGGTACCTCTCTCTAATCTCATATGATGCGATGTATTAGTCGATACTACTAATACTGTTCTAATTGCTTAGTGAGTATGTGTTGATTTGGAAGATAAATGAGCAAAAAAAAGGGCCACCCCGAAGATATTATTACGATCGATTTCCTTGCCGCAAACCTATCGCAATCGTTTCTTCGGAAGGATAGCCGTTGTTATCTTGTGCCTCATACAGCACAGAACTAAAGGGTTCTCGCTCCCTATTGCAAGCAAGAATCCCCATCAACTGCCCTTCCAATCAGACACCTCTCAACGCATAGTTTACCACCACATCGCAATTGTTGCCAGTCTAGCTTTATGGATTGCAATGCAATGCATTATGCCAAATAACTTGAATTACTTTAAAATTCCAATCTAGGGATGGCTGCGATATAGGTTAATTAAATAAGGAGCGACTGGGGGAACACATAGCATTGGTCCCCCCAGTTAAGATACGTTCTAAAGCCCTGCAATAAAACAACTACATACACATGCCGCGGGGAATCCCCCGAGGTTATGTGTGAGACCTAGCTTGGGATCCTTGATCTGGCGAGACGGGAGATCTGCCTTGCCTTGTAGCTGTTTGTACATCTCATACATCATCCTAAGTCCAGTAGCACCAATAGGATGGCCAAAGCATTTTAATCCCCCATCTGGTTGTACAGGGAGGCCTCCGTCCAAGTCATAGAAACCAGACTCTATATCTTCTTTCGCCCCTCCCCGCTTGCTCCACTGCATATCCTCATAGGTGGCAAGTTCCGTAATGGAAAAACAGTCATGAACCTCTGCCATACTTATCTCTTCACGTGGGTTCTTTACACCGGCTTCTTCATATGCCTTCAAACCAGCTTGATAAGTTGACTCAACGTGTGTGAAGTCATACTCGGGATCCATAATGCCTATAGCACCGACTGCGATCTGCAGTGCCTTTATGTAAATAGGATCGGGTCTGAAGTTCTTTGCTTGGCTAGCGGGGACAAGAATCGCACATGCGGATCCATCACTCACACCACAACAGTCGAATAAACCAAGAGGCCATGCGATGATTGGAGCATTTAATACTTGGTCCATATTAGTTTCTTTGCGTAGGTGTGCTTTTGGATTCATGGATCCATTGTGATGGCTCTTCACTGCGATATGGGCTAGCAGTTTCTTGCCATCATCAGGATTAATCCCATAATGAGCGAAGTATCGGGTAGCCATTAGGGCAAACATACCAGGAGCAGTTGCGTTGGGGCCCGTGCCGGTTGGCGGACCAAAACCACCTCCCATGGCAGGCAGTCCTCCATAGCCTGTGTCCTTTAGTTTCTCCATGCCCACGGCCATCACCATATCATAGGCGCCTGAAGCCACACCGTAGGCGGCGTTTCGTAGTGCTTCGGATCCGGTGGCGCATGCATTCTCTACATGGGTGACGGCTTTGTACTGCTGCTTGAGATCTGTGCTCAGGGGCAATCCAGTCATCCCAGACATACAGGTTCCATACCATAGTGCTTGAATGTCTTTGGGTTCTACCTTGGCATCTTCAAAGCATTCCTTTGCAGCGTCAACTATCAAATCGCTACCACTCTTACCCCAAAGCTCTCCGAACTTGGTGCATCCCATGCCGATAATGGCAACTTTGTCTCTAATGCCTTCTGCCATTTCCCTTACCTCCTTACCTTGCGGGTTTTATCTTCCAGAAATAGTTGTAAAGACCTTTAGTATATTGGAGCTTCCGGAAAGTCATATCTACCGGCATATCCCACTTTACCTCGCTAGGATCGCGGTCTGTCATGTCAAACATGCCCCTGCCGCCTCCCTCAAAGTCAACCACGGCATATATTGCTGGTGGATCGATGGTGAAGGCTAAAACATCTTGGGTAAAGGTAAATACTTTGGCTTTCTTGTCGGCGAAAAAAAGAAAGCCTGTAAATTTCAAGCCTAAATTTTTCTACTGAAATAGTCCTAAGGTCTTGCGTCATATTCTGGATGATCCTTT
>JAXHVC010000174.1:0-2443 GCA_034189315.1 Chloroflexota bacterium | reverse complement strand
GCATCATATTCTCAACTTAGCTAGTTTTTCAGAAGATGTGTCTAATAGCTCCCCATCTATGATGCAACATGTTCGATTATACTTTGGAACAAACACTCTGCAAAAAAACTGAAGCATGGATGTCATGGATCCCGTGAGTCCTTTTAGCCCTACCACGTTTATTGGACTGCAATACTATCATTCAATGCGCCTTGCTGATGCTACCCCTTCCTTATATTTAGAGGACTTGTTGGTACAAAGGAATATTCACTAACCACATGGGTGGACAGTTGTAGAAAGGTCATTTCGGTGAGAAATATGGAGGAAAAATAATGAGGTGTGACTTTGATATCCTCCGATAGAGATGTATAGTGATTGATAATATTAGAGTGCAGAGTATATAAATTGACGTTAATGACTGAGAAAGGAGTCAATCAGGTGACACTGGTGCAGTCGAAAGGCGATCATTCGAACACAGATCCTTCCCTCTCGGTACTTCCTACAGTCTGTGTGGTTGGCTTGGGCTATGTTGGCCTACCCTTGGCAGAGGCCTTTGCCAGAAGTTTACCGGTTATTGGCTTTGATACGGATTGTGGCAAGATCGAGCAATTGAGCCGTCGGAATGGTATAGAGAACATGACATTCGTCGACGATCCCAACCAAATCGGTAAAGCAGAGTTTGTAATCATTTGTGTCCCCACTCCAGTGACAAAATCCAAGGAACCTGATCTTTCTTATGTTAGGGGGGCAGCTCAGCTTGTTGGGCAATATATGGGGTGTGGGTGCACAGTGATACTGGAATCCACAGTATATCCAGGTGTTACAGAAGAGGTGGTGAAGCCTATCTTGGAGGGGTATGGATTTGAATGCGGAAGAGATTTCAGGATTGGGTATTCTCCCGAGCGGATTAATCCTGGTGATAACGAACATGCCATAGAAATGGTGACAAAGGTGGTTGCTGGGATGGATGAAGAGACTACGAACAAACTTGTGGATCTATATGGCAGGATTACACCAAATACTTTTAAGGCCAAAAACATCAAAACCGCCGAAGCTGCCAAGGTGATAGAGAATATTCAAAGGGACCTTAATATTGCCTTGATGAATGAATTGGCTTTGATATTCGACAAGATGGGCTTAGATACTAATGATGTGCTTGATGCCGCTGCTACCAAATGGAATTTTCATCGCTATTCCCCTGGACTTGTTGGGGGGCATTGTATTCCAGTAGATCCCTACTATTTGGTATACAAGGCAGAGGAACTGGGATATCACCCACAAGTAATCCTGGCTGGAAGGGCCATAAACGACTATATGCCCAAACACGTGGCGGAGATGACTATCAAGGCTTTAAACAATGCGGGGAAGGTGATCAAAGGATCCAGGGTGCTACTTATGGGACTAACCTATAAAGAGAACGTGCCAGATACACGAGAAACCCCGGTAAAGGGGATTATTAAGGAACTTCAAACCTATGGTGTGGATATTTGGGGTTATGATCCCCTACTTGAGGATGGTGAGATTGAATTCGGTATAAAGATGGTTTATGAATTCGAGCAGGTTCCCAAGGTGGATGCCATGGTGCTGGCAACTGCACATGCCATGTTCCGGCAGCTTGCTCCCCATGAACTAGCAAGCACCATGGAAAGCAATCCCATATTGATTGATGTGAGGGGATTCTTTGAGGAATCTGAGATGGGAGATACATGTATCCTCCATGTTGGACTGTAAGGGTAGCAGTATGACTATAAATATAGCTGTAGCTGGAGCAGGTTATTGGGGCAAGAATTTGGTGAGGAATTTTGCCGCGTTAGGCAACCTCAATACCATCTGTGATGCAGATACTCAGAGATTAGAGGATCTAAAGACACTTTATCCTGGGGTGAATACTGTTACACAGTATTCACAATTGCTAGGGGATACGAAGATCGATGGTGTGGTCATCGCTACACCAGCGGTGGATCATTACTCCATGGCTAAGGAAGCATTGCTTGCGGATAAGGATGTCTTTGTCGAAAAACCCTTGTCCTTAAGGGTAGAGGAAGGACGTGAGCTCGTACAAATTGCCGAGGAGAGATCGCGTGTGCTGATGGTAGGCCACCTATTGGAATATCATCCGGCAGTATTGGAGCTCAAGGCGCTTGTAGATAGGGGGGAATTGGGGAGAATCCAATACCTGTATTCCAATAGACTGAATCTGGGCAAATTTCGCACCGAAGAGAACATATTGTGGAGCTTTGCTCCACATGATATCGCAGTAATTCTATTGTTACTCGGTGGTGAGATGCCTCAGGAGGTATCTGCTCATGGCGGATGCTATCTGAATGGGGACATTGCCGATGTCACTCTAACGACCATGGTGTTCAGAGGTGATGTGAGGGCTCATATCTATGTAAGTTGGCTTCACCCATTTAAAGAACAACGGCTTATAGTTGTTGGCGATAGGAAGATGGCCGAATTCAAT
>JAXHVC010000173.1:0-10489 GCA_034189315.1 Chloroflexota bacterium | reverse complement strand
GGCTTATTGGACGCCATGGACATAAAACGCCCACTCAGGTTAGACAGGAACAGGCAAGCCTTGTCCCCGTTCCTGTGTAATTAGTGCTTATCAGGTGTTCAATATTTGTTGACCGATACACGTGGAATCGCTTATCCCTTTACCTCAATACCATTTACAATTGTGATCTTGATATCCAGGTATAGGAGCAAGTTTCAAGCCCGTCCCTATGCCAGAATGGGATAATATTCTGAGCCCTACTTTGTTACACTTGTTTCTGCTTAGTGGGACCTAGAAAATATACGAGGATATTATTGATCTTGTTAAGCCCCTAATGGATGAACGTTTACAGAAGATCTAGTGGTGGAGGTATCGAAGGTTGTAATTAAGAAGCATCGTCTGTGTCTGAAACCATTATTAAGCCTTTACGTACGGCATATCTAATAAGCTCAATGCGGTTGGAAAGGCCTAGCTTGTTCATCATTGAGGCGCGATGTCTTTCCACTGTCCTCACACTAAGATACATCTGATCTGCGATCTCTCGATTGGTATGACCATCTGCTACTAGGCTGAATACCTCTACCTCCCTAGGTGACAATGCCTTGAATTTCTCATCCTCCTGTTCGTCGACACCAGCCCCTTGAAGATAACTGCCTACCATGACTTTGGCAACCGCTGGTGAGAGGAATGTGTTCCCTTCGTAGACTGCATGAACTGCTGAGACCAATTCTTGGGGATCGGATTCCTTGAGGACATATCCTGATGCACCAACTTTAAGAACAGCAAAGAAATATTCTTCATTGTCATGCATTGTCAATGCCAACACGTTTACATTGGGAGAACCTTCCTTTATGCGTCTAGTAGCCTCAATACCTCCTATGCCTGGCATGGCGATATCCATTAATACCACATCTGGGTGTAGCTCTTTCACCTTCTCTATGGCATCCTCTCCACGTGATGCCTCTCCTACCACCACTATATCAGGTTGTGCTTCCAACAATGACTTTATACCAGCCCGGACTACACCATGATCATCGACCAGCATCACACGGATTTGCTCACTCACTTGTTGTTGCCTCCAACGGAATCTCGACATATACTTGAGTGCCCTTTCCTGGCGTGGACTTTATGGTGAGCTGTCCACCAAGCAAGCTCACCCTTTCATGCATACCACGCAAACCCCAGGCATCAGCTTCGTAAAAGGCTTGATTGGCATCAAATCCCTTTCCATTATCTTTGACGGATGCAGTTGCCAAAGAAGGAGTTATCTCCAAATGTACTTCCACGCTATCGGCTTGAGCGTGACGTACAATGTTCGTAATTGCCTCCTGCACTACTCGAAACAAGAGTACTTCTACTTGTGAAGGTAGTCTTGTCTTGCCACCATGGTATTCGAAAGTAGCTTTAATGCCGATTGGATTTAGTCTGTTCTTTATATAGGAACGAAGGGCCGGTGCTAATCCAAGATCGTCAAGAACCTCAGGTCTAAGATCGGCAATCAACTTACGCAGGTTCCCTAGAGTTTCACCGATTATGGTCCTGGCGTTGGACATGCTCTTCCTAGCTTCCTTCATTTCTTTGGGTAGTTGCTCTTGTGTTCGCGCTATTTCCATCATTATGGCAGTTAGGGCTTGTCCTGTTTCATCGTGCAGCTCTCTTGCTATGCGTTTGCGTTCCTCTTCCTGTGCAGATATGATACGTTCAATGAGCTGTTGTCGTACTTGTTCTCTACGCTGAGCTTCCCGTTCGAGAAGGAATATGGCATTGTTGAAGTTTTCTCCGATTGCTGTGATATTATCATGCCAACATCCCTTTTGATATACTGTGCATTCCACACAACTCCCCAATTCATCACAGTATTGACATTGGATGTCTTGTCCGGAAAAACTACCTACTACCTGCCAACATCGTGCATTCTGTACTTGGTAGCATTGGCATTCGGTATTCTCACAACCTTTCTCCTGCCAACAATTGACCAGGTTGAGGTTTTGGTATCTAACATTGAATCCACCGTTCATGGCCTGTTCTAGGAGGCTATTTATTTCCAGGTTAGCTGTTTCCAGTTTTTCTGCAACCTGTGCATGTTCCACCGATACACCGATGGCCTCTCCCATGGTTTCTAGCATTTGAATTGCCTTAGCATCGAATTGCTTCGGCTGTTTGCTGAATAGACATAAAGCCCCGAGTACCTTACCTTTTGATTTGACGGGGATGCTCACATGGCTTTTAAATAGGTCTCCCTCGAGCAGTGTAAAACCTTGAGTATTTGAAAGATCTTGATTGGTAGATGATATTCCAGACAAGACTTTGCATCCCACTGGACATTGCTCCAGGCTGGCCTCTTTCACTTTCTGTATGTTCTTGGCCTCTACTCCCTTGTGTACCACGTAAGGGGTGGATGGTTGAATTCCTTGAAGATGTGCGATGGCTGCATCCATTCCTGCAACGGATAGCACCTTATCAAGTGTATCGTTCAGGATGGTGTCAATATTTAGAGATTTGCTTGCTGTGCTTATGACAGCATTTAGCGCGGATAGTTCGTCTGTCCTTTGACTAACCCTATTTTCGAGCTCAGAATTAAGCAGTTCAATCTCCTGAGTTCGACTCTCAACACGTTCTGCCATCTCATTGAATGTTTTAGATAGCGTGCCCATTTCATCGTTGGATTGCACCGTTGCTCTTGCGGAATAGTCTCCATTGGATATCCTCTCCGCAGATCTCTCCAGATTTCTCAATGGTGATAGCACGGTGGTTCTCAGTACATATGTTGCGGCTCCTCCCACTAGTAGGAATGTGATGCCTCCAACAAACAACATGATTAGTACTTGCTGTTGTTCCCTATCGGCCAACATGCCAGTATCGAGATTGAGTTCTATGGCTCCAAGAACGTTATCTGGTGTGTGACACTCTTTACAGTCTTCTTGATACAAAACTGGAGTGAATACGCTTAGTTCTCTGCGGCCATGTCTGAGTTCTGTAACCACCTCTTGTGACTGTAAGGCATTTTGAACTTGGATATCTGATGCACTTTGATCTTCATCTAGTGGTGCCCCCGAGAGAGCTATTATTCCTTGGTCGTTGTATATGATGACATTATTGACGAGATCCTCTTCAGCTAACCGGGTCAGAACTGGTCTAATCTCACCTGCATGGGCATCACTGGGATCCGTAGGTTCCAACATATACGATTCCAAAGAACTCTCAACAATACCTGTGAGATCGGTGGCCATTTGCTTGAACTCTTGTTCTCCAGCCTGCCTTTGAATATAGAGCATTCCAGCGCCAGTGAACACACCAATAATGAACATTACAGCTAGTATCGATAGTGGTACTTTCTGATGAAGCTTCATTTAGGTATTCCTAGGAGGTAATGAGTAATAACGTATGAATTTGATGGGCTTTTCATGGATGAAGAAAGACATTCGGACAAAACAGAACCAATAGTATAGCTTTGTTATATTACACCAGAGCCCTTGATAGATATTTATATGATTTGATTGATTATTCCATGCGGTGGCATCTATACGGTGAGCAGATATCTTAGAGGTTGAGACAGGTAAAGAACGAATTAATAGAAAAAGGCCTGAGGTTCCTCCCTCTTCAGGATGTATGACATATACTGTTGCATGACCTTGCCTTGCTGATATAACCCATCCTCCCATTCCCGGGTACTGAGCCGGTTACGCCTCTTCCCGTGTGCAAAGCGGTCTGCATGCAGACTAACGGGTCTGTAGAATATTAAGACTTATACGTTCTTTAGTAGCGATCCGCAGGTCATTAAACCTGATAATTCAATAAAAGCGAAAAAGCTAATACTCCCAAACTTGAATGCGATTGCTTTTTGTATCTGTGATATAGATGGTTCCTGTGGAACTGATATCAATGTCTTCGGGCCAATTAAACTGGCCATCACCAATTCCCCATTCACCAAAGCTAAACAAGGGCTCTACATTTTCGCTAATATCATATACGTGTATCGCATGGCCGGAGGTATCTATAACATATAAACAATTCCTAGGCCCTATTGCTATACCTCTAGGTAGGCCAACGTCACGAGCGGGAATTATAGATGCTACTGCAATTTGAGTATCGGCATACTCATACGGATAGGTGATATCTAGGTTGCTATTGGTAACAAAGATCTGTACGCGGTTATTGGTACCATCAGATACAAATATTCTTCCTTGGCGATCTACAGCAACATTTATGGGAAAAGCGAAATCTCCTGCGGCAGCTCCCTGTTTCCCTGTTGTTAGAATGAGATCACCCTCGGAGTTGAATACCAATAATCGGTGAAGTTCCTCCGTGACCTCAGTAACGTATAGATTGCCCATCTCATCAAAAAACGTGCTATTTGGAGACCAACCAGTCTCGGAGAATTCATCTGGTGCAAAAATACCAAGATAAGAGCCATTTTCATCAAAGATGTCTATACTGTGGTTGGTTCGGTCAGGGACATAGATATTACCTAATCTATTAACAGCAGGGTAGAAGGGTATACCTGCTAAATCGGATTCAAGGTTCTGAATAACTGTGCCGCCACTATCCACCATCCTGATATAACCTTCATACTGACCTTGGGCGACGAAAATCCTGTCTCCTGCAGGGCTTAAGGCTATACCCTTTGCTGCGTCAAAATCGTAGAAAGAGGATGTATACCGTGGAGGTGAACTGGGTGGATCTGGTGGTGTTGGAATGGAAACCCATCCATCTGGGAAAGGTATAGATGGCATACTGGTGTAATAGATAACGGGGGCATAGGTAAGATTCAACCAAGGTGTTGTTCCGGAGATAATACCATCTTCAATCACCTGACGATTGCTATCGGGTTCAACAATATCTGGCAGAGTTGCTTGTGGGAGTTGCCCTGTTTGGGTAGGCCTGAACAAGGTTATTCCGGTGGCACTATTCGAAGAAGTAAAGGTCATACCTTCTACACTAATATCTGAGCTACCTTCTTCTGTGGCAGTTCTTGCGAGATCTAAAAGTGTATTTGTTAATTCGGGCATGTATTCATTGCCTACCCATTCTTGTGGTAACTGTGGAGTGCTTATGGACTCTCCTCCATCGAGTGGCGCCAAGATTGAAACTGGTTGTCCATTCTGGTCTGGTGTAAGGATTGAGACGTTGAAGGTTCCCTGGATCACAGTCCATGTTGCTGTCCCATCCTGATCGATATCAACTTCAAACATGTCCTCTTCGAATACAGCAGCTGAGTTTGGAGTGCTAAGTTCGTAGTAGGTTGTTGCTGAGCTGCTACCTGCAACATCCGTATCTGTTGTGATTTTTCCTGACACTATGTTTAAAGAGATTGTGTTAGTTGGTGTCAGTCTTCCTCTCTTTGATTCTTCGAATCCTTCGAAGGAGAGTTCTGCGGGACCAGTAACAAGGCTCATGCTTCCACCATGATATTGGATCGCTGCGACGCCACCTTCCAATACTTGCAGTCTATCTCCTGCCGATAGAGAAGTTTGATCGATTGCCTCTACCCAAAACTCGGTATCGACGGCCATTATATTGGTCGTACCAGTTATCGTCCTGAGCATAGCAGGGTGCTGAGTAACA
The DNA here is from genome assembly GCA_034189315.1 of Chloroflexota bacterium. Classification (GTDB taxonomy): domain Bacteria; phylum Chloroflexota; class Dehalococcoidia; order UBA2247; family JAXHVC01; genus JAXHVC01. The sequence goes on along the minus strand of JAXHVC010000173.1, from coordinate 4,945 downwards.
CTTTCTTCGAAAAGGAATAGGTAAGAGACACCACCAATAACCATGAATACTAAAAGAAGTAACAGCAGGGCAAGGATGAGGATTCTCTTCCCTGCTCTTTCTCTTAGCTTCTTAAATCTCTCCTGCATTTGCGAAATAAAACTTCTCATGAACTAGACGCTCCCAACTGAGTGAGTCTTCCTTGTGAAAACCAGCATAGTTCAGGATTTAGTTGTACGGCTTGCTGATATGCCTCTATGGCTTCATTGATTTGAAATAACTCTTCATGTGCCATACCAAGACATTGATATGCCCAGGCCAGGGTTTGATCTACAGAAACCGCTTGCTTGAGCTTGTCTACTGCATCTTCGTAGTCTTCGAGACAATAGCTTACCATTCCCTGAGCGTAGAGCGCTTTATTAGACTCGCCCTTGGCTTCATAGGCTTCAACGAGCCCTTCGTATGCTTCTATGTGAATTAGATCGAAGCGAACGGCATCATTATAGAGTTCGATAGCCTGATCATAATCGCCTATGAGGTAGTAAGCCGATCCTAGTGTTGTAATGATATCGGATGCTGGGGCTCCGCTACTCAGATCAAGGCGTTCCTCAAGTTGAGCTATAGCTTGCTCTCCCTGTCCTAGCTCTACATAACATAAACCTGAGTAATAGTAGGCTTCCTTGAGTATCTCGTTGAAAGCACGGCTGAGCTCTGGCTCATTCTGATTAAGGTCGATTACTAGCAACAAAGGATCAAGCGCTTTCTGATATTCTTCTATCATGATGTGAATGCGACCTGTTAGCAAGAGCGCACTCTGCATATTTTCCTCAAGCTCTAGAGCTGCATCACATTCCTCAAAAGCCATATCATAGTATTTAGAATCGTATGCACCTGCCTCTGCGTATTTAGCTGCGAGCTCTACATGGTTGGTCGGATTATCTGGATCTGCGTTAACCTCATTCTCTAGTGTTTCAATTTGCCTAGTTATTAGTTCCGGGATAGGCTCTGACTGTTCATTGGCGAAGTGATATATAGCGTAGCCAATTCCTGCAATGACCAGCAATGCCGCTACCAGCGTTATGGCCAAGATAGGTCTTCTCATTGTGAGTTATCCATTTCCTTTATAGGTATGTGTATAATTAATAGGATATTCCATATTCTGGAACAATACAATGTCCATTTTGTAACCTTTGAGTGATTTAAATCATCCGATTTCAATGCGGAGGATTTAGATCATTCAAAGATGCCACTATTAACCGTTCTCTTGCCAGTAGGCTGGACTAATACCAAACACATAGAGATTACCCGAAAGGTCCATCACGTAGAGGTAGATATCTTGGAAATACAGGCCATAGGGATCGGTTAGAACACCGAGTGAGTCAGGGCGTGAGGCATCATATAAGCCTACAATTCCCAAGTACTTACCCTGGGACGAAAAAACCTGAACGATATGGCGATTGTAGTCGTTTGCATAAATGATACCTTCCGGCGAAACAACGACATCTGTGAATTTGGAAAAGTTACTACTATCGGAGATGACATTCATTTCTTGTAGGTACCTACCATTTGAACTATAGCGAACTACGCGATTGTTCTGGCTATCTGCTGCGTATAGATGCCCGTCATCATCGATAGCGAGCCCGAGAGGTTTGTTGAATGCATATTGATCATTTCCTGGTGTACCATCTGAGTTACCTATGAAATCGATGAGCTGCCCATCTTGATCTAAATGCAAAATACGATGGTTGTTGGAATCAGAGACATATAGTTCACCTTCTTCGTTCAGAACGATGCCCGAAGGTTTAGGGACAGCATCGTTTTCTTCGATGGGATTCAGGATAAATGATGCTTCGAGATTGCCAGATGACTGATTTAGCACAACGATTTGGCTTGCATCGGTGTTAGCTATATAGAGCTTGCTATCGTAGAGGGCCATTGATAGCGGCCCTTTGAGTAGAAATTCATTCTCGTCGTCTTGACAAAAAACGGCAACAACCTCGCCGGTCTCGGTGAGCCGGAGTACTCGGTTGTTGCCGCTATCTAACACAAAGATATCATCCCCACTGGCCACCACTGCACGAGGGGTATCCCATTGACCCACCACAGTATCCAGATCCTCTGTCGGGACTAAATCGGTCTGGTTTATATGCCCTAATATGGTGGGTACATCTGGAACGGTAGAGGTAGAGCTACTCCATGGTGGCGAACAACTTGTCGCCGACAGGAGTAGACCTACACCAACCATTATCGTTACAGCTTTCTTCCAGCGCACTTCCACTTCCTTTTGACCTCATCCTATAATTGATCCCTTGATGAGGTCAACTCACCGCCGTACCTCGAAAAAACCTAATCCGAGCTGGAATGATGACTACCTTACACGTGGGATGCTAGTACTTATTCGTTATCCTTCCGATTGCCAGGGAACCCCGGAAATGCCGATGTCCAGAGGCGGCTTAGGTTGTGGATCTCCAGTAACTGTCATGTCAATGGCAGTCATGGTATGACAACTCTTGCAAACCCAGTTAGCGTTGTCAGCGGTCTCGTTTACATCGGCGTACATGCCACTATGAGCATCTCCCGTCAACTGTTGGGCTTGGTTCCCGTGACAATCCGCACAATACGGCTTATGAGCTACGTGGTCACCTTGTTGCTTTTGATGGCAGAATAGACAAGGTCGGCTTGTCTCGTACTGGCCATGAGGATTTGCCTGCATCTCTTCTACTTCAGCATTGTGGCACTTGACACAGTAGTATTCAGTAGGATCAAGCTTGTTGCCATCAGCATCGTGAAGAGGATTGAAGGCGTGACCACCTGGTGCTGGTGAGGCATCAGATTGGTAATCATCTTCAACTGCAAAGGCTGTGAATAGCCCTCCGCCCAGGCCAAGAGCTAGGATGAGACACAGCGCGCCAAGGACAAAAGTCCTTTTATGGATCGCTGGTCCATGTCTGAGCAGCTTTCTCATTGCTAAACAATCTCCTTTCCTTATTTTTGTACCGTTTAGGTGTATCCAGTTGATCCTTCTGTTTCAGCAAGAAACAGAAAAACATAATTGGCAGTGACTATCTCTTTTCCCTTGAGAATAGACTATCTTAGAGATACTGTCATTTGCTTTGCTGGGTAATCCAAACGGCCTTACCTTAGATACGGGGACTCTAAGGCTTGTTTCTGACAATAAACAACAAATAATACCTTCCACTACCCCGCACTTCACACCAATATGATTTACGCTGCCTTTCACCCCCTTTCTTGCCTCCCTGACGAATTGCTACTATTCAGCTTCTGCAATTTGTCAGAGGGAGTACCCACTACTCTATTTGCATAGGTATACCAAGAACCTCAGAATGGTACACCCACGCATTCGAGTGGAGATCACTGACCTAAAAACCTCAGCAATGTCCCCTCTTGTGGGTGACAGCTTCTGTGTATAATATACTGATTAGACCCCTCCTTTGGGATGACAATCACAGCTTTCTGATAGGTCTTCGTGCCCGTCTGGCCATTGTGGTGCATCCGAGGGATGGTTATCGACAGAATGACATGGAACGCATCCCATGGTCGGATGACCAGCGGGAATTACGGATATTGAATCACTACTACCACCATTAGATGGCTGGTCTTCGGTCGATACTTTGTGACATGAAGTGCAAAGGTTTTCACTATATCCTTCATGGCCTGATGGCCATGGTGGAGTGTCCTCTGAAGTTGGTGAAGAATGACAGTATCCACAACTACTAGTAGGATGACCCGCAGGAATTGGAGTTATATCGGGTGAAGTTGTTGTTCCTCCATTACCTTCGGGAGAAGCAGTTGAGGTAGCATGACAAGAATTACAGGTGCTTTCTGTATAGCTACTATGGCCTGCTGGCCATATGGGAGTATTTCCTATTCCAGATGAATGGCAAGAACCACAATTTGATTCTGGGTGTTGAGCTGGAATATCTGGGATTGTTCCGGAATCAGCGGCTTGAGAGTCACCTTCTCCAAGGACTTCAATATAAGCCACATTACTGATGACTGATTGCATGGTTGCAGTGATCTCAGCTTGTCCCATACCAACTGAGATCGCTAATCCACCTTCGCTAATGGTCACTACTGACATGTCTGAGCTTGACCATACGACTTCTGCCGTTAGTCCTTCATGACTGCCATCGGCATATGTACCACGGGCTTCGTATTGCATAGTTTGCCCTACTTCTTCAAGTTGGATACTCTCGGGAGTAACAGATATTTCTTCTAATGCCTCAATTTCACATGCTGTTCCTATGAGTGCGAGTCCTACAATTGATCCCATGACCAATAGGAACGAACCATACCGAATGGCTTTCATCACGATATTACTCACGTTACGACTACCCCCCTCGTAGTTATAAAAGCTCTTCATTATGGGTGCTCTTCTTATTGTCCCTTCCTTACCAACAATGATCGCTTAATCTCAAACTAGTCGCAATCCTCCTATCGGATCAATCCTTATAGAAGGGTGTACTACACTATTTCTAATATACTGTGACAATAAACCTATAGAGGTATATGGCACAAAGAACAATCTATATCAGATGCAAGCTCACTATGATCAGAGGGCCATAATGGAGCTCCTGTTGGATGATTTGGTTTTGCATGGCAGCTATGACATCCCCCTGTGTAGTGATTCTCTGGTATTGGTGATGCATTACTTTCACTAGAAGGCTCTGTTGCTTTGCCATGACACAATCCACATATGGTATCATCGAAAACTGAGTGACCATTTGGCCACAACGGTGTGCTAGCTAGTCCGGATTCATGGCAAAATGCGCATCCATCTTCAGAATGATAATAGGGTATTAGTGCCGGTGGTTCGGGAGTGACACCGCCTGTACTAGATTCGGTTGATATTTGATGGCATTGAGTACATGCATCCTCTGAAAAGATAGAATGACCAGATGGCCAAATTGATGAACCTGCCAATCCAGAGGCATGGCAGAAGGTA
>JAXHVC010000172.1:0-4153 GCA_034189315.1 Chloroflexota bacterium | reverse complement strand
CGAGGATTGCTATTCCAATTAAATTGTTCTGTCTTAGTATGGTCATTTCTCTATCTTTTCTCCATGTGCTGTGGGTGATAATTACCATGATATGCAAGAGACTCTATTTGCATAGATCTATTAGTGGACCTATCTGCCGACTTCAATCAATACGCACACTAGGATGTTCAAGACATGAAACCGGTATATATAAGCTGTTCCCTCTAGATGTTGTACGAGGACTCGGTACATGTGAAAACTCTACCGGGCTGAGCTCTTGATTCGGCAGTCCTATTGGAGAACATCCTTTCTATAAACTCGTTGCGACCCTTGTCACTCTTAGAACATCCGTATTTGCTACATACTATGTTAAGATAGACCAAGGGATTCCAGCATAGGATATAGTGAGCTTTCCGCTGCATCACTTTTGACAGGTAAACCTTGCAGGCATGCTAAAAAGACCTCTTGATCGTAGGGAATCGAAGCTGCTACAGGTACTCCCCTATGCTCAAGCGATGATTGGAGGGTTTCGCCAGATTCTTCACTCATCTTATTAAGAATGGCTATTGCCTTGATATCCATTTCTCGGGCAAGCTTGTTGATTCTTTCCGCCAGCAAAACAGACTCAAAAGAAGGCTCAACAATAGCCAGGATGACATCCACACTGCTCTCCACACCCCTACCAAAGTGCTCTACTCCTGCTTCCGTATCTACGAGAAGGACCTCACGCTCCTCAAGCTGTAACTTTGTGACAAGGTCTCGTGCTAGTACCCCCATAGGGCAGGCACAGCCTTCCATTGGTCGCTCGATCTTTCCTATACTCAGCAATCGTATTCCTTGGCTCTCCGCCGTACACTCCAAGGGAAGATCGGATATTGTAATACTGCTCTTATTGAATACAGTAATTTCTGTTTCGTCTGATTTTTGAGTCAGGGTAGCTCTTAACTTCTCCCTTACTAAGGATTTGCCTCCAAGTGCTGTCATAACCGGTACACATTTATCCTCATTACCGAACATCCGTTGGAGGCCGAGATTGGATTCGTCGGTATCTAATACAATTACTTGGTATCCCCTAGAAGCAAGAGCCCTTGCTACCAAGACTGTCAGAACGCTCTTGCCACTACCGCCTTTGCCGCATATGGATAGTTTCATATTTGCCTTCCTATTCTCGCGATTCGACAAACAAGCCGCAGCAATCGTCAACTCATCTCAACCTGCAAAAACTAACCCGCGGTTCTGATTTGAGCCGCTTGGACTAGAGAGGCTAGATATCTTTATGTATACTTGGCTAAGATATTTCAGGAATGGCTGTACTAGATCTTTCTTTACCCTCTGTAGGTCTGAAGGATATGTCTCTCTGCCATTTAGTTGTAATCATTCGTGTGACCGTTATTGCAACTAATTGCAATGACCTCTGTCAATATATTTGATTCAAGAAATTTCAGGGATTCATTGGGGCATTTTTGTTTAAATGACCAGTGTACTAGTGGAGCTCTCCCTATCACTTGGGAGAGAACTCTTACATATTATACAACATTGCAACTATTTGCAACAACTATCTCACGCATAGTTTGATAGAGGGTTATGAGGAATGAAGTTACGCCTGTTCCAGGATGACTTTATGATTGATGAAATTGATGCTTTTGACCTTGGCTTGTACGTCCTTGTGGTTTCCAAGAAGGTCTCCCATTATCACTCGTGTTCCATCTATTTCTAAAGATAAGACTTCTTTCATTATCTCCTGTTCCGATCCATCAGCGATAAGGAATACATTAGCCTCGCACATATCAACCTCCGTTAGGTATATTGTAATCGTTCACCTGTATGGAATGTAATGGTAGCGGTCCATATATAACCTGAAGCGCATTGTGCTTAGAGGCCCTCCGAGCAATTGGATGTGTGCTTTAGGTTACAATTCATCAGTATACCACTGATGGAACCTATGATATAATGCTCGACTTCGTCGCATGAAGCTGAGATGGCGTGCAAACCAAGGGAGTCCTCTTGTATATATTACTCTGTTGATATTCTGTTTCTACTTTGTGTATTGATAGTGTATGAAAATCCATTAAAATTCAGTCCTTTTGTTTTTTAATGATTTGGAAATGGATCTATAATGGGAAAGTGGATTTAAGGAGATAATTTGTGACGTCATCTAATGAAGAGCTTGTAATGGCTGATGGTAATCCGACGGAGGTTGTTGAATCTTCGTTCGGACATTCTGTTACGGTATCTGAAAGAGCTGATGTTTATAGCTATTTGACCGATGTGGCAAGAGTGTTGCGTTATCATGTTGTTGGGATGACTACTAGGGCTGGTAGTGGCCATCCTGGTGGATCGCTTTCTGCGGCAGATATAATAGCTACTCTATACTTTGGAGGTGTCTTAAATCACAGACCCATGGATCCTGAGTGGGCAGAGCGTGATCGGTTTGTTCTTAGCAAAGGACATGCCGCACCAGTTCTATATGCTGCGCTTGCCGAGTGTGGCTATTTTGATATCAAAGATCTATTAAAGCTAAGGAAGGTTGGGAGCCATTTGCAGGGGCATACGGATAGCACCGTTACTCCGGGAGTGGAGATGTCTTCAGGTTCGTTGGGCCAGGGTTTATCATTTGGAGTAGGTTTGGGATTGGGAGCTAAATTAAATTATAGTGATTCTAGGATATTTGTACTCTTAGGTGATGGAGAGTGCGATGAAGGCCAAGTGTGGGAAGCTGCTATGTCTGCCGCGCACTTTGGGCTGGATAATCTGACTGCAATAATTGATCGTAATGGGCTTCAAATAGATGGCGAAACCGAATGTGTGATGAAATTAGAACCATTTGCAGATAAGTGGAGTTCATTTGGTTGGCATGTCAAAGAAATAGATGGTCATGATATTAAGCAAATACTCAATGCGTTTAATGAAGCGAAGTTTATCAATGACAAGCCTACAGCTATAATAGCGCATACCATAAAAGGGCAGGGTGTGAAGTGTATGGAGGGCAGAGCTGAGTGGCATGGTAAGGTGTTGTCTCCTGATGAAGCCAAGCCAATATTGAAGGATCTCCGAGGCAAGAATGGGACAAGGATTATCTACTAGGGAGGCTTATGGGCGAGTCCTAGTGGAGCTAGGGAGTAGCAACAACGATGTAGTCGTTCTTGATGCTGATCTCACCAAATCCACGATGACTTACGATTTCTTTCAGAAATTCCCTGACCGTGCTTTTAACTGTGGAATTGCTGAACAAAACATGATAGGAATTGCAGCTGGGCTGGCAGCTTCGGGGAAAACGGTATTTGCTTCGAGTTTTGCTGTTTTTGCCACCTCTAGATGTATGGATCAACTACGATTGAGCGTGGCTCAACCTGGTCGTAATGTCAAGATTGTTGGAACTCATAGTGGAATTAGCGTTGGTGAAGACGGTTCTTCCCATCAAGCCATCGAGGATTTGGCCTTAGCCTGTGCTCTCCCTGGCTTCACAGTGGTTGCTCCGGCAGATGATTTTGAGACGATACAGGCTATACGAGTGTCTGCTGGTGTAGATGGCCCCTTCTACATACGATTGAGTCGTCCTAGGTCGATTACTGTCAATCGTGAAGGATATAGGTTTGCACTAGGAAAAGCTGTGACTCTAAGGCGGGGAACGGATGTCACCATTATCGCTAATGGGCTAATGGTGGCAAAGGCACTAGAGGCAGCTGATCATATGAAAGGTCTTGTTAGTTGTAGGGTCATCAATATGCCCACGCTCAAGCCGCTAGATAAGAAGTCCATTGTTAAAGCTGCTGTTGATACGGGTGCAATTGTTACTGCGGAGGAACACTCCGAATATGGCGGAATGTTCAGCATGGTGGCAAGGGTAGTGGTCTCTAACCATCCGGTCCCGATGGAGTCTATAGCAATTAGGGATACGTTTGCTAAGTCTGGCACCCCAGAGGAGCTTTTTAAATCTTCCGGTCTATCGTCTACTGCTATTGAAGAGGCTGTACAATCGGTGATCCTAAGAAAAAAGCAGTAGCTCGAAGTTCTGCCATTTATTCATAGTTTGATGCTACTGTATTAAGTGTTTTGCCATAGGCCCACTTGGTGTATAGATATCTTGTCTTTTGGTGGTATACCAAGGTGCTTATAGGCAAGAGGGGTGGCTTTTCTCCCGCGAGGGGTTCTATCGAGGAAGCCAAGCTGCAGC
>JAXHVC010000171.1:0-18509 GCA_034189315.1 Chloroflexota bacterium | reverse complement strand
GATCACCAAAAGGTGTGCTCACCCTCACCTCTTCTACATTCTGAAGTCCTTCCATTTCATATAGGCCACTGCCTCCTATGACACCAACCTTAGCCTGAGGCATATCGTCTCCCTCCTAATACTGCGTTGCTACAAGTCTCTACATCACAAACAAGCAGAACATCGAATGCGGATTACGTATGGAATCATATTCTATATATATAGCAAAAGTCGCTTGATTCCTTCTCATAGTACACCATCAAAAAACGTTGCCAAATTCTGACTATACGGTTCCCGAGCCACACCTTTCTCGGTGATAATAGCTTTAACATAATTATGTGGGGTGACATCGAATGAGGGATTCGCTACAGATACCCCTTCGGGGGCAATCCGGTTGCCTTGGATAGAGGTTACTTCCTCCGGATTCCGCTCTTCAATAGGTATAGCACTTCCACATGGCAGAGACAGATCGATTGTACTTAGCGGCGCAGCAACGTAGAAGGGCACATTATTCTCATTTGCTAGAACAGCTATTGTATATGTACCAATCTTGTTGGCGACATCGCCATTGGCAGCAATCCTATCCGCGCCAACGATCACACAATCAATCTTGCCTTGCTTCAAGAAATGGCCCACCATCGAATCCGTAATTAAGGTTACCGGGATATTCTCTTGCATTAGTTCCCAAGCAGTCAATCGTGCTCCCTGTAATAGAGGCCGGGTTTCAGTGGCAAATACACTGATTTGCTTCCCTTGTCTGTGAGCTGCAGCGATCACCCCAAGAGCTGTACCATACCCTGTTGTTGCCAGTGCCCCTGCATTGCAATGTGTTAAGATCACAAAATCCCGATCCACAAGATCTGCTCCAAGCCTACCCAAGCATTCAGTCGCAATCTCTTCATCCTTATGAATCCGCGCAGCTTCACTTTGAAGTGCCTTTTTGGTGCTAACGGCATCCTTTTCGCATGCCACAGCCCTCATCCTCTGAACGGTTTTAAACAGGTTCACTGCTGTAGGTCGTGTTGAAGCAAATACACAATAAATAGCCTCCAACTCTCGATGGAATAGTGATTGCTCATTCTCACATATACCCAGAGCACCCAAGACTATTCCATATGCAGCGGCGACCCCGATAGCAGGAGCACCCCTTACCTGTAGGGTTCTGATAGCATTAGCTACCTCTAGATAATCAGCGGTTTCAATATACACTAACTCAAGCGGCAACTTGGTCTGATCAACCATTCGTATCCTATCACCAAGCCATTCTATGGGTTCCACGGTTTACTACTCCTTCACTATCTATCCGACCAGTTGGCTAGCGCAACATGGGCTGTGGTGAGGAACAATTCACGATCCTCAGGCGATATCACTATGCTGGAGCCTCTCCTCCTTTCAATCTGTACTCGACTTCCCAAAGAACCCGCAAAACTAATCCCCCTAGTTACAAACGAATTCGACTTTCTGACTGAATCGACATTTTCGAAAGGGATGCTGATAGATATAGAGAATCCCAAGTGTATCTTGAATCTATCCTGTTGAATTGAATATTTCCTTGGGAGTATCACCCACAATATGGCTGAATTGAAACCGGTGATCCCAAACATCACTGCTGCCGAATTGGGCACATCGTTTAATAAGAATTGTATTCCTATTACAAGCGTTAGGCATAGGGTTAAATTGACGAGCAATCTAACCCAACGGGAGTAGTTGGCTTTAAACTCATACATGATTGTCTCCCCAATTTAGGCACCGACTTAAAGTGAGCCAAACCAAATATAGGGAATCCGTGACAAATCCCATATCTTCTAGTAAATATCATAACGAGTTTTATTCCAAGGACAGGGCTGATAAAATCTCACGCCACTCCGGGATTCTGCACCCTTCAACCATATTCATCCTATAGGCCTCTGCGTACACCCCACTCATAGATTCTAGCATAGAGGATAGGTCTCTAGCATATTTTGATAGATACAGGTTCGAAATGATATATTCAGATTTGCATAGTGATTGTGTCACAAGTGATTCTCATAGCTATCTGAACTAGCTCTATGTGGCATCGATATTGACAGATATCAGGTGGATGCTTACAATTCGACTTTCAAATATCTGACTAGCCTACGGACCCTTCACAGACTCGGATAGTCTTGCCAACAATCATCATTCGAGCATCGGAGAACTGGTACACAGAACCATCAATTGATCACCGGATTGCAGAGTGAAATCGGACATGGGATTGAGGATACATACCCCCTCTCGCTCAAGTCCAATTAAGGTGATGTTATGCTGATTCTTGAGGTCTTCGAATGGTATCTGAAAAGAAGTCCCCTCATACTGCTGAGGTAGGCTCATCCTGTAAATCTCATTCCCACGTGTTCTTGTAACCAGTTCTCCTAATACACTGTTCGTTGCAGGGTTTTCCACAGACATAGCCAATAGCTTGCTAGTGAGCGCATTGGTATTGACAATGACATCGCACGCGGCCCTTCTTAGGTGTCCTTCATTATCCGTATCGTTTAATTCGGCACATGTCAGTATATCCGGATGTATGGATTCAATTGCCAAGACCGCCAGGACTGTCTTCTGATCAGCTGCAGGAGTGTTATCAGAGGCAATAACAATCGCGTACTTCGCTTCACGAACATTGGCTTGGTCTAGAACAGATATTTCACAAGGATTGCCCCTAACAAAGAAGATGTTCTTTTCATTCAGAGGAGCTGTCTCAATAGAATCATCTATAATAGTGATTGGAATATCGCGGAATTTGGGACTCAATCGAAGCTCGTTAATGATATCCTTCGCTTTCCGATTCCAGCCACATATCACAATATGCCCTTTAGTGATGATTTGGGCTTCCCCTCTCATACCTTTCCTCCGTTGTTCATATACCGAGACCCCAACAGCGCTAACTAAGGTGACCAATAGAACTGGCCCAGTAATCATCACTACCGAAGCGATTAACCGCCCTGTACTAGTGATGGGAGACCTATCTCCGTAGCCAACAGTAGACATCGTCACAATTGCCCACCATAGACAATCCCCAAAGCTTGAAAGGTCCGGATTCGAAGACCTCTCCGCTAAATAGGTTGCAGCTGCGCTGAGGAGGAGCATGATGCTAGCTGCCGCTAGGAGAAGCCTGATATTCCTTTGTCCCATAGTAATGAGAATCTGCCTCAGCTCTTGAGGGTAATGTAAGCTTATCCTCATTTCTATATTATACCAGCTTCCAGTTATATCTTAGAGCCTATGGATACAATGAAGCTTCTTTGACACAATTTATGTTTCACGATAGCATAAAGCTCTTGTTCCTAGGGCTAAAGCAGTCTTGTTAAGGAGTGGACAGTTTCCATGATAGACAATGAAAAGGTAGGAGCTGTTATTGTTGCGGCGGGGAGCAGCACTAGAATGCAAGGGGTGGACAAGACTATGGCTCTATTGGGGGAAAGGCCGTTACTAGCTCACACGCTAGATGTGTTTCAACAGAGTGATTATGTCGATCACATTGTTCTTGTCTTAAATAACGATGCTATAGAACAGGGAGGTTCATTCACTGAGGAATATGGATTCTCCAAGGTATCCGATATCTGTGCAGGGGGACAATTGCGCGCCGATTCTGTGGCAGAGGGACTGCAGAGGATTGGTGACTGTTCATGGGTTATTGTACATGACGGTGCACGTCCATGTCTTAGTGAGCATCTAATAGAACAAGGACTCAAAGAGGCCTCTGAAACCGGGGCAGCAATTGCAGCAACACCAGTTAAAGATACCGTCAAATTGGTAGGACCTAATAGCCTGATTAGTGGAACCCCCAGCAGGGGGCACCTATGGATGGCACAAACTCCGCAGGTATTCCTAAGAGATGTTATCATCAAAGCCTATGGTAACCGCAATCGCAGCGCAACAGATGATGCTGAGTTGGTGGAAGCTTTGGGCTATAAAGTAAAAGTCTACGAAGGGTCTTATGATAATATCAAAGTGACAACCCTAGTAGACCTTGATATTGCTGAAAGCGTTCTCAGGAGAATGGGAAGAGTAGCACTTCGTAAGAAGCAGCGCATCATATAGTGATACAACCATGCATCCATAGCGTTTCCCCATCAGTAATTTAGTGACTTGGTGAAAAAACAGTCATGACGATTCTTCTTATTCCCATGAGACTTGGAGGGTAATATGCGAGTCGGCATCGGATACGATGTTCATCCGTTCGTGAAGGGACGGAAATTGATTCTCGGTGGAGTGACGATCCCATTTGGGAAGGGACTTGGTGGTCATAGTGATGCCGATGTACTCATACATGCAGTGATGGATGCACTATTGGGGGCTGCAGGATTAGAAGATATTGGGACATATTTTCCTAATACGGATCCACAATACAAAGATATATCTAGCATCGTCCTCTTGGAACAAACACATGAACTCATTATATCTCAGGGCTGGAAGATAGGTAACATCGATGTTACTGTTTTGGCAGAAGCTCCCAAACTAGCACCGGTCATTCCTGAAATGCGCCAATACATTGCCGATACCCTTGATATGAGCCTAGGACAGATAAGCATAAAAGCCACAACATGCGAAGGATTGGGATTTGTGGGAAGAAAGGAGGGGATAGCTGCTCATGCAGTAGCCCTACTACTTTCCTTGCACGAGTGACAGAAACTCTGATCTAGTAGCGACCTTTGAGCGGAAAAGCCCTCTCGTTGCAGAGGTAATGACATTTGTTCCAGGTTTCTTTATTCCTCGCATCGTCATGCATAGGTGTTCAGCTTGAATCACCACCGCTATCCCATCTGGTTGAAGAGCCCTCGCGATGGCATCGGCAATCTGAGCAGTCATACGTTCCTGAAGCTGTGGACGCCGTGCTACAATCTCTACAACCCTAGCCATCTTGCTAATTCCCACCACCAATCCCTGTTTTGATGGTATATACCCAATATGCGCCGTTCCATAGAAAGGAAGAAGATGATGCTCGCACATCGAATAGAAAGGTATATCTTTTACGATCACCATTTCACGATGTTCTTCTTCAAATCCAACAGTCAACTCATCTGCGGGGTCCTTGCCAAGGCCAGCAAACAGCTCAGCATACATCTCAGCAACACGCTGAGGGGTATCAGCCAATCCCTCCCGCTTGGGATCCTCCCCAATAGCTTGAATGATAGATGTAATCGCCCGTTCGATCTTCGGTTGGTCAATCACCTGCGCACCTTCCATATATTTGACGTTCGAGGTGCTTTGAAATCCCCTGAGCCGTACTCACGTAGAAGTCTCCTCCAAGGTACATAGCAGGATTAATCTTGGTAGTATCAAGGATTTCTGTATCGGTGAAGAACTCTTTTGATACATGTATAGCCACGACTTCACCTACTACCCACTCATGGTCACCATAGGTTCTATGATCCACAAGCTTGCACTCATAGCTTGCATAGGCACTTTTTACTATTGGAGCCGAGATTCTGGATGCCGCACCTTTAGATATATTGAATTGCTGAAACTTATCTATCTCCCTGCCCTTGCTACCACCCACCGCCGCCACCAACTCTGCAGATTCGTATGGCAAGAAGCTAATCGCAAACTCCCCACTTTGGATGATCAGTTCATAGGTAAACCTGTGGTTGGTGATGGCAATACCATACAACGGAGGATTAACCGAGATAGGGCTATGCCAGCCCACTGCCATAGCATTTTCTTTTCCTCCAGCATGCGAAGTCACTATCACAGCAAGCACTGGATAATGATAAGAGAACTTCCCCGCCCCATCCTGAATCACCTTGGTCATTAATAAACCTTTCCTCTACTATATTACTAGTGTATTACCTCAGAATAACCCTTCTTTACTTAGACGAGATGATCATTCTCTCATATTCCCCAAACGGTCAAATACTTAAAACAGCATGGTATTAGTCTCTGTTTGGTACCATAAAGTACCACAAGTGAAAACCCGTTAATGATGGAGACTATGAGCTAGCTCCAGCCCAGGGCATTTACTATAGACTCAAGGTCAGGGGAAACAGCTGAGAAGGAGGGATGATCTCTAACGGCTGTATCCGGGTCCTTCAGTCCATTTCCAGTGATAATACAGACGATTTTCTTTCCAGAGAAGTCCATGCCACTTCGAGACAATTTTATCAATCCAGCCACGGAGGCTGCAGAGGCGGGTTCTCCAAACACACCCTCCTTAGAAGCCAACAACCCATATGCCTCTAATATCTGATCATCGCTTACATAGTCTATCATCCCACCAGACTCGTCTCGAGCTGCTACGGCTCCATCCCAGCTAGCAGGATTACCAATTCTTATTGCAGTGGCAATCGTTTCCGGATTCTCAATAGGATGTCCACGAACAATCGCAGCCGCGCCCTCAGCTTCAAAGGCCATCATCTTGGGAGTCTTCTTAGCCTTACCCACTTGATGAAATTCCTTAAAGCCCTTCCAATAGGCAGTAATATTACCAGCATTACCCAATGGGATGAATAAGTAGTCAGGTGCATTCCGTAAAACACTAATTATTTCAAAGGAAGAGGTCTTCTGACCTTCAATTCGATGGGGATTGACAGAATTAACCAGGATCACAGGATAGTGTTCCACTAATCCACGCACCACTTGTAATGCCTGATCGAAATTGCCATCCACTGCCACAATCTTTGCCCCATAAACTATAGCCTGGGCTAACTTCCCTACGGCGATCTTACCTTTAGGTACCACTATGATGGTCTCGAGACCGCAGAGGGCACCATAAGCAGCAGCTGAGGCACTAGTATTACCGGTTGAGGCGCATATGATTGCTCTGCTCTTAGACTCGACCGCTTTGGCTACTGCTACCACCATTCCCCTGTCTTTGAATGATCCTGTTGGATTGCATCCTTCCAACTTGAAATAGAGTTCTCGGCACCCTATATCCTGCTCCAAGCGCTGTGATCTGACCAACGGCGTGTCACCCTCACCTAAGGTGATCATAGGGGTAGATGCATTAATAGGAAGGAATTCTCGGTACTTGGCTAGGACACCTGACTTCACTACTCCCTCTCCTTAGCCAGTATTTTCCCGCCTAGGGATTCTCTAGATTGTGTAATGACTCTTGTCATGGCCACAACCGACGATATAAAAATAAACAGTGATCACGAACAAATCCCTAGGGTCCAGTTCAAATCGGGGCACATTCTAGCATTTTGGAGTTTCTTCCTACAAATGAGATGATTGAGATGACACTTCCCGCTTTTGCAGACATGATCTCCAATCAAGAGACTGTGTCACAATGTCAACGTGAGAAGTCCTTCTGGTACCACAAGGAAGACGTGGCGATCCCTTTTTTACAAGGAGATTGCTTCACCTTTGGTTCGCAATACAAGTGCTTTGCTTTTCTTGCCAAGTATACGAGATTAAGACTCTTTCCTTGGTCAATGAACTAGGTATCAATCCTATCCTTCTTCCTATACACCATTCCTTGAAAGATGGCAATCATATCGTTATGCTGATCGGTCACATGAATAGTATAACTGGCAAGTTTAGGATTGCAGGAAATTTCACTCGCCTCTGCAAAGAGAGTACCTTCGCTCACAGCCTTGAAATAGGATATGCTGGCATTAATGGCCATGGCTATTGTGCCATGAGAGTTTGAAGCGATCTCAAAGACCAGGTCGGCTAGGGCAAACATGACAGCTCCATGAACTGTACCTAGACCATTGAGGTGAAAGTCTTTTATATCAAGTTTTGCCTTCGCTCTTCCTTCTGAGGCCTCTAGCAACTCAGCTCCTACATGTCTCGTGAATGCATCTTTTTGCATGAAGTCGATCATACTCTGCATCATTTCTAGGCACCCCTCTAGTACAACTTTGTATCGAGAAACTCAGGCACAAACGAACTATACCTATCACAGCCTAAGTGTATTGAGACTATTCTAGTGGAGACACAAGAATTACAAATAACATCGGACCCGACTTGCCAGTTCCTCATAATGGAATAGCCGATTGAATGATATCAAGCCTGCCATAGCCCTTGAATGAGCTCGTATTCCTGTTTCTTCTAAGACTGCCACCGGATTCAGTCCACCAATAACAATTGCCCCAACTCGCCCGTCGCTTACCGGGATCTCAAGAAGAGGTTGACTGGGTCTGCCAATATGAACGAATCCCCCCAGTCCTATTGCATCGGATTTTCCCGCTAATTCCTCCACAAGTTCGCGGCTTTCCGCAGGGAATTCGCGGAAGCTTGCCCCAATTCTACCGTTTCCGGTTTTAATTGCACCAATATAATCCGTCATTCCACTTCGAATGAATATCTCTAAGGGATCTATGCTGGTTCCATCGTATGTAATTATTTCAGCAAATCGTATCGGCTTTCGATCTCGAAGTTCTAACAGCCCCCCAAACCTTGAGTTAGTAGGAATTCCATATTTCAATAGCATTCCATTTAGACTTATAGAACACACCGTACCTATCCCAACCATCGCCTCCGGAACGATAATACACCCAGTTCGGTCCCCTGGCTCCAAAAGTGCCAAAAGTTGCCCCATGGCATATCCTTGTTCATATACTTTGCAAATAAGGTCAACACACTTTGCCAATTCTTCGGGCTTTACTATGGTGGTGTTTATCACAACCGTACCAGACCTATTCGTGAGGTCAAAATCCATACCAAAGGTCATCCCATCGATCCTGGCAGATAGAAATCCCACTCGTTCCATCGTCCGAGAAGAATCCAGCTCTGCTATACCCTTCTCGGTTATCCGATGGCCACGCCTGCCAATAGATTTGGAGAGACCTTCTTGTTCCATCCTCTGGAGATATAGACGCACTGTTCTGTCGCTGCTCTCATATCCTAATTCATGGAGCTCATTATTGATTTCTGAACTACTTAGGGATCTTTCGCTAGTTCTAAGGACACTCAGTATACGTATCTGCCTGTGTCGGCGCTTATGGGACATAATAGTGGAATTCTAACTGTGTGAGCACTAGTTGGCAACAGTGATTAGTGACTTTATATCAGATGATTTCTTCAGTGTATCTATTTATGATATTGGTCCTGTTGGTTGATTAGCGGCATGTTTCCCGACCGTTTTGCCGTTACCTACTATGACCATTGAGCAATAGTGATAGGTATGACTTATTGTTGACAAACTTTTCGAGTGTTAGTACTATTTCACGGGCATGCATAAGGCGGCCATCGGCAACTTATTGCCGATATATCGAGGATTACTGATATCACGCAAAATAGGGGAGAAGTTTTTCACCTGATCGATTATGAGCTTTAACAGTATGACAGGTACTTGGTTTCTACAGTCTTACGGTGATATGCACAAGGTTTGTTATAAAAACATAGATAGTGTAGTAGCTTAAAGCAGGTCTTACATTCACGTTTATCCACAAGGAAAAGATTATCACCTTCACCTAACTTCCTCAAGAGGAAAGGATTTGGGATAACTCGTTTATAGTGAAACGCTGCATCACATAGCTATTTTCAGTCAGAGCGTGCACGCTGATGCTCTCACTATAGAAAAAGACCTTGCACAGCCCGATTTTTTCAAAAGAGCCGTAACGGGAGATATAAGTATTGATTACGATTGAATCCCAAGACGTCGAAAGAAAAGTCCTCTGTACTCTGAAAATACTTCGTGAAAGCAATGCCCCCTTAGGAGCAAGGATCATTGCTCGTCGACTGAAAGATGATGGTATTGAGCTGAGCGAGAGGGCTGTACGATACCATCTCAAGCTAATGGACGAGAGAGGACTAACACAACTTGTAGGACGGGATGGCCGGCTGATAACGGAAGAAGGTATAGAGGAGCTACGTAGTGCACTGGTTCAGGACAAGGTTGGCTTTGCCATCTCCAAGATCGAGTTACTCGCCTTCCGCACTGATTTCAATTGGAGGACTCAAACCGGTTGCATCCCTATAAACATCTCGTTCTTTGCTAAAGACAAGTTTAAGAGGATGTTGCAGGCAATGACACCCGTTTTCAAATCCGGTCTTTGTGCTGGTGATCGGGTAGCAGTAGCCGAAGAAGGCAATAGCTTGGGAGGGCTCCGGGTACCTTCAGGGAAGATTGGAATAGCCACAACTTGCAGTATTGTAGTCAATGGGGCCCTACTGAAAGCCGGCATACCAATCGATTCCAGATTTGGCGGTATCCTACAGATTAGGGATCACAAGCCTGTACGATTCGTAGAACTGATTCACTACTCTGGTTCATCACTAGATCCCTCAGAGGTATTCATTAGGGGGAAGATGACCTCAGTTAGTGCTGCCGCAAAGTCTGGGAAAGGGAGCATATTGGCAAATTTTCGTGAGCTCCCAGCTATATGTATGGCAACAGCAGAGGAGGTTATTGCTGGTCTAAGAGATGCCGGGATCACCGCCCTATTATTGATGGGCAATACAAGTGAAGCGATATGTGAGACTCCGGTTGTACGCAATCGAGTAGGAATGATTTTGATTGGGGGACTCAATCCAATTGCAGCAGTTGAAGAGGCAGGGATAGAGGTCGAGAATCGGGCTATGTGCAGCGTCATGGAATATCAGGACATGCTCAGATTTGATGAATTGGTTCAGTAACTTCATATTATCTCATTCTGCTAAGGCAATACCTCACAGAAAGTTCTGCAATTGTGATTCTACATCAAAAACGGGGAATCCCCTTCAACTAGCTTCTACCTTCGAGTGCAATGTCATTAGGTCGAGAAATCGTCATTTTGGGAGGTGATTGGATTTTTAATCGGAATTGTAGGCACCAAAACCCAAATAATATCCAAAATCCAATGACCGAAATCCAATCGAATGCATTCATGTTTATTAAGTTATGGCTTGTTTGATAATAACAGAGAGAATGCCCCATTAGTAAGGGGCCACAAGTGTACTTGGAAGCGGTACAGGGTTGTCTACCTGCAATCGCTTGAGCAATATCGCAAGAAGGAGTAGGAAAATTGAATCTACAAAGACCAAATGCAAATGAGGCTACCCGAACAGCCAATCGTTCCAAGAGTGTAGTGCCGATGAGCGGTCTCTGCACCCGCTGCGTAGATGGCTGTACTGGAAACTGCGAGGTGTTTAAAGCCACCTTTCGCGGTCGAGAACTCATCTATCCCGGCCCCTTTGGAGATATTACTGCCGGAGGAGACAAAGATTATCCAATCGATTATTCACATCTCAACATACAGGGATATGCATTAGGCGCGAACGGTTTGCCCGAGGGAGTGACCGGAGATCCAGACACAGCCATATTTCCAGCGGTAAGCACAGAGACTGAGTATGGTTGGGACATTAAAGTAAAGATGAAGGTTCCCATTTTTACAGGTGCATTGGGCTCTACTGAGATAGCCCGAAAGAACTGGGAACATTTTGCTATTGGGGCTGCTATTAGTGGGGTGACACTGGTATGTGGCGAAAATGTTTGTGGTATTGATCCAAAACTTGAGTTCGATTCTAAAGGTAAGGTCTGCGCAGCCCCAGACATGGATCGCCGAATCAAGACTTATCGACGTTATCACCAAGGATTTGGAGAAATTCTTGTACAGATGAATGTAGAAGATACACGACTTGGTGTTGCCGAGTATGTTCGCAATAAGCACGGGCTTGAAACCCTAGAATTAAAGTGGGGACAGGGTGCAAAGTGTATCGGTGGAGAAATCAAGGTCAACACTCTGGAGAGAGCGATTGAACTCCAAAAGCGTGGTTACATAGTAACACCAGATCCTTCAAGTCCAATCAACCAAGCTGCCTTTAAAGATGGCTCAATTAAGGAATTTGAGCGTCACAGTCGGTTAGGATTTATCGATGAAGAGGGCTTCTATGCCGAGGTTCAGAGGCTTAGGGACTTGGGATTCAAGCGAGTAACCCTAAAGACAGGTGCCTATGGCCTGCGTGAGTTGGCCATGGCTATCAAATGGAGCTCCAAGGCAAAGATAGACCTTCTCACTATAGACGGTGCCCCTGGTGGCACAGGCATGAGCCCTTGGCGAATGATGGAAGAATGGGGAATGCCTACTCTCCATCTTCATTCAGCAGCCTATGAGTTCAGCAAGAGACTCGCAGACAAAGGGCAAAGGCCCCCGGACATAGCATTTGCTGGTGGCTTCAGCAGCGAAGATGGAGTTTTCAAAGCAATTGCCCTCGGCGCTCCATTTAGCAAGGCAGTATGCATGGGAAGAGCCCTCATGATTCCAGGTATGGTTGGAAAGAACATCGAGCAATGGATGAAGGAAGGAAAACTTCCGAATACTGTGGGACAGTTTGGTTCTACTCCTGAAGAGATCTTCGTGTGCTATGAAGATGTTAAGGATCTAGTTGGTGCCAATGAGATGAAGAACATACCTCTAGGTGCTTTGGGAATCTACAGTTACAGCCAAAAGATACAGGTTGGATTGCAGCAATTGATGGCAGGAGCAAGATGCTTTAGCATACCAGCAATCACAAGACGTGAACTCATGTCCCTAACAGATGAATGTGCCAAGGTCACAGGTATCCCATATTTGATGGATGCCTATAGAGAAGAGGCGATGGAGATACTGGATAGCTAGAGTGCTATCCCAGTCAGCAAGCGCCTCCTAAGAATCTGGAGGTTTTGTTTAAATAACCCGTGTTCCTCATGGGTACCATGCTCGCAAGAAACGAGGTATATCTTATCCCTCTCCCTCGAAGGGAGAGGCTAGGTGAGGGTGATTTCCTTTTCCTGGCAAGGAATAGAACCAGTTCTGCGACATAGAGCTGAAACCGTTATAATTAACTTTTCTTTAAGCAGGCTCTCCAGCATTACTGGGGAGCCTGTCCTTTTTTATTGACCTTTTTCCTATAAAATCTCGACGACCTTATTCCTACCTTTGTGCCCGCTCACTATTCTTACGGAATTCTGGGGTACGTGAAAATACTTTGCCAACAGTTTTATGACTGCGTCATTTGCTTTTCCCTCTCTTGATGGACTCTTCACCCGGACCAGAATCATATCTTCATCCTGGTAAACTTCCTCACTAGAGGAATTTGCCGTCACCCTGATACGGTACTTCATGAGGTCTCCACCATCCCCTTATTATACTGGCACCCATATTTAGCAACCAATCACTTTGGTTTGTAGAAGGAGATCGAGTCTAAAGCCTCTCCCACAGTGTCCCTCATTGTGGGAGCCCGTTTAGGACAATGTTATTAAGTTAGGCCTAGAGCCTGCCTCATTGTGAGTACTGGACCCGTGGAGAATACAGGTTATTAGACAAAAAACACAACTCACTAATAGGGCTGATCAAATCTGTATCCTTAGAAGACCCAATAGGAGGCGTGCCACAGGCAAAGCCCGAGGCTTGCCAGTGTTCCAGACAGACGCTTGTGCTATTGACTCAACAAGATCACTCTATGAAGGAAGGAGGGAGGGCGCTATAAGCGCTAACCTTGGTCTATATGTGCAAATGGCCCCTCCTGTGAAGCTTGCCACCGACTTCCCCGGGGAGCAGGAATCCGTGGAGCATATGCTCCCTGTATTCCCGCTTTCACGGTAATGACAATCTTGGGATTGTCTAAGTTAGTGCTTACGGTTAGGGGCGCTATGAAGTGAGACATTCTTGCAGAAAGCATTAAGAAACACGGGCAAGCCTTCGGCTTGGCCCGTGCCACCCAAATCATGACGCTCCTTGTCCCAGTCACTCGCCGCTGTGTTCTTAGGAGTACTAGAGCAATAGACTTGGATTGATTTGCTCAGCAACACGTGTTCTCGACGAATCCCATGCACGCAAAGATACTGCTTAAACAAATGGCATTACCCTTCAGGGGCAATGAGGACGTAGCATTAAAACTGCCGATCGATGACAAGTAATCAAACTAACACCATTGGAAAAGCGGTTACCTGTTTTACAAGTAGGGGCCCTTCCGCTACCACAAGAACCATATGACAATCTCCTCTTTGGAAGGAGATTGCTTCGCTTCGACCAATAGTGACATGGTAACTCCGATTGGCATTTCATATTGTGCCACAGTCTGATGGGCGCAATTTCCATAGAAACCCCCATTTTTATTAATAGAAATTGAATTTTTCCATATTTTTACTATTCCTTACCACAATCATTATCTCTATTTACTACAACATAAACTTATGTCGTGTAAATTTCATACTAGCATGGCCAACAACAAAGAGCATGATTCGTTCTAGGCATAGGGAACCATCACATCTGATATACGGACTGTGATGGATTTCTGGAGGTACGGAAGATTGAAACCAGAAGAGCAAAATAACTCCGCGATTCACGAACAATCACAACCAGTGCGTCAGATCAATCCCTCTCCCAACTGCCTAGTAGATTTGCATGAACAAAAGTGCTCAGTCGATGGAGATAAACAATCCATTCTACACCAGGGCAGCTTCTTCCACGCGCTTATAGAGAACTCAACAGATGGAATTCTCATCATCGATGTTAACGGAGAGATCAAATACCACTCACCATCTCTCGAACGTATACTTGGATACAAGCCACAGAGATCATTCGTAGACTCTGTACTGAAGCAGATACATCCGGACGATATATCAATCTCATTTGGAGTAATTACACAGCTTCTGGAACAACCAGAAGAGATGATCAACCTCGGGATACGTGTCCGGCACAAAGACGGCACATGGCGCAACATCGAACTTATTGCTACTAACCATCTTGATGATCCAGAGGTTCAGGGCATAGTGGCCAACTTGAGAGATGTTACCGAGCGTATACAAATGGAGGATCACCTCTGGAAATCAGAGGCAAAATACTCTGTTGTGGTAGAGAACTCGGAAGATGCAATTGCAATCATTCAGAATGGGTATATTACATATGCTAATCCTCGATACTTCGAAATAACGGGTTACGATCCTTCCGAAGTTGCTAATCCATCCTTCATAGATTCCATTGCTCCTGAGTACCAGCAGATGGTCATGCAGAGATACTCGGACCGTATGGCAGGCGAGGAAGTTCCACGCACCTTTGAGATCGAAATGATAAGAAATGATGGCACCAGAATCCCAGTCGAAGGGAGTGGTACTCTTATTGAATATGAAGATAGCCCTGCCAGTCTGATATTTATAAGGGATATCTCTGAACGGAAACAGGCACAGGACAAAATCAAAAAATCGGAAGCCCGATACTCAACCATTGTAGAAGGAAGCAATGATGGTATCTGCATCATTAGCCCCGAGGGATTTAGGCTGGTCTTTGCTAACCAGAGGATATGTGATATATCCGGATATACACTAGAAGAAACTCTTGGACTAGACATCACTCAGTTAATAGATCCCGAATATATACCATCCATACTAGATAGGCAACGCCGTCGAATGGCCGATGAACAGACCACAGGAGCCATACAGCTCAGTTTGTTACACAAAGATGGCCACCGAATTCCAATAGAGGCCACGACTGCTATCACTACACATAACGGACAATCAGCGTTGGTGGTCTTCGCCCACGATATTACCGAACGTACGCAAGCGGAAGAAGCCCTTAGGCAACAGGAACAGTACTTCCGATCACTCATTGAAAACTCATCGGACGGAATCGTTGTTATTGGCAGTGATGGAGTAATAAACTACCATTCTCCATCACTTCAACAAATGCTGGGCTATCCTCCACACAAAGCACTTGATGAAGAAACATTCAAGGAGTTTCATCCGGATGATGTATCCAAGGTTGCAGAGTTATACAGTCGAATGTTGCAGGGCCAGGACGTTATTGAGCAATTAGAGATACGCGTTCGGCATGGGGATGGAACGTGGCACTACTTCGAGGCCACTTGCACTAACCGTCTTGATGATCCCACTGTACAGGGTTTAGTTGTAAATATGCACGACATAACCGAGCGAAAGAAGGCAGAAGAAAAAATCACCGCCGCGCAGAAACGAACTAGTAGCATTCTGAACAATATGTCCGATGGTATTGCAGTTGCGAATATGCAGGGAATAGTGACCTATGTCAATCAAGCATTAATTCTTCAATCTGGCTACACAAGAGAGCAGATTCTGGGCAATATGCCCACAGATTTCTTCTCCGAAGACCAGGCCACCCACTTCTTTGAAATGCTAGAGATACTATTCGAAGGTGATATGGTTCGGGATCAGGAATTCCTCCTCACGCGAGCAGACAGGAGCACTTATCCTATAAGTCTTAATATATCTGTCATCTCAGATAGCCAGGGAAATCCTGAGGAACTAGTAGCAGTGATTCGGGATGTTACAGAACGCAAGAAGATGGAAGACGCTTTGAGGGAATCGGAGCAGAGTTACTCTATGGTTATGGAAGGTAGTAGCGACGCAATCATCATAATCGATACCACAACCCTTAAACCCATCTTCATTAATCAACGAGCTGCCGACCTCACCGGACATGCCATCAATGAGCTGATTGGAACGAGTATTACAGGCATAATTGATCCTGAGGACCTACCTAAGGCCTTAGACAAGTTCAACCGGCGTCTAGCTGGTGAACAGGTTTCTGCGGTAACCGAACTACATGCCTTGCATAAAGAAGGCCAGCGTATACCAGTAGAGATAAGCAGCACGTTGACCACTTTCAGGGGACGATCAGCCCTGGCAATCTTCGCCCGTGATATTGCAGAGCGAAAGCAAGCAGAGGCAGCTCTCCACGAGGGTGAGGCCCGCTATACAGCCATATTCAACAGCCCCTTTCAAATGGCCTATATTATCGATACGACAGGAAAGGTCATTGAAACAAACACTTTTGCTCTAGAGCATCTGGGATACAGTGAGAGTGAAATGAAGGAGATGTCCTTTCAGGCGTTTTCCCATCCTGATGACCTCCCTACGGCCGTAGAGTACGTATCAAAGATACTAGCAGGACAGAAGATGCCTCCCATAACAACCCGTGTTAATAAGAAATCCGGAGAAGTGCTTTGGATAGAGAGCACTATGATACCTCTTTATCATGGGGTGGAGCTCTATGCCCTTCTAGGCATTGCCCAAGATATCACAGAGCGCACACAGACCGAGCAAGTCCTTCGTGAACAGGAACAATACTTCCGGTCGCTCATCGAGAACGCATCAGATGGAATCATCGTCTTGAGTAACGATGGAGGGATTAGTTACAGCTCCCCCTCCATGGAACACATCATGGGATTCACTCCAAACGGTTCACTCATGGATATTGCTCTCGAAGTGCTGGAAGAAGAGAGTATTCCAAGTGTAGCCGAAGCTTTCAGCAGAATGATCCGACGGGAAGACAAAGCATCGATGTTGGAGCTGCGCCTTCGGCATAGCAATGGAACATGGCGTAATATAGAATGCACCAACACCAATCGTTTGGATGATCCCGTAGTTCAGGGCGTAGTTGTCAACCTTCATGATGTGACCGATAGGAAGTTGGCTGAGGAAGAGATCACAGCTGGACGCAAACTAACCGAACAGGTGATGGAGAGCATGACAGATGGTGTCATTGTAACCACCATGGAACCCCGAATCACCTTCGCAAATAGGGCATTTTGCGCCCAGACGCAATATGATGAAAGAAGCATTTCAGGAACAGGCCCAATAGATTTCTTCCCCGAGGACCAAATACCAACCTTCCTAAAGCATTTCTCTGCACTGATCAAAGACGGATCATTCAAAGACGTGGAGCTCTTTATACAGCGGGCGGATGGGACAAGGTACCCTGTGAGCATGGCTGCTTCTGTCATAGAGGCGGAAAAAGAAGATCAGCAAGCCATTGCCGTGGTCTTAAGGGATATTACAGATCGCAAGGATGCAGAGCACCAAAAGGAACTGCTACTGATCGAACTAAGAAACTCCAACAGCAAACTCCGACAGGTCAACCAAGAACTAGAGGACTTTGTGCAAGTATCCGCTCACGATCTACAGGAACCACTACGAAGAATAGGCTCCTTCTCAAGCCTTCTATTCAGCTCTACGGAGAGTCAGCTGAGCGAAGATGAGCAGGAGAACCTGAGATTTATAGCTATTAGTGCAAACCGCATGCAGGGTATTGTCAAAGCACTATCAGAGTATTCCCAGGTCACCAGAGGAAAAACATTTAAGAAGGTTGAACTGACAAAAGTCATAGACGATATCAAACGAACTAACTTGGATACCCTACTAGAAGAAACTCAAGGCATAATAGAGATCCCAGAGACAATACCAACGGTATATGCAAATGATGTACAGATGCGGCAGCTATTTCACAACCTCATAGGTAATGCCATCAAGTACCGCAAGAAAGACAACATCCCACCTCAAGTCACAATCACTCACACCCCTATAGAGGATGGGTGGGTGAAAGTGCGCGTTACTGATAATGGTATCGGCATTGATGAAAAGTATCACGACAGGATTTTTACGATGTTCAGGAAGCTTTATCCCGAGAGCGAGTATGAAGGTCTTGGTGTTGGACTGACACTTTCTAAGAGGATTGTTCATCACCATGGAGGGGAAATGGGAGTGGATTCCGTGCCAGGAGAAGGAGCCTCTTTCTGGTTCACACTCCCTCAATATTGGGAAAACGCCCCGGATAAGGGGAATTCATCCAATGGCAGTACGGGTTCTGCTCAGAATCCCAAAAACAAGAAAAAGCGTTCGAGGAGGGCCA
>JAXHVC010000170.1:0-2861 GCA_034189315.1 Chloroflexota bacterium | reverse complement strand
CAAGCACCAAATCCCAGACAATATCTAAACTCCAATGACCAAAACACGGTCGGATACCTTCCTCTTTTGAGTTTTGGTTATTGGTAATTGTTTGGAAATTGGATCTTGGGCTTTGGGATTGCATTCGCGAACAGTGAGATATGGATAATTTGATGGCGCTTGTTCTGGGCTTAACTTAATGATGCTTGCTGTGAGGAAGTCGAGGCTAAAGCCTCTCCTACAATTGCCTTTACTGTGGGAGACACTCTAATGCCGATTCTTGCATGCGTAATAATGGCATTGGATTTGAAGAAAGACGTAGGGTGGGCCTTGCCTCATAAGTAACTAACTCAGATCACACCCAAGATTGTCATTCCCGTGAACAGACTGTGTCACTATGTCATCACGAGAACGGGATACTGCCACGGGTGTATGAGTAACAGAAAAAAACCTGGTTGTGTCATTCCCGACTACGATCAGGAATCTAGTAGGGGCGGGGAGGGCTGGGTCCCGGACCAAGTCCGGGATGACGATTACAATCTGCTGAATGTCAGATGGCAATACAGTCTGACAAACGGGAATCCAGGGAGCACTTGCTTCAGTAAGAGATATGGATTCCTTGCCCCCGATCAAATCGGTGACAAGCTTCACGGGAAAGACCATTTTACACCCATCTATTGCCTCACCTCGTCAGTTATGTCAAGAATCAAGGCCTGACCCCATTTGTTTACTTGTGGCGAACGCTGTTTATACAACCACTGGGCTATAAATTATCCTCTATCATTCTGATTACTTGGTCTGTGGACATCACATTGCCAAAATAAAAGCTCGAAGGTATCCAAAGAAGTTTTGTGAATCTGGGGGCTCCGATCAGCACAGGCACCCTTGATTATTATCACTTCGAATCCAAATTCAACACATGCACTCACCACGTCCTCAACGCATATATTTGTGACATCCCCTACTACAAGCAGTTGTTCTATCCCTATGTTGCGCAGAAAGTATTCCAGACCTGTGTCAGTAAACGCACTGCTGGAGGTCTCGACGATTACAATGTCACCATCTTTGGGCTTTTTTGATTCAATAGTTATGGAGTCAGGATTGATTTCACGTGGAATAGAAGAGCCACCGGTCGTTTCCCTGGGCAATCCCTCGATCTCTTGTACTTGTCTGTTTGAATCAATACCATCTTTAATATGAAGCGAGAACAGCGTATATACTATTCTCATTTTGCTCTTCCGGGCGAAGTCCTCTAGGCGTTTGATGTTCGGTTTGGCGACCTCAGAAATCCGCTGCCTGTAATAGTGCAAAGCAAACGTATTAGAACTAATGTATACAGGCCAATCCTTGCTCTC
Organism: Chloroflexota bacterium; assembly: GCA_034189315.1. Classification (GTDB taxonomy): domain Bacteria; phylum Chloroflexota; class Dehalococcoidia; order UBA2247; family JAXHVC01; genus JAXHVC01. Next base: position 1,527 of record JAXHVC010000170.1, on the reverse strand, counting down.
CCGACATTCCTGCATGTCTATCACAAGGAGTGCAGCTTTGGTTGGATCTATTCGAGGTACTCTCTCCAGGAACCTCCTGCCATTTTTCTACCTGATTCTCGGCTCCAGGATTATCCTCGGTATGCATCATTAACCTCTTTTCTGTCTGAGCGGTTATACTCTCCTATTTATTCAGACGTCAGGTGGACTGTATACACCGATATTTAAGAGGTACACCGTATTCAGTTACCCAATGCCCCAACACCCATCGGCGGGGAGTGTAGTACTACTATCTCCCCACTATTCGAGTCTGCATGTTTACGATAGTCCCTAGCCCCCCCCTCGACCAGTACACTACTGTTTAGACTCTAGTCTCTAGGATTGTGGTAGATTGCAACGTATCTAACTTCATGAATGCATACGGAGCGAATGCGATCTGATCAACCTCGGCTACAACAGCACCCGGTAGCATTGCGATGTTGCTTATGCTATAGGTTGCGCCAAGGACTTGGACAATTTCCACATCGCCCCAGGGATCGTGATCTGAGGACTGAAACACGAGTTCAGCTTCGCCCATCTCCACGGTTTTTCGGCATGCCTTCACGACTTCCTTGACAAGGCGGGGATTGTAGTCGAAGCCCTTCATAGTAGGTGCTTGGAAGTACTTGTGATTGTACATAATAAGATCAGCATCAGATTGTGCGGTCTCCTGTATCGCCTCTTGAAAAACCTCGCTGTTGAACTTGCCAGTGAGCTTTGCCCTAACATCCAGAAAGCGCACTCCGCGGCGCTCTGTCCATCCTTCTACGTCTTTTCCCTGGCGCGTCAAACCGATGTTCCCCATCTTCTTAGGGTACCCGAGGGCCTCACGACCGAGGATCAAGGCGATGTCATTTGTAACGGGCATGGACAGGCAGTAGGCACCCTGTTCGCCATTGAACTCAGCCTGCAAGAAGAGTGAACTCTCCAAGTAGGTCACCCCAAAACTGGTTCTGGGGTAGTTGGCGACGAAAACGAATCCGACGGGCATTGCAGCTGGTTCAAGGGGTGGGGGTAATAATCGCTGCACGATTTCTGGCTTGGTCATAAAAAAGACGGTTAACACTTCTGCGTCAAATATCTCCACAATCTCCATCTGATTGTCTGCGATCTCATCCAAAGACTTCACGAAACCCATGATTCACCTCCTTTGTTATTCCAGTCTGTTTGGTTATAACATCCAATCCCTCGTGATTCAGATTCTCTGCCTCCACCCCATGTTCCAATTGCTTCTCCCCCCACCTCGGCACGCATATTGCTCATGTACGTCGCTGCCTGACCCTTCTCAGTATCCGTGAGAGGGGTCTCAGCCTCGCTCTCTTCCGCCAAGGCACATCTCCTGGTTGCCCAGACGGGGCTTTCTTTGTCTGGCCTGCAAAACTTTGACCTATTTGCCTGCCTAATTCTTGAACCTCGGCTCAAGGGGCTACGCCTCGCCCTGTCCCGGTGTGGGGATAACACCAAGTTGTCGCATGAAACCCAAATCGTCGTTTATGTTCCAACGTTCTA
>JAXHVC010000017.1:0-16791 GCA_034189315.1 Chloroflexota bacterium | reverse complement strand
GCTACCTCACTATCACTCCTAAGAAACTGGTTGTTTCTTTCACTAACAACCAGTTTCTTAGGAGTGATAGTGAGGTAGCAATCTGTGGCATGCGTGGTTTGGAGGAAAGGTTGATTCATAGCAGACAGAACTGGTAATAGGTTCAGTTTGTCCCCTCCCAGATTGCCGAGCCTTGCTCACAATTGCAAGTGTTAGATAATTCTAGGACAAAATCCTTATGTAACACTATTAAGCAAATAGTCATTGGGTCTATGCTGATATATCTGCATGGTAGGTGTTGATGTTAAGAATGCAAGTTGTGTAGTTAAGGGGGGCGAAATGGTAAACGATGTCTATAACAATGAACAATAAAGATATTGACATATTTTGATTGTGGCTTGTACACTATTATACTAAGCTAGATTGTAATGAATGTCCTGCAATATAAATAATCTGGTATAAATGGTGTTAATTAGGATTGAGTTGCAGGGACGGTATTACTGATGAGTGTGGTTTTATTAATATTAGGTGATTTGGTTATAGACAGTAGATTGATAGATATGGTGAGGTGCAATTGCTGTAATATCGGGATGTGAACGGAGATGAAACGGTAGCTAATGGGGATATATTTGTAAGTGCATAGTCGTGGTTGCTGTGCAGTTATAAATCATAAGGCTAATTGCTCTAGAAAGGAGACAAGGGGGCTATGAAGAACGCTCTAATTGCATTGAATTTAGCTCTGGCTTTGGTTCTGTGCGGTATACCGGTCGCCTTAGCTGATAATAGTGCCACCGTTGGCATTAGTGCTCGAGGGGAAGAGATATCTATTACAGTTGAACCGAGTACATGGGATTTCTTGGTAGTGTCTGCTGGTGGATTGAGTGCCACTGGAATTAGTTCGTTCAGATTGACTAACAACAGCAGTATTCCAATTGACGTGACTATCGCAGGGACAGATCTGCGAGGTACAGGTGAGAATGATTGGGTACTTGCTGATGAGCCAGAGGAGGATGCCTATGCCCTGGATGCAGGGCTGTCCGATGCTGACAACTTGTATGACATACCGGTGACTAAGATTCCTAGTATTCTTGTAGAAGATTTAGGGGCAACGTCTAATCAAGACTTTGGACTGGTTCTTTCCGCCCCGACCTCAATATCTGATGCCGATGTGAAATCCGGAGACGTGATAATCTCTGCAGTAAAGACATAGCTGTTCTTGGAGTTGGCTATGTGCTATCCTAAGCGATTCTGGATTCAGCTATCTGTGTGGTTGATAATATGTCTATTGATGTCAGCATGTTATCCTATGGTTGCCATTGCAGGTTCCTTTAGCGCTTCACCTGCAGAATTTAAAGTAAGTGATTTAAGTGTTGGCCAAAAGGTGGAGAGATTCCTCTATGTTAAAAACAAGGAGGATTATCCTCAGGCCTTCATTATATCGATTCAGGATGCGCCTGATGATAATAGGAGGGACGGTTATGAGGAACTACCGGATAACGATTGGATAGAGTTCGATCATGAATCTGTAATTGTAGACGCCCATTCCAGCGTTCCTGTGACTGTGTATGTAGATATCCCTAAGTCGGAAAGTTGGATGGGGCAGAAGTGGGAAGCTTGGATACAAATCCTATGTGCAACTTCTGGTATGTTTAAGACAGTTCTAAATGTGCGTCTTCTAATCGATACGGATAGTGAATTAACTGCTGCTGATACAAACCTGAGCACTGGTGAGAGGGTGGCTCTAATAGTGGGAGGTGTAGGGGGAGTGGCGATCTTGAGTGCTGTTGGAGTGTGGTACATAAAAAAGAGGAGACGCGAGCAGCCTGCCCAACAATGTAATTAAGCATAGGGGAGTTTGGAGCAATAGAGATGGGCGGGTTCCTTAATTATGGGACATAGTTTAGCCTCTGTTTAAGAATATTGTTTGGGCCATAGTTGTAATCAGCTTGCTTTACTTAGGAGTTCATGATGAAAGAGAATAATCATGGTGCTCTAATATCAATTTGAGTTTGTAACTACTATGTCTAATAGGTGTAAATAAGTATCGTGGTTTTTGGTATGACGTTGACCCTTGGAGGTGAAAGGGATAAACTGACTAAACCGCGTTTTTGAGGGATAGATCAGAAGTTGTTGTCTGCCATAATACCTCTTCTCCCTTTCCTTGGAGCTATCATGACGCCTCTCTTATATCCAAGGTTGGGAAGGCGTGTGGGGTGGTGGGCGGTTGGTGTTGCTGCTCTTGTCTTCATCTTTGTCCTCACGCTAATACCCACTGTATCTTCAGGCGAAGTTGTTGAATATAGCCTGAATTGGGTACCAAGCCTAGGTATAAATCTTTCCTTTTTTGTGGATGGGCTGAGTCTTCTATTTGCTATTCTGGTTTCTGGTATAGGTGTGCTGATCTTAACCTATGCCAACTTCTACCTCTCTCCTAAAGAGAATCTGGGCAAGTTCTTTGCCATCATGCTGTTCTTTATGGGATCGATGCTGGGCACCATACTGGCTTCGAATCTAATTGTACTCTTTATTTCTTGGGAGCTAATGAGTCTTAGCTGCTTCTTGCTAATTGGCTTTTGGGATGAAGTGGAAGAAACACGCAAGGCGGCTATTAAGGCTTTGCTAGTTACGGGTGTTGGAGGATTAGCCATGTTAGCTGGTTTTGTAATCCTCCATCTAATTACCGGAAGCTGGGAAATCCGCGAAATCCTGAATGACGTTGATCTGATAACAGATAGTCATCTATTTGGCCCAGCGTTGATTCTCATAGCTATAGGTGCGTTTTCCAAGTCTGCTCAATTCCCTCTCCATTTCTGGTTGCCTGGAGCAATGGCTGCTCCTACCCCAGTGAGTGCCTATCTCCATGCGGCTACCATGGTCAAGGCAGGTATTTTCCTGCTTGCTAGATTCTCTCCGGTGTTCTCCAATAGTGATTTATGGTTGTACTTCATCACCCCCGTTGGCCTATTCACTATGGTAATCGGTGCCTATATGGCATTGAGGCAAAAGGAGTTGAAGGCACTATTGGCATATTCCACAGTTAGTCAACTGGGTCTAGTGATTGCATTGCTCGGTTACAGTGTAGAGCTAGGAGTGATTGCAGCAGTGTTTCACGTTGTTAATCATGCATTGTTTAAGGGTTCTCTGTTCCTGGTTGCTGGATCTATTGATCATTGTGCCGGTACCAGAATTGTAAAGTCGCTTGGAGGATTGGCTGCTGTAATGCCTTGGACTGCACTGTTTGCGGGAATAGCAGCCCTTTCGATGGCAGGAGTGCCACCGTTGAATGGTTTCATAAGCAAGGAGTTGTTCTACGAAGCATCGCTAGAGGGATTGAACTGGATAGTGCCCATAGTGGCGGTTCTCGGAGCGCTCATGACGTTTGTGTATAGTCTTCGACTCTTTCACGGGGTTTTCTTTGGAAGGCAAACACCAGATACCGAGCATGCTCATGAAGCATGCAAGGGTATGTTGATTCCAATAGGTATTCTATCCTCTTTATGTGTCGTCATCGGATTGTTCCCTGGACTGATATCAGGTTGGCTGCTTGAACCTGCAATCTCTGCTGTACTTCAACACCCTGTTGAGTTGCATCTCGGTCTCTGGCATGGATTTGAACTACCGCTATTGATGACGGTTATCACAATCAGTTTAGGCTTATTAGTCTACTGGCGGTTGAGGGAGTTCCTACGTTCTCAAGAAGGGGCCGAGTCAAAGTGGAGCGTGGCCTATCTTTATGAACGCTGGTTTCTAGGATTCATGATTGATGGCACTGCTTGGATATTCAACAGGTTTCAGTCAGGCTACTTGCGCTACTACCTGATGATGATATCCCTGTTTATAATGGGATTGGTTGGATACACTCTCGTAGTTAAATCGGATCTGACCTTCCCCGGTTTTAGCCTAAATGGAATAGAGCTCTATGAGTATGCCCTTGCAGGATTGATGATTGTTGCAGCCATTGCTACGGTCCTTGCCAGAGAGCGGGTAAGCGCAATCATTGCAATTGGGGCTGTGGGTGCACTTGTGGTTGTTTTCTGGGTTTTGTACAGTGCACCTGACCTTGCCCTGACACAAATCCTCATCGAAATCATCTCTGTGGTGCTATTCGTTTTGGTGTTCTATCATGCATTACCATTTGCCAAACCAAAGATGCCTCGTATTACGTTGCTAAGGGATATAGCCATATCTGTAGGTTTTGGTGCCCTTATTACTGTTATCATGCTAACGGTAATATACGACGGGACTCCCTTTGATTCCTTCCTCCGAGATGCATATTTGGCTAATGCTCATGAAGTTGCGGGGGCAAGGAACATCGTTAACGTGATAATCGTGGATTTTAGAGGGTATGACACTATGGGAGAAATAACGGTGCTTGCCATAGCTGCTATAGCCCTCTTCTGTCTGCATAAATTAAGGAAGAAAGAGAGTCAGTGAACTCCGTAATCCTGAGAACTATCTCAAAGGCTATATTGCCGTTGGTTTTGGTGTTTGCTGTCTATCTCCTGATGAGAGGACACAATGCACCAGGTGGTGGCTTTATTGCTGGTGTTATGGCTGGCACCATAATTGCATTCCAGTATTTAGTGTTTGGGAGTGAGTATATGAATCAAATGTTCTCACTCAACTACCGTGGTGTAATAGCTCTAGGTTTGCTAGTGGCTGCAGCTACTGGCTTTATCCCTATGCTGTTTGGTTATCCGTTTCTTCGAAGTGAGGTTTGGTATTTGGAGATGCCGTTGTTTCATGAGGTAGAGATTGCCTCAGCAGCGTTCTTTGATATTGGTGTGTTCTTGGTGGTTGTTGGAGGCATACTTACCATCGTAACCACAATCCGGAGGTGACGAAGTCATGGAAGGCTTGATGGCTATAGTAATAGGAGTCTTGTTTGCCGCTGGACTTTTCCTCATGCTGAGAAGGAGCCTGTTACGGCTGATATTAGGAGTGGCTCTAATGAGCCATGCGGTGAACATGCTCATTTTTGTAATGGGAGGATTACGTCGAGGCGGCATTCCTGTGGGTGCAGAGGAAGAGTTGTCTGGAGCCACAGATCCATTGGTACAAGCTTTGATATTGACTGCCATTGTTATTAGCTTTGGGGTAACCGCTCTCTTTTTGGTGGTAGCTTATAGGGCACATCAAGAGCATGGGACAGATGATTTGGACGAGATGAGGGAATTGAAGGGTTAATGCAGATAGTCTTTCTCCCCATATTGATACCGCTGGCTACAGCAATTGTGCTAGCCCTATTAAGTAAGAATGTTACTATTCAACGTGTCGTTTCAGCTGTATCCACACTGACTACCTATGTATTGAGCATAGTTCTTCTTTTTGTGGTTAGGGGAGATGGCATCCAGGTCTATAAGCAGGGGAACTGGGAGCCCCCATTTGGTATATGCCTCGTGGCGGATTTGTTCAGCTGTGCCATGATAGGCATAGCCATGACAATTGCTGTAGCGGCACTAGCGTTCACCTTCTGGAGTATAGATAAGGAGAGGGAGAAATACTATTTATATCCACTCTTTCAGTTTCAGCTTATGGGGGTGAACGGGTGCTTCTTAACTGGTGACCTTTTCAACCTATTCGTGTTCTTTGAAATCATGTTGATAGCGTCCTATGCATTGATTACTTTGGGTGGAGAGAAGCGGCAATTGGAGGCAGCTGTCAAATATATGGCCATAAACCTTGTTGGTTCCACTATCATGGTGGGTACCGTGGTTATGTTGTATGGCTTTGTTGGGACATTGAACATGGCTGATATTGCACAGCGAATCGCCTCCTCTCCACAACAAGGTATGATCACACCAATCGCTATGATATTTCTCATAGTGTTTGGTTTGAAGGGGGCATTGTTTGGCCTATGGTTTTGGATGCCTGGTACATATTCTGTTATCCCTGCTGGAATCTCTGCATACTTTGGCGGCATACTCACCAAGGTGGGGGTTTATTGTCTGTTTAGGGTCTTCACTCTGATGTTTGTTTATGATACCGGCTACACCCATACAATTATACTTGTACTAGCTGGGTTGACCATGTTAGTTGGGGTATTGGGTGCTGCGGCCCAGAATAACTATAGATCTATACTGACATACCATATCAGTAGTCAGGTCGGCTATATGATCATGGGATTGGGTATTTATACTACGGCTGCGGTTGCTGCTGGAATGTTCTATATTGTGCATCATATCCTGGTAAAATCGGCCTTGTTTCTTACCAGTGGGATAGCGGAACGGATCACTGGAAGTCAGCATATAAAGAGCATGGGGGGCTTGGCCTCGCGCTATCCTGCAGTTGCAGTCCTATTCTTGGTGGCTGCGCTGTCGCTTTCCGGATTCCCTCCCCTGAGTGGATTTACGGCCAAGCTGCTGCTGATAAAGGCAGGGTTTGAGGCTGGGGGATGGCTGAATTACACTATCATTGCAGTTTCTCTACTAGTGAGCTTGCTTACTCTGTATTCAATGTCCAAGATCTGGCAAGCCGCATACTGGGGGAAAAAGGCTAGCGATAAGCCGGATGACACTTGTTTTTCATATAAAGCTTTGCTGGTACCTATAGCCTTTTTGGTGGGATTGTGCATTCTAATGGGGCTATATGCCGAGCCGTTTATAGACTTCTTTAGCGAGGCGGCGAATCAAATAATGGATCCTACAGTATATATTGAGGCTGTAGATCCCCAGTCAGAACTAACACCAAATTGAGATATTCTGTGCAGGGGTTGGAACCAGTATACTTAGAGTGTGTCACAATCCCCACTTTTCTGTCATTGTGAGCACGGGACACGTGAGGAATACGGGTCATTACTCCAGTTTCTTAGGAGGAGTGGAAGAACGAAGCAATCCCGGGAGTTTAACGAGATTGCCGCGCTTCGCTCGCAATGACGGAACAAGGAACGGATTAAAAAGATATGAAACTAGGGTATGACACAGTCTGACTGTCTAGATGATGAACATACAATGAGCTTTTCTGTTTGGATCTTTGCCAGCAGAGCTGGATACATACACCAGCCCTTTCAATCCCCACTCCCTTCAATGGAGACGGAAGGGGAGGGGGATCCTTCTCTCCGGATAAAGGCATACTGGTATCAAGGTCTCTCTGAAGCAGTAGGCTAATGGCACTTGGCAAATGGGGGAAGTTGCCCTAAGAGTTGAGTGTAAGCGATGAAGAGGGCGAGTAAGAAATGCAGAACATTCTTGCGATGGCTGTTATAGCAGCACCCTTGTGGTGCTTCTTCCAGAACAGCGTCACCATTCCAAATCTAATAGTTGGATTTGTCGTCGGGGCAGTGGTGGGTTTGTTGGTAAAGAGCTCGTTTTCTCATTCCGTTTCTATATCTACACTGTTGAGTGTGAGAAAATGGTTACGTCTTGCAGATTACCTTATTCATCTAAATATAGAGATTATTAAGGCTAATTTCAAAGTGGCTAGGTTGGTGATAACACCAGGAAAACAACCGCGGTCGGGGATTATTGCGGTGCCTGTGGATGTTGAGGGTGATGTATCCGTGACAGCTTTTGGTAACTCCATAACCTTGACTCCTAGTACCATAACGTTACTAGTATCCAAAGACAAGAAAACGTTTTATGTGCATGCGTTGGATATCGATGATCCTGAACAGTCTAAGCGAGAGATGAAGGAAACCCTGGAAATGTATATATCAAGGATAGGGCAGTAATGGGCGCGGTTACCACTATCGCCTTGTTGTTGCTGGGAATAGCTATTGTGGGTTGTCTCTACCGGGTTGTAGTGGGGCCCAGTGTTCAGGACAGAGCTCTTGCGTTGGATTCTGTAGTTATTTGTGTTATGACATCAATGGTGGTTATTGCCATCAAGTATTCTAGTGGCTTCTTCCTGGATGTGGCTCTGGTAACGGCAGTGATTTCATTTATTAGTACTATAGCCATAGCGAAGTTCCTCATAAAGGGAAAGATAATTGATTGAAGCAATAGTTGGGATACTCATATTCCTGGGGGTCTTTTTTGTTGCGGTTGGTGTAATTGGCTTGGTACGATTTCCCGATGTCTATACCAGAGCACATGCAACAGGACTCTTGAGTACCTTGGGTATTGGTTGTGTTCTTGCCGCATCGTTGTTGTATTTCAATTGGGTGATAGATACCTTTAGTATCAAAGAATTACTCATAATGGCGTTTCTTCTATTCACCTGCCCCGTATCAACCCATATTATTATCCAATCTGCCTATAGGACAAAGGTTGCTCTGTGGGAAAAGAGTGTCACCGACGAACTAAAGGACAGTGCATCTGCTAAGGACATAGAAGCTGGTTCTATCTAGCTTGGTTCTCCCAGTGTATAATCCCAGTTATTAATCCTCGAAGCAATATAGCAATATGCTGCGTGTATTGCATAGCTCTGGTGTTCAATATACGAGGGTTGCGTAGGGGACCTACAAACTGTAAACTTGTTGGAGCTAGGACGGTAAATATGCAATGTGGTCATGGGACCAACTTCGCCGATCCGGTGGATTGGTCTATGAGTTATAGCAGATGAATGACTTTTTGATTTCACTCTTGTTTTTTTGTCTATGGTTTTTAGTTCCTCTTATACCTCCTGTAGCTATCGCTGCTACCACGGTGTATGTGACCAACCAATATGTCAAGCGCGATACAAGTTGGGCTTTTCTTATTGCTAGTATAGCCTCCATGCTAGGCGCATTAGCTTGGTTTTCATGCGTGCTACTATTCCTGCCTCATTCAACAGGTCCCTTCAGTGAAACGCTCTTTCTTCCCCTTCTCATCAGCCAGTCAATAGTCAGGGGGAGTTATTTGTGGGGACCTGTGTGGCTTGTCTTCATACTCATTACTCATTTCATTGACAAGAGGCGAGGAAATGTCGCAACCATTAGTGTGGACTCGCTTCCCATGGCACAAGATGGTTATGCTTCGAGGTAACCCTACTCTTATAGTCGAGATAAAAGAATCATAAGCTGAAAGGGTGGGATCGTAATGTAATTGCGATCTCACCTTCGGGCTGCATCCTCCGGCTGTTGACTGATATAAAACCTTGTTGGGTTTCAACCTCGCCCACGACTCATACTAACCTTGTAATATACGATCACTCTAGAGCACCTGCATTGACCGGCTTTGTTAATATGGGCTCAGCACCCGTTGCATTATATTGGTATCCAGCATATCCTTGAGGATGTCCCCCTCTTGCTCAAGGTGGGTGTATGGAGGACATCTCTCATATAAAAGCGAAGTACAGACACACCAATATAATTGCGCGAGATTGGTGTAGGCTAGCAGAATTCTACGAACATGTTTTCGGTTGCACTCGTGTGCTGCCGGAACGCCAACTATCTGGGAAATGGCTTGAAATGGGTACCGGAGTCAGGGATGCTTGCCTTTCTGGCATTCATCTTCGTTTGCCTGGATGCGGAGACTGCGGTCCAACACTGGAAATTTTTCAATACTCCGACAACGAGACTAAGTTATCGCCGGTAGCGAATCGAGAAGGCTTTGGCCATATTGCCTTCGAAGTCGATGACGTTAGAAAGGCTATGGTGGAGGTTTTAGACAATGGGGGAGCCAGAATTGGTGAAATTACCGAGTCTAAGGTGGATGGAGTTGGAATCCTGATATTTGTGTATTTGGCTGATCCAGAAGGTAATATCATTGAGTTGCAGTCATGGAAGTAACCAGCTTACAAACAATGCGACCGATGAATCAGATGTGGGAAAATCATACATCGAGGTTTCTACTGAAGGTGCTGTGAGTACTACTGAGTGGGGGAATACTCAATTTTACATGGCAGTAGATAGCGACTAGGAAGAATGAATACAAATAAGAAGAATATATCAACACCGATTAAATCGATAATGATTGCTCCTTGTGGTATGAACTGTAGTATTTGTGCGGCACATCTCAGAGAAAAGAAAAAATGCCTTGGTTGCAGAGGAGACGATAAAAACAAACCGATTGGCTGTTTGAATTGTAAGATCAAGAATTGTGACGAGTTGGCGAAGAATAAACCGAAGTTTTGTTATATGTGTAAGAACTTTCCATGTACCAGATTGAAGCAGTTGGACAAACGATACAGAACCAAATATGGCATGAGTATGCTCTCGAACCTTGAAAGCATAAAAGAACTTGGTATAAGGGCCTTTGTTAGAAACGAAAAGGGTCGATGGCGATGTTCAAATTGTCAAGGGACAATCTGTGTTCACCGAGATGTTTGTATACATTGTGGTCAAAACAGGCGCTAGCTCCTGCACTGAACCTATGCTCGTTTTGTCTTCAATTCGGGCTAATGTTCCAACAAGAAGAAAAGGTTAGTTTAGTTTCTTTGTGCAATACTGGTAATAAGCAGTTGAACATCTATTCGTAATCAATATCCTCACTATGCAATATCTATTTTGCCAGTTTAACTTGACGATACCTCCATTAGATAGTAAAGTAACGGCGCTTTAATGATAAGAAGCGCATTCTTCTATGCCCAAGGAAACAGGAGGTATAGTATGGCTAATGGTGTAAGATATGGTTATTCTGGAAAGCTCATATTTGTAAACCTCTCTGACAGTAAGATCTCAACTACAGAACCGGAAGATGAGTTTTACCGAAAGTACCTAGGTGGTTATGGTATAGGTGCCAAGGAGATTTTTGATCGCCAACCAATTGGGATTGATCCGCTTGGAGAGACCGGCATCATTGCTTTTCTCCCTGGGCTCTTGAACGGGAGCCATACACCTTTTTCAGGAAGATACACCGTAGCCTGCAAGTCTCCTCTCACAGGCACGTGGGGAGATGCCAATTCGGGAGGCTTTTTGGGAACCGAGATTAAGAAGGCAGGCTACGATGGTATCTTTGTGCAGGGTAGGTCGCCAAAGCCAGTTTATATCTGGGTAAATGGTAGTGATATTGAGATTAGAAGTGCTAAAGATCTGTGGGGAAAGGACTGTTTTCAGACAGAAGATCTCATTAAAAATGAATTGAATGAGATGCGGATAAGGGTGGCTTGTATAGGACAGCCGGGTGAGAAGCTCTCTTTGATATCCTCAATTATGAATGACAAGGGTAGGGCAGCGGCGCGATCAGGTGTTGGAGCTGTAATGGGTTCAAAGAACCTAAAGGCCATAGCGGTGAAAGGAGATATGAAAACCTCCATCGCGAATCCTGATGAATTCCAGAGGATAAGAAAGGAATTATTGGCTGTACTTAAACAGAAACCATCAACCATGTCAAAGATAATGGGCCCCCTTTTCAGACCAATCATGCCGTGGATGTTGAAAAGAGGAATATTCATGACACCAGATGTCGGTTCAATGGTAGAGATGTTTGGCAAAATGGGTACGTCTAGTATGGCTTCTGTATCCGCTCAATGTGGTGATTCTCCTATAAAGAATTGGAAGGGAGTGGGATGTCAGGATTTTCCTATGCGGAGCAAGGCAAGTAAGATAAGCGATGATAGCCTAGATAAGTATAAAGTCAAGAAGTATGCATGTCAGGCTTGTCCGCTGGGTTGTGGCGCAATCATGAAGCTTGATGGTGAGAGGTATTCATATGAGGAAGACCATAGACCTGAGTATGAGAATATTGCTTCATTTGGCATGATGAATCTGATGGACGATACAGAAGCCTTCCTCAAGTGTAACGAGATCTGCAATAGAAATGGGATTGATACTATCTCAGCCGGAGCCTCAATATCCTTTGCTATTGAATGTTACGAAAATGGCATTCTCACTGATGAGGACACGGGCGGTTTGAAGTTGACATGGGGGAACGGTGATGCCATTGTTGCTCTTATGGAGAAGATCGTGTGTAGAGAAGGACTTGGTGACTTACTGGCAGATGGCACGCGGAGGGCGTCGGAAGTAATTGGAAAGGGAGCTGCTGAGTTTGCGATGCATATTGGAGGCCAGGAAATCTCCATGCATGATCCCAGATTGAATCCAAGTTTTGGGACAACCTATTTGGCTGATCCGACGCCTGGAAGACATACTGCTGGGGGCGCTGGATTTATGGAATGGGGATTGATGGGTTTGCCAGTTACTGGTATAGAAACACCAAAGCTAGAGCGATACATCTATACAGGGAAAGGGGCAGCACAAGCACTTGCTAGCAATCTTGCCCAGACTACTAACTGTCTTGGGCTGTGCATATTCTCAGGACTTCTGGGCCCGATGCCATATGTAGAAATCGTCAACGCTGTCACTGGATGGGACTATACGCTAGAAGAGCTCATAACGACAGGCGAGAGAATTCAAACGCTTCGTCAATCATTCAATGCTAGGGAAGGGATGACTGCTTCCAGTTTCCAAGTTCCTGATAGAGTGTTGGGTAAGCCACCACTTCCAGCCGGCCCCACTGCAAAGATTACAGTAGACATTGAGACTATGGCAAAAGAATACTACGAGGTTATGCAATGGGATTGGGATACGGGAAAGCCAAGAAAGTCTAGGTTGATCGAGCTTGGGCTTAGAGAGGTCGCGGAAACACTGTACTAAAGAGAAGTGCGAGCAATATGAAGGTGAAAATTGCGATCCATGGATACTTGGATAGGAGATTTATCAATCTCGAGAAGGAAGTAAAGATCAGGGATGGCAGCACGGCGAAAGACCTTTTTTCTAAAATAAGTAAAGACATTAAGGTCGATGTACTGGAAATCCTCACAAAGGGGGCGCCGGTCACGATGGTGAATACGGAAAGACTGGAGATCCCCAAGGACCTTTCTCGCAAGCTTGTGGATGGAGACGAGGTTGTGATCCTGCAACCTTTGGCTGGTGGCTAGGATGTGAAAATCCGAAAATCCTAAACGCGAAATTCAAAAAAACATATAATCACAAATACCAAAACGTTTCCGCTTGTCTTTGTTTTGAACCTTAGCGCTTTGAATTTGTTTAGGGCTTATGGTTTCGGATTTGGAGTTTTTAATCTTAACGTCTGGCTCTCCCCGTGATCTTGTTCTGGCCAGCGGATGGTGGGGCAAAGAGAAAAGGGAGAGAGCTTCCTTTGGAATACAATTCAGAGTTGCTGTATATGGTGGCTGCGCTTACCCGATGTTGCCGTATTCCCCTTCGTAACCTTCTGCGGTTGTGAAGGATAACCTTTTAAAAGGAGCGGGGAGGTTACACCTCGGGAATTGTCAAACTGCGACAGATCTTCCTCGCTAAGTTATTGGAAATCTCGACATGACGATGAACAGCCTCGACATGGCCTGTCTGCGGATTACACCAGAGCGAGTGCGAGTGCCCTTCGCGCTTTAGGTAACATCCATGCTTTCGAAGGTGTCTGAGAAGCGTGTCACGTTTCATTTAAGTGTAACCACTTCACGAATCGCATTATCCGGAAGACTACGTAGAGCGTCCTCTCTTCGGTCTTCGAGGATGAGATTTATTGCATCGGATAGACTCTGAAGACACTCTTCCTTAGTGTACCCTTGACCATTTGCGCCTGGAATTTCTGGGCAGTAGGAGATATACCAGTCACCGTCTTTCTCAATTATTGCCGTGAATTCATTGTGCATAGGAATACACCTCCCTCACTGGACCATATTCTAAGATACCTCACTGGACGCACAGTATCAAGAATGTTCTTCATGTCTTGGTTGACTGGAATATAGATTGAGATGAGTTCTACTGGGTTGTCTCCGATAGTTTGGCATACAACGAAATTACCAAAACGACCAGCCGGTGGTCTACCGCCAGTGGGGTTGGGAGGGGAAATCCGAAATTCGAAGCACCAAATCCTAAACAAATTCAAACCACCAAAGCTCGAAACCCAAAAGAGCGATCAGCTTGCAGTTCTGCTTTTAGTCCTTAGAATTTTGATATTTGGATATTGCTTAGGATTTCGAGTTTCGGATTTGGAGTTTTGATCTTAGTTTCTAGATCTTCCCGTATTGTTGTTCTGGCCAGCGGAGGGTGGGGCAAAGAGAAAGGGAGAGAGCCCTCTTTGGACCTCCCTTCCTCTGATTCAGATTTCGTGCAATCGGTGGGCACTGCCCACCCTACTCTACTCGGAGTCTTGCCTCAATAGAATAGACGAGAGATCGAAGAAGGGCAAGCGCAGTAATAGCAAGAAACGGTTGGCATAGGGTATATGAAAGGTATAATAATTATATCGTGGCCTTCGAGTTTGATCCTCACAAGAGCCATAACAGTGCAGTGAGACATGGTATCGACTTTGTTGAAGCTCAGGCTTTGTGAGCTGACCCAGATTTGCTGGAAATTCCAACGAGAACGGTAGGAGAACCTCGATATCTTGTTGTTGGGAGAATTGGCGAGAAGCATTGGTCGGCAATAATTACTTGCCGGGAGCATAGGACGCGAATTATCTCGGTAAGACGATCAAGGCAGGAGGAGATAGGAATCCATGAGGAATGTAAAGGCTAAGACCATCGAGGCTAAACAGCTTGACCATAGGTTTGATAAGGGTGAAGACATTTCGGAATACTTGGACCTTTCAAGGACAAAAAAGCTGAACTTGGAACAGAAACGAGTTAATGTCGATTTCCCCAGATGGATGATTGAATCTCTTGATCAGGAAGCAAAACGTATTGGTGTGCCCCGGCCGGCCCTCATCAAGCTATGGATAGCTGAGCGATTAGAACGGAACTCGGGTGAAGGAGCTGATAACTGATTGGCTTGGGATCCCTTGCCTTTTTTTCACCCTGGACAATTCCCAGGCCATGGTGGATAAAGGGACGTTGCATAAGGTCCGGGCGTTATGCGACGGGGTGGCCAATACGACTGATTGGGGTACGGCTGCCGGTGGAACTTCTATCAACCTATCTATGGTTTTGGGACCTCAAGGTCCTTGCAGATCTTCTGAACAAGGAAGTCATTGATCTCGCGATGCCTGGGGACAGTTGACGATTTCCTGGTCGTCCGATTCACATACACAGTATGGCTGGCACCTTCTCGGAGAAATTCACAGTCATGGTTTTCCAGATGTCTGATTAAGTCGTGCCTTTTCATTAGGAGGTGGACACCAAAGTTTCTTTGATGACCTTCTGCCCCTTGAGAGATTCTTCAGAAAGAATTCGATTCGCTTCCAAGACTAGGGAGACGGCTTCCTCCAGGTTGGAACGGGCCTCATCTAGCGTTGCTCCTTGGGTATTTGCACCGGGAAGCTCCTCGACGAATCCAATATATCCTTCGGGGACTTTCTGGAATACAGCAGTCAGTTGGATGTTCATATTCGTTTGCACCTCTTAGAGCAATACAAAAACACATTGTCATTGTACCTCAAATCGAGACTCCACGATATTGAGCCTTGGTGCTTTGAATTTGTTTAGGATTTCGAGCTTAGGATTTGGAGTTTTGATCTTTGCGCCTGAGTCTTCCCGGGATGTTGTTCTGGCTAGTGGGGTAAAGAGAAAGGAAGGAAAGTCCCTCCCTTGGATTCGGGTGCGAAGTAGATGGTGGGCTTAGCCCTATGGGCGTTAACTTAAGTGAAATCAGGCAGCTAATCCCCCTAGCCCCCTTTACAAAAGGGGGCTAGGGGGATTTGAATTCTAAGTTAGCGCCAATGGGGCTCTGCCCACCCTACTTTGCTTAGGGGATGGTTTCGGAGAATGGGTGCCACTGGCGAAGCCAGCGGTTTGCCAGTGCTCCCAGAGGTGGGTGGCGTATGTCTCATTGAGATAGACGGGTGAAGGGCAAAGGGCAAGTGGGTAGAGAGGTGATATGGAACGTGTCGAGAGTTCTGGAGTAATGGACACGGGCAAAGCCGAAGGCTTGCCCGTGCCACCCGACAGTAGTTTGGCATTGTTTACAGGGTAGAGGAGGTCGACACCATAAGGCAAGATCCCAAGAAGTGGTGGGCTCAGCCCACCCTAAAGATCGTTCTCTGTCAGTCCGGCCTGTTTTAGCAGGTGTTTTAACAGACCAGTCTTAAGAGGGCGATTGCCATGGACTGGTACGGAAAGGCGAACAATGCTGCCATCCCTACCATAGATGTGATGACTGCCATGCACACGCTTCAGCTGCCATCCATGGTGTTCTAGGGCTTTAGCCAGCTCCTTTCCAGAGGTGCTTTTCATACAGCGATCTCCAGAACGCGAGTCTTTTCTGCTGACTGGGGAGGTTGAACATCTACTGATAAGCAGCCCTCAATGGCCTCATAGAGATTCTCCAACAATTCCTCAAAAGTTTCTCCCTGGGTAGCACAGCCTGGGACCGCGGGTACCTCAGCCCAATATCCACCTTCCTCAGCTTCGTGAACAACTATTTTGAGTTTCATGACCTTTTCTCCTGGCCTCTACGATCTTCTTCAAGATTGCAATGATAAGAGGGTCTTTGTCAAGCGGGTTAGAAAGATGCCGGCGGATTCATGGTGAGGGATGCCTGTGGCCAATTCAAGGATCTAGCTTAGGTCCTTGGCCCTTTTGATATTAGATTTGTTTGGGGTTTAGAGTGTGGTATCTAGGATTTAGCTTTTCAGGAGAGGGATGGTGAAACTGCTATGGATTTGCTTCTTTGAGTGGGCTTCAAACTAGCTTCTCACAGCTAGGTCTCAGAAAGATCTCAGCGAAGTGGATGTCGCCCTTGCCTTTTTGCCTGTAACACCCCCAAGCAATAAGTAACCTTGCAGCCCTTCTCCTTTGAGGAATCTCTCTCCTAAGAAATCAAAAAGGGACGTTGCTATAATGTCCAGGTGTCAAGTGCATTGAATTTCTTCCCTGCATCCCATAAGAATCTTGCCTTTGGTATAATGTAAATGTTGCATCACAATCGAGTTATACGATTAGGCCCTTAGCTCCGAGAAACAATAGAATGTAGGGAATGCACTACAAAGGGAGTGAAGGGGATGAAGCAGGAATCGATAAATCTCATCGAGTTTCAGAATAAGTTTGCTACGG
>JAXHVC010000169.1:0-2010 GCA_034189315.1 Chloroflexota bacterium | reverse complement strand
GATGCTTCTGCAGATACCAGTGTGGTTGGCTACAATGTATACAGGGATTCAGTTCTGATTGCCACCTCTTCCTCAACTTCTGCTTCGGATAGCTCCCTGGTGCCTTCCACTACCTACTTGTATGCTGTTTCTGCCTATGATTCCCATGGACATGAATCGGAGCCTTCAGCTTCTATACAGGTGACCACTAAATCCACAAGTGCGCCTGTGATCAGCTCGATTTCCGGAACACCTTCCGATGGTCAGACGATTACGCTAAGGGGTGCGGGCTTTGGCATCCATGATCTGGACCTGGAGTGGCTCGGTGGAGCTGAGGGGGCGATCGAGCAAGGAAACCTTGGTGATGTCTTTTCCAAGGAAGGTTGGCTGGTAGATCCCGATTCTGGCGGATTCAGCTCTTCAAGATACGATGACGGGCAGGCTCATAGCGGTTCCGAGGCGATAAGGAGCAATATTGACAGCACGCCGGAACAAGGGAAATGGGGTGCAGGCTTCAAGTATGATCGAGGTGCGCCAATCTCCTCCATCTACGCTACGTGGTGGGTATATACCGACCCAGCCGAGGGCGAAGGAGGACAATGGAAGATGTGGCGGCTGCAACCCTATAACAACTATGTAGACTGTGATGGTGAGATCAAGTCCTTTCATTGGTACGAGGAGAACCATGATCACTCGATGTTCTACGTCATGATCACGTCAGATAAGGATGACTATGCTCAGTCCTATCCCAATGGCAACGCAGACCTGAGGTGGCTCGATAATGATGATGGTCCAAACACAAAGCAGTGGACCAGGATAGAGCTATATGCTGTTGAAAGTTCTTCCCCCGGAGTCCGTGATGGCACCTTTGTCTATAACATCCATAAGCAGACCGAGCCAGTGAAGAACCTCATGAATTGGGAAGACGATATCATGTCCAGGGCCCTTGGAGTAGAGGATCGGTGGCAGTATTTCACCTTCCAGAACTACTGGGGCAATGGCAATGCGGATAACGCTGATTTCTGGATCGATGATATCTACCTACAGTTTGGTACCCGCGCTCGGGTGGAGATAGGAGATAATCCCGTGTGGGCCGAATGTACCCATCGAGAGGTCCAAAATCCAACGGCGTGGTCCGAGGGCTCAATAGATATTACTCTTAACCAGGGTTCCTTTGAAGCAGGGGATGAGGTCTATCTCTTTGTTATCGATGAGGAAGGACAAGCGAGTGCTGGATATCCAATAGTTATTGCATAGCAGTGAATTTGTAGAGGATATTAATATGAGGTTCGTGTTGGAGGTATTGGATGAGAAGGATTCGTAGTATACGGAGAAGCAGCAAAAAGGGAGAAATGATTGCCTTTGTAGCGGTGATGGTGTTTATCTTGATATTCCCTACTGCTTGCTATAAGTCTATAAACAATCATCGTCCCTCGACTCCTGAGGTCGCCCTCTCCCCTGCTATTCCTACTACAAGTGATGATCTGGTTTGCACGATAACTGCTCCAAGTATCGACTCTGACGGTGACGATTTAACCTATTCCTACGAGTGGTATAAAGATGGGGATCTTCAATTGGGGGTCTCTGATAGTATAGTTGACGCTGAGGACACAATTGCTGGTGAGACTTGGAGATGTGTGGTCACTGCAAGTGATGGTTGGGCTGCAAGTAGGAAAGTGACAGCTCAAGCAACTATTAGGCTTACTGGACCTTCCAATCTTGTTGTCCTAGTTGTATCGTCAGCACTAGTCGAATTGACATGGGATCCAGCGACAGATACAGACGTGACCGCATATAAGGTGTATAGGGACAATATAGAGGTTGCCAGTATAACAGATACTTACTACTCTGATACTGCTGTTTCACCAGGAATAACGTATACTTACTGGATTACTACTCAGGATGTAGCGGGGACAGAATCTGCCCCCTCCGGCAGTGTTCAGGCCACCACAAGTGAGGAGAATCCTCAGAATAGCCCTCCCACTATGCCCGTGGTCGATGTCATTCCCGATAATCCCTTGACTACAGATG
>JAXHVC010000168.1:0-7277 GCA_034189315.1 Chloroflexota bacterium | reverse complement strand
GATCATATAGACGGTCTGCATGATCCTCTTGAATACCTTCGCCAGCTACAGTCTCATCTCAGATCAGAGATAAACACGGGCAGTTCCTTGGAGTTTTATGTAGTCGTAGAGAAGATCCTTAGCGGCGATGAGACTTTGCCTGGAGATTGGCCTGTTGCCGGCACCACTGGCTACGATTTCTTGAGCTCGGTTAATACCCTTTTTGTCAATCAGGACGGTATTGAAACCATCAAGTCTGTCTACAGACGACGCCTCAACATTCGATCCAGTTACGACGATATCGTGTATGAGAAGAAGAAACAAATCATAGCACAGCTATTCCCAGGAGATATTGAAGCACTGGGGCTTCAATTAGTAGAGCTGGCGTTACACGACCGTGATACAAACATACCGCAGGCAGACCTTATGGAAGCTATTATCGAGGTGATCTCCTGCTTACCAGTATATCGAACCTACATACGCGATTTCGAGGTTTCCCCACGGGATCAGCTCTACTTGAGACACGCTATCAAAGAGGCTTATCGACGCAATCCTCGGCTGGATAGTTCTTCTCTGGATTTCTTGGACCATGTACTTCTCCTGAACTTTCCCTCTGATCTTCCACAGGAAAGAAAGAAGATATGGTTGCGCTTCGTGATGCGATGCCAGCAGTTCACAGGCGCGATCATGGCTAAAAGCCTGGAGGATACTACCTTCTACACGTATACACCGCTACTCTCCCTCAACGATGTAGGCGAGGATCCAGGAGCTTCCGGCTTTTCAATGGAATCCTTCCATACCCACAACAAAGAAGTAATGGCTCACTGGCCACATACACTTAATACAACATCTACACATGATACCAAGAGGGGGGAAGACGTTAGAGCTAGGCTCAACGTTCTATCGGAGCTACCAGAGGAATGGGAGATACACCTCAATCGGTGGTTTAGAATGAATCGATCTGCTAAAACCCCCATTGATGGACAAAGATCACCCGATTCAAACACCGAAGTATTGTTATACCAAACTATGCTTGGTTCCTGGCCTTTTATGGAAACAGAGGTCACCGAGTTCAGGGAACGCCTGAAATCCTATATGATAAAAGCAGTGCGAGAGGGTAAGACTGTCAGTGATTGGGCTGCTCCAAACCAGGATTACGAACAAGCCCTGCTCCTTTTCATCGATCACCTCTTCCAATCAAGGAGATTTCTCGACGACTTCCTCCCATTTCAAAAGAAGATTGCGCATTACGGTGTATTCAATTCATTGTCTCAGACATTGCTTAAGATCACATCTCCTGGCGTACCAGATTTCTATCAAGGTACGGAGTTATGGGATCTAAGTATGGTGGATCCAGACAATCGTCGGCCAGTGGATTATATTCAGCGGCGGAAAGCACTTGATAACATCATCACATGCGAAACCCAGGGTAGCTCGAATCTGGTTGGTAAGTTATTGGATTCTCGACACAATGGAGCGATCAAACTATATGTAATATATAAGACACTTGGTACCCGCTTGGTATATAAGCGACTGTTCCAAGAAGGTGATTACCTCCCTATTCAAACCACGGGTCCAAGAAGTATAAACGTATGCGCCTTTGCAAGACGGCTTCAAGATACTTGGGCAATAGCATTGGCCCCACGAATGTTGACTAGCGTAATAAGAGAGGATGAATTCCCCCTAGGAGAGCAAGTTTGGAAGGATTCCAAACTCTCTCTCCCTGAGGGTTCTCCTCCATACTGGTCTCATATTCTTACCGGAGAAGTATTTGAAGCTACCGACAAATCAAATGACCTTCTTCTTGGTGACGTGTTCGATACGGCCCCCTTAGCCTTGCTCCTAGGCCACATATAAACACCTTTCCAGTTAGACTAGGTATCGGAGCAGTCCCTCGAGATGACCTTTAAGACTCAATTCGTAATAAATGAAATATAGTTGTTGTCCATAGTCATCCACTAACAAACTGCAACTAGCTCTGATTCTCTACTGAGTTCCAGTTGAGGTATCGAGTGAATATATACCCCCTGCTTCAGTGCTTGCTGCTCAATCTTATTCATAAGCTTCTTTAGCACCTCCTCCCAAACGAATTGCCCAGCCATCTGTTTGGCGGCGAATCGAAGTATCTGGGCTTGGGCGGGGTGATCCTGCAGATTATTAATATAAAAGCGTATCTCATCCGCATCATAGGTATCTAAAACAACAGAGTTCAACATGTGTAACGCATAGTCTTCACCAGTACATCCTGTAAACACAACCGAACCCACTGCCATAGCCTCAAGACCTACTATACCAAATGGCTCATGTGCACTATTAGCTAGAACCACATCACTCGATCCATAGATTATACGAAGGAATGCTTGTGGTACTGGGAAATTGAGGTTAAATACATCAGCTGGCCCACTCTCCGAGAAAGCCCTCATATACGGGCTATAGTCACCCTGTTCACAAGCCATGCGGAAGCATTCAGACACATCCTCTTCCAAATAGACATTCGTTACATCCAATCCCATATGCCGAGCCTTATCTAGTATATACCCACCATAAGGCTCCACCCCCCCTCGTGCTAAGAGCATAGGGCGTCTTCCATCTCCTTTCAACTTCGCAACTGCTTCTACTGTTGCTTCCCAGTTCTTATCCTGATGCCATCTAGCCACTTTACTCAATACAAGATCGGCATCAAATAGGTCCCTGAACTCAGTGATTTGGCCATAATCAACATCATACAAAAGTTCTTCCGGAATTCCGTTCGGGATAACCAGGGCATTAATACCCATTCCCTGCATAACCGTGCGCATATACTTGCTTACCGTCGTGATAGTCGTAGTAAACGCAAGACGACCCCAGTTTATACGATCAAATCCATAGGTATTGTTAGCATTCCAAAACATAATGGTGTTATCCCGCAGCCCATTGCAATACAAGAGATCACTAAGACGACACATCACTTCGGCAGTATGCCATTCCTCCCCCAATATCACTACAAGCTTTCCTTGCATAATAGCGGGTGCAGCTATATGATCCACAATGTAGGAAGGAATAGAATCATTGAAATCATTAAGTTTGCCCTCTTCTCCATCGTATACACCATTAGGATGATAGTGACTGATCCATTGACACCATCGATGAAAGATGAGGTTCCCACCCATACGAAATTCGAGACCTGGTTCGTTGGGGTCCCCAATAAAAAAGTGATGTACTTCATAACCCATATTCGACAGAGTTTCTGTTATATGAGTTATCCTAACCCCCAATCCCCCAGCCATACTATAGAGGTCGGGGCCCTCAAACGTCAGGGCGATGAAAACTGTATTTGCAGGATTAATCGGATTCAAATTCATAACTCACCCTTTCAGCTATTCCTAGCTCTGATGCTTTGTGACTTTATGTATATATATTCATTTCAGACAAGTTTTCCCTAGATTCTTCCTTAGTAAAACGTCAACCGATCCAAAGTTGACGCAAATGCAAATCTTCTAGTATAGGGCGAAAAGGAATTAGTATATCCTCTTGTTACAAATCGCTTGGTATGAAGAATCACATAGGAGATCCTACACAACCTATAGGACACTCCCTTATAATCATAGCAATCCATGTTAGATAAACATCTCGCAATACTTCGGATATACAATCCCGCGTGATATCCCCCACACATTATCATCTCACAAAAACATTAAGATCTTATTAAGATTCTGCTAAAGATCTTTCATAAGAATCACATGCGATCACCTTTAGCAATAGAACATCCTGAAAACCTATACTGTTCATCCGTGTAGAATCGCACATGATTGTCCAAATGACGACATCACCACAAGCAATTCTATCATCATCATTTAACTAATGTCGATATTTTTACATTTTTTTCTACTATTATTATTCTATCTCATTTGAACACTCTTGATATACATTAATAGACTATTAAGGTTACAAGTGGAATAGCCAAGCAGACTGAGTGACTATAGGAATAAATAGCCGTATTACTACAATTCGCAAAGATTAATGTTGTGATAGACCATAAGGGAAGATAAGAGCACATTGGGGAAGATTACAAATGCCTTGGTTTTGATGACCTCTCTATCCACTTTATGACAAGGAATTGATTCCAATAATCCAAACGATTAAGTACCATACTCCCACGGGTAGTGGAAGAAATATTAATGTCAGTTGTCAGTTATACAGCGTAAAGAAGTCCTTTTCTTCACAGAATGTTGGTAAGAACAGTAGTCACTAATCCCCCTATAGGCAGACTTAGCTTACTACTTCAGCCACTATATGAGTTATGTTTCCGATACACCACCCAAGAGGGATATAAGTGAATATTTATCGAAGACAACTCCCTCAGACTACGAAACAAATGACCGGTGAAGGGCTTGGTGTAAACTAATTGGATTACATCAGTAGAGTTTTCGTATTCCTTGTGAAGATAGGCAGATTAGTTTCTAAATGGTAGACTAGCAGCTCAGATTACGCTGAGGCAACAATTGGTATACGGATACGGAATTGTTCTAACGCATTAGTAACTATAGCATCAACACCAAAATCTAAGAGCTATTCACAATGTAGCACCTAATTTCAACAGTTACCACCAAAGATGCGTAAAAGGGCTTTCAGTACTCTATATAGTATTAACCACGATCTTATACCAGTTAGACCATCTAAGCTTTTGACCAAAGAGCAAGAAGCAGATATCCTCTTTCAGACAAGACAATTTAGATCTAACGTCCTTGGTGCAGGAGCATATGATTTCTAACGCAGGTTCAAACAAGTCTCTCCCCTATTATTGATTCCGCTGCCGGAAGGTACATCTGCTCAAAGTATTCCTTCATCATCCTACGTGCACAGAAACGAGGTATTATGAATCGCATAGACTCCTTAATCATAGCCACCCATTTATGAGGTACACCGGACCTGTCTTGATCATAATAGAGGGGAGCAACTTCATCCTCTAGGAGACGATAGATTGCTTCAGCATCTATGTTATCTTCTTCATCAGGACCTAGGATTTCAATATTGTCATTGATACACCAGCCATTACTATGGTTAAACCCTTCACACCACCAGCCATCACAGACACTGAGGTTAATAACACCATTCAATGCTGCCTTCATTCCACTGGTACCAGAAGCCTCTTGCAACCTTCTGGGGGTATTCAACCAAACATCTACACCATGAACTAAGAACCGTGCCAGATGAACATCGTAGTCCTCTACAAAAGCTATTCGTCCCTGGAAGCCACGATCGGTAGCCATTGAACAAACCTGCTGTAGTATATGTTTCGATGGGAGATCTGCAGGATGTGATTTGCCCGCAAAAATAATCTGAACCGGTCGATCTGGATTTCTGACAATACGTTTGATACGCTCTATGTCTCGGAAAATTAATGAGGGCCTCTTATACTCTGCAAAACGACGTACAAAACCTATAGTAAGCACCTCAGGTGAAAGCAAGCATCCCATGGACAACACCTGCCATGCAGGAACATCATTCTCCACCCACCTTTCCTGAGCACGTTCACGCATGATACGTAAGAGCTTGCGTTTCAGATTTAGGCGTACTAACCATATCTCATCATTTGGGATATGACTCAATCGCTGCCAAACATCAGGATCATCTTGTCTCCCTATCCAATCCCAGTCCCAATCCCAAGCAACGTATTTCTCAAATAAACCAGATATCTCTGGTGCCACCCAGGTTGGAATATGAACACCATTAGTCACATGTACAATCGGCACATCATCCTCCGAACAATCTGGCCAGAGGGAATGCCACATTCTGCGTGTTACCTGGCCATGCACCTGGCTTACGGCATTGCAGTAACTTGCCATCCTAAGACCTAATACACTCATATTGAATGTTTGGAGAGCAGGATCACCATGCTGCCCCAGTTGAAGAAGCACATCACTGCTTAACCCTATAGATTCACAATACGAATTAAAATATCTGCCAACCAGCTGAGATGGAAACACATCATGACCAGCAGACACCGGCGTATGGGTGGTAAAAATGCTAGTCGCCCTGATCCTAGCTAAAGCCTCATTGAAGGTAGCACCTTTTTCGATTTCTTCCCTGGCTCTTTCCACCATCATAAAACTAGTATGCCCTTCATTGGCATGCCATACTACTGGTTGGATACCCAAAGCTCTGAGTACACGCACTCCTCCAACACCCAATAGTATCTCTTGTCGAAGACGCATACGCCTATCAGCAGTATAGAGCCTCGCCGATAACACTCGATCCTTTGGTGCATTTTCTTCGATATCGGTATCCAGTAGATAGACTGTAGTACGACCAACCTGAAGCTTCCATATCGCTACATATAGAGAAGTATCCTCAAGTGTCACACTTACCACCATCCTATTCCCCTCAGGAGTATATACAGGACATATGGGTGCTTGTGCGAAATCTAAGGTTCTATATACTTCCTCCTGCCACCCAGTTGGAGATATACGCTGATGGAAATATCCCTGAGGATACATAAAGCCGACCCCTACCAATGGTATACCCAGATCGCTTGCCTCTTTGCACAGGTCCCCGGCTAGTACACCTAGTCCTCCTGCATAGATAGGGAGGGAATTATGAAAGGCAAACTCCATCGAGAAATAGGCCACCGGGCCAGGTAGTATCTCAGGATAGGTTAATCGATACCAAGTTTCTCTAGATGACATGTAGCCGTCTAAAAATGCCACTATAGAATCATACATCGAGAGAAACGTTAAATCTTCAGCAGCCACCTGCAGTCTAGCTGGATCAATCTCACGGAGTTGTTTCACAGGATTATGACCAGCAGCTTGCCACAAGGGATAATCCAACTCCCGGAACAGATCACGAGCTTGGCGATTCCAGCTCCACCACATATTATTGGCAATCTCATCCAGTCTAATAATTCGCTCCGGCAATTCTGACGTCATTGACATATTGCGATAATCTCCTTCACCCTAGAAGAATCGAGGCAGATAGATGGGGGACAAATACCTATAAATGACAACCTAAATAACACCTTTCAGAAAATACCCCCTTTAGTAAAGGATACAAGGGTAATTTGGACACTCACTAATCACTCATGTTATCTATACACATATGCAATTACCCTTGACGCAAAACCCAAGGAATCAACATCTTGCAACAAACAAAGATAATCTCAGCATCACAAATAAAACCAAACCATTCCAAGTTCTGAAGCATATATGAATAAGATAATATATGTCGAGACTAGTAATAAACTAGTATGATTGGTATCAACATCATCAAGCGCATTGTTAACTAGAGTACCACAAAACCTCCTCTGAACCAAGGTATTA
>JAXHVC010000167.1:12612-36392 GCA_034189315.1 Chloroflexota bacterium | reverse complement strand
AGCAGGATGCTTTGGACTGGGTGTGGCTCGAAAAAGAAATCAATCACAGATCGTCAGCTAATGGAATATATCGCGTAGTCCTGCTGTTACTAACCAACAAATAGTCTTTGTCACAAGGGATGGAGTTATAATTCATCCCTTGTGTCTTTTTTTAAATACATTTGGAGGGATACCTAATCTGCCTACCCATGTAACTGTGAAAAATTAGCCGGTCCTTCTCCTGTTTTTTAACACATATTTGAGAGCATCAGGTAGACTTCTTCTAAGCACCACACCTCGCAAACCGGCATGAAGCCCAACAACTGATTGAACCTCTTCTTGCCGTACTCCCGACAGAATACACTGGGCGCCAAGCAATGATGTGGAACGGATTATTTGAAGGAGGTGTCCTGTCAGTAGTGTCTCTATGGAAGGCATATCTGTAACATCTATAATAACCGTCTCCGATTGTGTGGCTACGATTTTGTCCGTCAGAACCTGCGCTATATACTCTGCTCGGAGATCATCCACATATCCTATCAAGGGTAATGCCAATACACCATCCCATATTTGAATGGTAGGTGCAACAAGTTCATCCTGTGATTCTCTAAGACTAAGTACTAGTTCACGCAATCTTTCTTCTGATTTCCTCAGATCCTCCTCTACCAGCCGATGTCTTGTAACATCATGGTATTGCAGGATGAATCCTTGCAGCATTGGTTCGTCGAGTAGATTTAGCCCTTTAACCTCTATCCAATGCCATGATCCATCTCCATGCTGGTAACGTGCTTCTACAGCTTCGATCACCTCGGGATTGTCGATAAAGGTCTCGAACAACTTATTTATACTAGGTAAATCATCTGGATGAACATGGTCGGAGATTGTGAGTCCCACGATTTCTTCAGCTTGGTAACCCAGTACTTGTTCTATAGAGGGATTTCCGTAGCGTATAGTCCCGTCGCCATTAATAACAGCAATAGCATCGGGCGTATTCTCCACGAGCATTCGGAAGTACTCCTCACTCTCATATAGGTCCAATTCATACTGTTTACGTTCCGTGATATCCTGGATGAAACTCATTAGTGCATAGATTTCACCATATTGGGCTAGTGGTACCATGAGGACACTTACCCAAATAACGTCACCAGATTTGACACACAAACGTATTTCAATTGGTGACATCCATCCACTGGTTGCAACTTCTCTCATACATTCAAAAACCTTAGAGTAGTCGTCTGGATAGACTATTTCATTGTAAGCCAAGTTCTGTAGTTCATCGGTAGTGCATTCTATAAGATGTAAACCACTGGGATTTGCATCGATAAAGAATCCCTGCAGATCACTGACAAAGATAGCCTGGGCTGGGCTGTTGAAAATAGCTCCATATCGGTCTTCACCATCATTAACTAAGGTCGTTGACATACTTGTCTCTGCTAGTTTGCGTTCATTGATGTCCTGTGCAAAACCTAACGTGGCATAGACAACTTCGTCTTCCCTCACCAATGGCATCATCAGCATGTCTATCCATACCACTTCGCCAGATTTATTGATCAACCGACACTCTTCTATAGGGGTATTCACACCTTCTGCAACTTGTTCCAATGATCCATAGATTAGCGATAGGTCATCAGGGTGAATTGTATCTTGTAGTACAATAGCCTGGAGTTCTTCTTGTGAATATCCCATCAACTCTAGAAGACGATCATTGGTATCTATAAACCGACCCTGTAGGTCAATAATGTACACAGATAGCAGAGGATTGTGAAAGATTGTCTCGTATCTCATCTCGGCTTCTATCCGCCGCTTCTCTGCCAACTTTCTCTCACTAACATCTCTGGCAGTGCCTTCGAATACCATTGGTTTTCCTTCTGCTGTGGGTACTAACCTTGCGTTGAATTCCACGCAGACCAAACCACCATCCTTTCGTTGAATTACAACTTCTTCCCCATTTACCTTCCCTGTCCTTGCTAAGCTATTCATAATCGTCGCATAGTCCCCAGCATACAATAGTTCCTTCATGCGTAAAGACAACATCTCCTCGGAAGATGAACATCCACATATCTCTACGGCACGAGGATTAGCCATCAATACCATCCCGGTCTCATCCACTCTCAGGTAGGCATCCTGCATATTCTCCAATATCGCACGAAACTGTCTTTCCCTGTCCAGAATGGCCTCTTCAGCCCTTTTACGATCAGATATATCTCTTACCGTGCCTTCGAAGATCCTTGGACTGCCTTCTATGCCTGGTACTAGGCGGGCGTTGAATTCTACCGGGAGCGCTTTGCCGTCTTTCCGATGGATGGTAATCTCCCGTCTCTCTACTAGACCTTTCTTCACGAGGTTGTTCATAATCAGAGCGTATTCCCTGGCGTGTAGAAAGCCCTGTGCGCCAATTGATAGCATCTCTTCTGGCTCGGAACACCCAGATAGCTCCAGCGCTCGTGGATTAGCTAATAGGATGTTACCAAACTCATCAACTCTGAAATAGGCGTCCCACATGTTCTCAACGATTGCTTTATATTGCCCTGTGCTTTCTAGAATGGCTTCTTCAGCATTCTTCCGATCGGAGATGTCTCTCATAGTGCCTTCAAAAGCAACTGCTCCACCGTCGGACACCGAAGTTGCTTGTACATTGAGTTCTACAGGCAAGGACTTTCCATCCTTCCCCACCAAGATTAGTTCTCGTCCTTGAGAAGCACCTGTATGCAACAGTTCTTCTATAAGCTTGGAATAGTCTTCGGGGTTAAAGAGTTCTTCCAGTTTTGTGGACTGCAATTGGTCCATAGATTCACATCCAGCAAAACGTAGGGCACGCTGATTAGCCAGGAGTATATTGCCAGATTCGTCGAGCTTGATGTAGGCATCTTGTATGTTATTGAGCACAGCTTCAAGTTGCTCTCCTTCTATGCTAAGCAGCAGCTCTGTTCCCTTGAGCTTCTCTTTAAGGGTGACAAGCTCATTGTCATGGGTTGTTGAATCGTTGGTACCTGCCTGCTGCTGATCCACAGCTGTACTCAGCTGTTCTTCAAGCGACTTGATCTGCTCTTCGGCTTCCTTCATTTGTTCTTCTGAGGCGTTTAGCTGATCCACAGCTGTACTCAGCTGCTCTTCAAACGACTTGATCTGCTCTTCGGCTACCTGCACTTGTTCCTCTGAGGTGTTTAACTTATCTTCAGATGCTTTAAGCTGCTCTTCAAGTGACTTGATCTGCTCTTCGGCTACCTGCACTTGTTCCTCTGAGGTGTTTAACTTATATTCAGATGCTTTGAGCTGCTCTTCAAGTGACTTGATCTGCTCTTCGGCTGCCTGCACTTGTTCCTCTGAGGTGTTTAGCTTATCTTCAGATGCCTTGAGCTGGTCCATAATCACTTGCATCTGCTCATCTGCCTGAAACTGATTATCGGGAATCACTATTGCCTGTTGAGGGGTGGTAGATTCTTGTTCCTGTGATTTGAGTTCTGTAATATCCTGAGCGAATCCTAAGACCGCATAGTTTTCACCCTCTCGTGCTAAAGGCATTATTACTGTACTAACCCAGACGATATCACCAGATTTGGTGAGCAAGCGAAATTCAATTGGCGGTACAGTCTCTCCCGCGGCAATTTGTTCCAGAGATGCAACGGCATTGGGAAGATCATCAGGATGTATTACATCTTTGTATTCCAGAGATACAGACTCATCAGCATTGTATTCCAAAAGCCCTAACCCATATTCATTGATCTCGACGAAGTGTCCCTCAAGGTCGTTAATATAGACAGCAAGCAGTGGATTGTCGAATATTGCCCAATAGCGGTTGTTTGTTTCAAATAGTTCACTTTCCAATGATTTTCTGTTACTAACGTCGTGAATCATAATGAGGTCTGCGGGCTCACCGCCAAATTCGATCAAAGAAGTAACGAATTCACAGGACAGCGTGGTCCCATCCTTGCGAATTAGATCCAGTTCGATCGGAGTCGATATATCATTACCAGCCAGGCTCTGCTGGTGCTTCTCCCATAACGTCGCCTCAGCCGCAGAGTTGGAGGTTCCTGCCAGTGATATCAATAACTCTTTCACACCACCTTCCCTGGTTGCCATCATATAGAGGTCTTCAGAAGTATAACCGCTCATGTCGAAGAAGCGCTGATTTACCAACTCTAAGCTAGAGTGTTTTACGATCATTACGCCTTGGTTGATTTCTTCGGCTACTCTGGAATAGATTTCTTGGCTTGAGAGGGGGATTGATAATGCATCTTCGGAATCATCGAATCCTTCGGCATCCCTCTGCTTATCCTGAGCCATCTTTCTTCCAGAGATATCTTTAAAAACAACCTCGGTTCCTTGCAGTTCTCCCTTGAGACTACGCATATTCCGTGCATCTATTTCAACTGCTAACTCAGAACTGTCCTTTCGTGATAGTGCAGTCTCATACCCCTCGACCTTACCCTTGTTCGATATCATACGTATGAACTCGTCATACTGTTCGGCATGTACCCACAGCTCGTCCATTCTCTTTCCAATCAAGGCATCCCTTGACTTATATCCGAGTAACTTAGCCGCCGAAGGACTCATCCACTTTAACCTATCTACGTTGTCTGTTTTAAAGTATCCCTGCTGGGATAGTTCCAAAGCCGACATTAGACTTTCGCCCAACATGATTTGGGTGGACGATTGGTCTACCTTTGGTGGTTCCTGCGGTAGAGGATCCTTATCTGCGACGATACCAACGATGGAGCCGTCCTTATGTTTCAGTGGACTCATGATAAATCCAACAGAGACCGATGTGCCTTCTTTGTCAAAGGCATCTACTCTGCATCTTACCCTTTGTCCCTTTAAGGCAACGCCCAAATTCCTCTTGATGGTGTCCTGTGATTTGCGAGATGGGGCAAACCAAGAGGCTTTCCAAAAGGGCTTGCGGAGAACATCTTCTTCATCGTAACCAAGAGCAAGAATGGGTGTTTCTGTGGCAAACTGAACACTTCCTTTACGATCCACCACCCCTACAAATTCGCTTAGTGGCTTTAGGATTTCCTTCTCACTAATCCCTTGCTGAGTTTGAGAAGCTCCTCCATCATCCGACGAGGTAGTGTTCTTTGCAGACTTATTCTTGTTTTTGGCTTCTTCCTTCAGGACCGCAACATTGCCTGCCGATGGATCAGTCTCATGACTGTTTACGGTGTTGGCTGATCCCTCTGATCCCTCTTTTTCTGCCATGGTCTACCTCCACACTAGCATTGAGCCTGATGATTAATATCTAGTTAGTATGCTTGTGTCATTATGCCTAGTATGTAGCATACGGTTATTAGATAATAAGCATAATCCCAATAATATAAGATAAAATCTGTTATAAATATACTGTAATGATTTTACCATCACCTCTGCCATGTAGGAAATGGCATGATATAGCATAATACAATAGTTACAAGCCTTGGTATATGGTTCAGTGACAGTCGATAATATACATAGTGAAACGATTAGGCTCTTAGCTCCGCTAAGATTGAATTCCCAACCTGTGAGAATTTCCTGGCATAATCATTCACTCACTATTTATCTTGGGTAGCCTCGCTTCAGTCTATCTACGGACAGATTACGAGGTGTTTTCCTTTCTACTTCCATGAAAGGAAGGACTCTTTTTTCACTGTACAGCTAATAGCCCACCACATTCGTATTTCATAACCGTTCACCCAGTGCGTCAATCCGGATAGCGAACGAGAATAAGTCGAAATCAATACCAGTCCTGTTTCTAATAAAGCGGACTTTCCTATTCCTCCAACCTAGAATGTTACAGCGCTATTACTCATGTCAATAACACTGTGGGTTAGTAGTTGCTTGACATGAGTCTGTTGCCACTTATGTTGGGTAGGGAGGCTCTTGACATATAGGGAATGATGGTTTATTGTATTGTCACCGACCGACCGTCGGTCGGTATGTGGAAAGACTAAATGGCAAGGATTATTAAGGAACACCAGGAAAGAAGACAAGAGCTGCTAGATGTGGCTCAAGAACTTTTCTATAGGAAGGGATATGACAGTACCTCAATAACTGATGTTATTGAAGCCGTAGGGATTGCCAAGGGTACCTTCTATCACTATTTTAAGTCGAAGGAGGATTTGTTAGACCAGATTATTGAGAGGCAAACTCAGGGCATGGATCAGACTATTAGTCCCATAGTTCAGGACACTGATATGAATGCCACTCAAAAGTTCAATATGTTGCATTCAGAAATTGCGCACTATAAAGCGGTGAACAGAGATGTTATGCTGCTGCTTACTAGAGTACTATATGCCGATGCTAACCTCCTTTTTATGGAAAAGATGATGAAACACAGGATATTGACTGTAGCACCCAAACTGGCTGAGATCATTTCTCAAGGTGTTGAAGAGAGTGTATTTGACGTGGAGTTCACATATTATACTGCAGAGTTGATTCTGCGTATGTGGGCTAGCCTTGGTAAGGACTTCGGTCAGATAGTGCTATATGAGGAGTTGAACAACTATACCAAAGAACGCTACATTCAAAAGTGTAGAGTTTATGAGAATGCGGCAGAGAGAATGCTTGGCGCCGAAGAGGGCTCGCTTCATATGTTTGACAGGGAGGCACTAGAAGTATTCTTTGAGGGGTAGCTATAAAGTTCGAGATGAATGTCAATGGCATGATAGCTTTAGGTGGTGAATCGGGGTAAAAAAAGGGATGATTTTTCACTTTTTGATGATATTGCCTAGATCATCTCATCATAATTCGGCTGGAGGTGATAGCCAATGCCAAATCATGCGATTTTAGCCGAGGAATTAACATATTCCTATGGCGATTTTATTGCGGTAGATCATATTGATTTTGATGTGGCTGAGGGTGAGATCCTGGGTTTTCTTGGTCCAAATGGGGCAGGAAAATCGACAACCTGGAAGATGCTAACTGGACAATTCAAGCCCAAGGGAGGGAAGGCAACAATCTTGGGCTGGGATATCGCTCGGGATGCGCAAAAGGTCAAGGCTGAGATTGGTGTGTGCTTTGAATATACAAACCTATATGAGCAAATGACTGCTGGGGAGAATCTCAAGCTGTTTGCCGACCTGTTTGGTATCAAAAAATACGATCCTGCGCCTTTGCTTAAGCGGGTAGGGATGGAGGATTGGGAGAAACATCGAGTGGAGGAATTCTCCAAGGGAATGAAACAAAGGATTATGGTGGCACGTTCACTGGTCAATCGGCCCAAGATCTTATTTCTAGATGAACCCACATCTGGATTGGATCCAGTATCAGCAGAGGCAATTCGTAGGCTTGTATTGGAGGAGAGGGATCGAGGTGCAACGGTTTTTCTCACCACTCATGATATGTGGGAGGCGGATAAGCTTTGTGATCGAGTGGCATTTATCGATCAGGGGAAGATCGTTGCCCTTGATACGCCGCATGATCTTAAACAGACATATGGTAAACGGGCACTTAAGGCCGAGATCTCTACTGGCGATGGGCTAAGATATATCGAGATCCCTCTGGATACCGATGAAACTCCAGAGGCTATGCGGACACTATTTGCGAATAAAAAAGTGGTGACTGTGCATAGCGAAGAGGCCACGCTAGAAGATATCTTTATCAAACTCACAGGTAGGAGTTTGGAATAATGAATTGGCAATCCATTCGTGCCATTATAATCAAAGACCTGTCGCTTTTTAGCAGGAATCAATTCTTTGCGGTTATTACCCTTTTGGGTCTAGGGGCTTATATTGCAATCTATTTTGTAATGCCTAGTACAGTGGATGAGAGTGTAGATATTGGGATCTATGCCCCCGTTGTCCCTTCCTCTTTGCAGCAGCTTCAGGAGAGCGGACAAGGATTAGATCTTGTTAGTGCTGAATCCGAGGAGGAACTCAGACAGGGAGTTGCAGAGAATGATTATATTGCTGGAGTAGTGTTGCCGGCTGATATTGAGGAGAAGTTTGAAAGCCAGGAGCCCGCTGAAATCAAGTTGTATTTCACCTCGGATACACCGGAAGATACTATTGAATTCATAGACTTTCTGATCACCGAGGTGGCCTATCTGGAGACTGGCCAATATCTGGCGGTAGAGTGGCAGCAGGAGATTCTGGGGCCAGACATGGTGGGTACACAGATACCTCCCAGGGATAAGTTACGATCGCTCTTTGCTGTCCTCATAATGGTCACCGAGACATTTGCGTTGGCCAGTCTGATTGGAGAGGAGATTGAGAAGCGCACTGGTCAGGCATTGTTGGTAACACCAATGACTGTCAGAGATCTATTCACAGCAAAGGCGATTGTGGGTGTTATGCTTGCCTTTAGCCAGGCCTTGTTATTCGTGTTGGTTGTGGGGGGGCTGAGTGAACAACCACTGATTATCCTGACTGCATTAATACTTGGTGCTGTGCTTGTAACTGGGGTGGGATTTCTCATGGCATCATTGGGCAAGGATTTTCTTACAACTATGGTTTGGGGTGTTC
This sequence comes from Chloroflexota bacterium, assembly GCA_034189315.1. Taxonomy (GTDB): domain Bacteria; phylum Chloroflexota; class Dehalococcoidia; order UBA2247; family JAXHVC01; genus JAXHVC01. The sequence goes on along the minus strand of JAXHVC010000167.1, from coordinate 27,978 downwards.
CGGTACTCATCATCTTCAGCATACCTGCGATAGGGATCATGATGCCTGGGGCTGTATCGGACTGGATTAAGATCATCCCCTCTTATTACGTTACCGATACGATGTACCAAGCATCGATTTTTGGATCGGGGTGGGGATCTGTAGGTGATAATCTACTGATCCTCGTTGCTTTTAATGTCGTATTCCTGTCTGCCGGGATTCTGACTCTAAGGAGGAGGTTCCAATGAGACTGAGACGAGTTGTGGTTTTATTACGCAAGGAATTCCTTCAGGGGCCAAAGAACTTCATGTTTGTGTGGGCATTAGTTGCTCCGATACTCATATCTTTGACCATCAGTTTGGCATTTGGCTCGTTGTTTAGCAATGAGACAACCCTAGGTATCGTGGACCAAGGGGATTCTCAATTGGTGGAGCTTTTAGATGAATCTACCGTAAGCAGTCGGGAGTATTCTAGCGTATTTGCCCTGGAAAATGCTGTTGCCGAAGGGGCTGTTGATGGTGGGCTGGTGCTCCCGAACGGATTTGATAGCGCTATTGCTATGCACCAGGAAATTGCCGTTGACTTCTACCTTTGGGGAGAGAGTCTGGCCAAGGATCGTACCTTGCTGACGGTTACTTTGACGAATTTGGTTAGGGAGCTGGCAGGTAGTGAATCGCCGGTTGAGATCCAAACTATTACCCTGGGAGATGAGGAAGCCATCCCTTGGGAGGACAGGTTACTTCCATTTGTAGTCCTTCTCACTGTCTTTGTGGCTGGCATAGCCCTGCCAGGAACCTCACTGCTCATGGAGAAGGAGAAAAAGACTATCGATGCACTTGTAGTTACACCCACCGGATTGAGAGAGGTCTTTGTTTCAAAGGGAGTGCTGGGAGTGATTATGGGCACCTTGATGGGAGTTGTTATATTGGTGATCAATCAAGCACTGGGTAGTGAGCCAGGGCTATTAATAATGATACTCTTCTTAGGATCGATCTCTGCTTCCTTAGCGGGCTTGCTTATGGCAGCACTATTCGATAATACTGTGACCTTCTTTGCGAACATAAAGATGATTGGCCTGATTCTCTATGCGCCTGTGATAATCTACCTCTTTCCTTCGCTCCCCCAATGGATTGGAAAGATCTTCCCTACCTACTACATCATTCAGCCCGTTGTAGAGGTAAGCCAACGAGGGGGTGGTTTGATGCAGATTCTGCCCGAGATATCGGTGCTTATTGCCCTTAATGTGGGTCTTGCAGCTTTGGTTGCTTTTGTTGTGACCAGGAAGAAGCAGTATGCGGTGTGATAGTTGTCCAATGCCTCTAATTATACAAGGGTGTATGTGTTAGCTTAAAAGAAGTGGATCATTACAGACGCTCTTTGAAAAAGGGATTCCCTCACCACCTTTACCGGAGATGGTGAGGGAATTTACATGATTGAGTAGCGTGCAAAACAACAAAGGAAAAGGTTTGAAAGGTTATGGTCCCTTCTACTCATGAGAAAACATGGCCGTAAAGCCTGCCCCGAGATATTCTGTTAGGGAATCTCTGATCAAGAGTCGATTTCCGAGATGACCAGCTTTGTGAAATGATAATATTATTGGCTTATTCAGAGGTTCCTTAGGTTTTCTTTTTCCTAGCCTGCTCTGCGAGCCTTGGGTCTATATTCCTTTCGCCGCCACACTCTGGTATGTAACAGGTCACATCGTTAAAACTGCATTTCTGGTTACAACTAGGACACTCTTCGGGAGGAGATTCCAGATCTGCTGTATAGCCGCACTCAGAACACATCCATTTACTCATAATACCTTCCTGTAAAGAATGCTAGAATGAATGCACTAGTCTATTCCATCTTCTCCATATCTTCACCACAACACACTAAGGTTCCACCACCTACCTTGGTTACAATCACTTCGTTGCCACAAATATTACACCGGTATTTCGCACCTTCTTCAGTTACACCCATTATTACTGTATACTCCTTTTTCTATATTCCTATTGAATGAACTGGCCTGATCAGAACTTAATTTGCCTTTGTACTCGTCCCTTTGTACAGGGTCTGTATGTGCAAGCAAATTTGAAGTCTGATCAAGTTTATTATGCAGGGACTGTAATAAGGATATTGTTAGGAGTTATTTTGGGATGAGGTGACGATCCCTTCTTTACGATGAGATTACTTCACCTTCATTTCGCAATGACTTTCTTATAGTATTCTACGATTATGACATGGTTGATTCTTGGATAAATCGATCACACTGGAACAAAAATGTTACTAATAATAATCATGACAAATGGTAAGGCTACGTTGCGATCCTAATAGGGAAATACCACAAAACCCCAATATCATACAACAAGTACAGATTACACCTGATCACATAAATCTGCAATCTGAGGTTCTCTTATTGAATCCGACAAATTGGTCTATTCAATCAATCTGGAAGAGAGTAAATGAATTCACGATTGTATCAATCTTTGTCTTTTATCAACCCGGGATCGAGAGTTTAGCGATCCTGGACAGGTGAGAGATGCTTACTATTAAAATGGTTCTGATCAGGTTGAATGTTTGTGTCAAGATAAGGTCATAATGTGAGTAAGGCGTAGTCAAATCCGATCTACTTCCATTATTATTGCTGGGGTTTTGCGGATTCCTTCTCCTTAGCTTTCTTCCGCCCCTCGGCTATTTTATCGTGGGCATAATCCAGGAACTTATCCAATCCATCCAGGCCGCCGAGCGTTTCTTTCAAATCAATCAGTCTATATCTCAACTTTGTTGCATGCATGAAGTCTTGATCCTTGAGTGCCCTATCCAACTCTCGGCATTGTTCCCTGACATAAGCCTCAGCGTCCTCGCGATCATCCAAGGCGGTATAGACAACGACTTCCTGGCAATTGGGACAGCGCAAATCTACACCGCCGCCAGCTCCAGAAGATCTACAACTCAGGTTCTTAAACGCTGCTCTTTCTGCCTCGTGTCCACAGCGACTGCATTTCATAGCTATATAACCTCCATCATTCAGATTGGAGAACTTAGTTATACAGGTGAAAGTGTCTAATACCTATGTTTAACTGCGACGATCTCATATCATCAAATCATGGCGAGGATAGTGCAACATTTTCAATTGCGAACCGAAGGTGAAGCAATTTCGTCATAAGAAATTAGGTAACAATTTGCTTAATGAAGTTACCTGGCTACTTCATTGCCTGGATAAGCCAGAGCTAAACAGGTGCAAGGCTCCAAAACCTAAATACCTGACATTAAATTCTGAACAAATTGAAATCTCAAATGTCTAAAACCCTCCCCCTCTTGGACATTGTGATTTTGGGTTTTTGTATAGTTTAGCGCTTAGAAATTCGGATTTTGGATTTTCTTGCCATGTTGGACAAGCTCTAGATTTCGTTTCTCAAACCCAACCCAAGATTAGCTAGCACCTGCCTTTTTTCGGGATTCGAGGGTTTCGAAGAAGGCATCGAATCTGGCGGCGACATTGGCCTCCGAGTGGGCGTGGACATCGCAGATATCTGTTTCCAAAATTAGCACTGGTACCTTTGCCTGTTCTTGGATCTTGCGCTTGAGATATGTTTGTCCGATGCTAGTACCACGGCAGGATCGTAACATGCTAATCACTATTCCATCTGCCTTGAAGGGCTCTATGAAAAAAGCAGGGCTGGACATATCGACAAGGCTGAATTCTTCCGTAGGCATTTCTCTAGCGAGACGCCGTGAAGCTGGCAGTCCTCTCCCTAACAGCATACGCATCAGCGGATCTGTGATGCCTGGGATTTCCATGGGGGCAAAGGGCTGATAGGCGCATTGATAGACAAAAACCGCGCCCCTTTCCTCGACGGAGTTGAATACATTCATGGTGTGCCACGGGGGCAATCCGCTGCCCCAAATGAGGCGGTACTTCTCTTCGGGGACCACTCCTTCTTTCCTCTCTATCTTCCCCTTTACTTCTTCCAGAAGCTCCTGGTAGAAATTGAGTGCTTCTTCACTACCTGTCATGAAGAATGCCGGAGCAAAGTTGGTGAGGGTATCCTCCGCTGGCATGGGGCATGGAATTGCGCTTGCAGATGTGATGAAGGCTTCGTACCAGCATTCATATGTCTTTTGGGTTCGTGTAACAATCTCATCGAGCTTGTCCCAATTCATCTTCTTGCCCAATACTCGCTCCATGAACTCAACAAGCCCTCGCATCTGTTCCACAGTATAGTTGAGGTAACCCATTGCAGTATCTGGGCGCATGCTTCTGGGGATGGGCATATCAAATGCATAGTATGGCACATCGAGATATCTGGCAAATGATTGGAACCACTTGAACCTAGTGTCACACACAAGACTTGAACCGACCAGCATCATCGGCTTTGCCATACCCCCATCCGGGGCGAAATCGGGTATTTGTCCAATATCCTGACACATAGCAGCATATCCCAGACCGGTTTGGGCATAGGTACAACAAACGTCGGAGAATCCATCTGCCTGTGCCCTCTCCAGGAAAGGATCGGCCACCCTCTTGGTGGCACAAAGGCCGGCGTAGTTCTCTGGATATAAGGGGTAGACATCCATGGCCATATAGAGCTCATTGATCATTGCGAGCATCGACCAAACAACCGGTTTGTCCGTTGTGTGAGCACCGGCATATTGGTCCTTAAGCATGCCTCTTACCTTCTTGGTCGTCTCGGTCCAGTGCCGAGCAGAGGTTTTGAACTTTCCTTCGCCCCTATACATTACTTATCACCTCCAGAAAAGCTTGTATTCTGGTCTCAATACCCCCTACATTGGACATGACATAGTCATCTTCAAGATGTAGCACGCGTATCCCGGACTGCTCGAGGTAATCTCGTACATCTGGGGCGTCGAACTCGAATGTATCGCAGTATTGTATGATGTACAAGATGGCCGCATTGGCATTGTAGTCCTTGGCAAAATCTCTAATATGCCCAAACCTATTGTCCAGATCATCTTGCCTGGTTCCCGTTGCCCGCAAGAAGGTACGCGGACATTTAATATCACCTAGGTAGTGATCTGCGAGATTCCTGATGGGTGAACCCTCTGTTGGGATATCCTTCCAGTACTCCCTGGTGCCAAGACATAGATCATCTATCACCACATTGGCTCCTGATTGCTCTACCAGCTTGATAAAACCAACATCATCAATCTCACAACCATACACAAGCAACCGCGCCGCTTTCTTCTCCGGGCCATCATTTCGTCCCTCGACCTCCTCGATGATCTCACGCAGCATCTGGTTACATTCGTCCGCAGGAATGGTCGTGGAAGCAACCATCACTTGGGTCATTTCTGAACCTGATATGAGTGGAGGATCTTGTTTTCTAAACTCGGAGAGCTGTCTAAGTAGATTCCTATTCTGGTTATGTATATTGATTGCCTCTACCAACTTCTGCTCACTGATCTCGCACTCGGCAAATTTCTCTAGGGCAGACTTAAGCGCTTCCAGTTGACCAGTGAAGAACTCGAATGACGACGGATCTGCCATATGAGGAACATCCAGGTAGTAATAGAATGAGTGTGGCACATAGCGCTTCCACACGTCATAGGTCTTCTCGACATTATCACAAGTATGCGGCCAGATTATTCCATCCACAAAGGAATAACGATTCTTGATCCCCTGGTCGAAACAACTTCTCACAAAAGGGCACATCAAAGTTTCTAGATATGCGTCGGCCTCAGTTATTGGTTCTTGACTCCCAGTAATACGAAACGGAACCATATCAGCAGCGGTGATGAGCTCAATCGGAGGGAAACAACAGATATATCCCATCACCTTCTTCCCCTTATCCTTAAGCTCACTTGCCCTCAGTCCACGATTTTCGTATAGCTCCTTTGCTCTCTCTAATCCTTTGGCCATACTAATGACCTCCTATATTCTCTTCGGACTCTAAGAATATCAAGTTCAGTGATTGGCACATTCCTCTGAATTCACATGCACTCCTCAGTAATTGCCCCCTTTTTATGCCCGTTGATTATGTTATTGTACAACTATCTTCCCCCTAAACAGAAATCATTCCTCCCTCAAGTTCCTCCTTCTGTTCCATTCAACAATAAATTCTCACAATTCCCAATGCAATGAGACTTGCCGATGATTGCGGATTCTTCTGGTGACAAACGCCTGTTTAGCCTTGATCTACGATGGATGTGTATAATGTTTAAATGATATTGAAAAGTTAGATTTATAATCTATCGCTCTGATGTCTAATGAGTACAGGAGATAGCATTAGGAGGGAATCGTGAAGGATTTAAAAGGCAAGGTTGCTGTTATTACTGGAGCTGCAAGTGGCATAGGTCGTGCTATGGTCGATCGGTTCGCGAGGGAGGGTATGCAGATTGTCCTGGCAGATATTGAGGAAAAGGCTCTTTTGAAAACGGAAGAAGAATTAAAGGCAGCAGGGAGGACCGTGCTTTCGGTGCAAACGGATGTAACAAAGCCTGAGGAGGTCGATGCTCTAGCCAAGAAGACGATCGATATTTTTGGAGTAGTGCACTTGGTTTGCAATAACGCAGGAGTTGTAGTTGCAGGGACCGATATCTGGGACAATACCCTTGCCGATTGGAAGTGGACTACCAATGTGAATATGTGGGGAATGATTCATGGTGTTAGGACCTTTGTACCTATCATGATTGAGCAGGACATTGATTGCCATATTGTTAATACGGCCTCATTAGCTGGATTGGTGGCTGCACCTGGTTTGGGAATATATACTGTGACCAAGTATGCTATAGTTGGACTCTCTGAGGTGCTGTATCATGAACTGGCGCGAAGGGGGGCAAAGGTACGAGTATCTGTTTTGTGCCCATCCCTAGTCAACACCAATCTTATGAATGCAGACCGAAATCGACCTCCCGAACTTCTCAATGATCCCTCTGAAGTTAAGCTCTCCCCCGAGTTTGAGGCCATGGGGCAGATGGCGGATCAGCTTATGCAGTCGTTCCCACCTCCTCAGCAGGTAGCTGATTGTGTATGTGAGGCGGTGATGGAAGATAAGTTCTATATCCTACCTCATCCTGAATGGACACCATTTGTTCAGACACGAATGGAGGATATCATCCAGGGAAGAAATCCAACGGGCATGATGCCATAGATTATCAGTATGTGAATATAGTGAACGCTGATGCTTTAATCGCATTTGAGTGTTGAGCATCTGCATGTTGAGCGAATCTATATCCGTGGTTACACAAGGACTTTACCGAAGGAGGAAATCCAATCTCTCGCTTCAAGTATGTCGTGAAAGATTGCAAAAGTCATATCATCACTAGTATCACGGTTGTCCTCAGTGTGGTCCGGTGTATCCCTGTGCACTGTTTGCGGAGATGTGCTGGTAATTCCAGTCTTGGGTTCAACAACTGCAAAGGTCGAAACGCCATGTTGCATCATACGTGGTAGCCAATCAGCTACAACCCATCTCTGTGCCTCTTTAGGAATCACTTGCATCTTTCGAACATCTGAGAGGACTTTATTACACCTATGTTCGACGCAGTAGTCTAATATCTCTTCCAGCAATTCTCTGAACTGATCATTTTGCACATGACCCATCCACTCGTACTCGATAAACCCATGAGAACGATCCAACCTAATCCTTATATTCGCATCGTAGTGAAGTACTACCATGCACCCTCCTTTTGTTTGAATTGTCACTACTTGAGTGCCATTTAACATCTTATACTATTTAGGTAAAGATATGGGTATAAGTGGTTAACGTAACGGTTAAAGTTCCACATATATATCATGGGTGAATACATTCAGCGGCGCTGGTTTGCAGGATACGGTTGCATAGCAATACTTGTGTCGTGGGTGTCTGGAGCTCTTATAAGAGGTCGATGATAGATCCCGATGCGTTTATCTGTGGATTTTTTTATTTCGCTGTTTACACAACATAATTCATTTCGCAATGTATCTGTGTGGAAATGATTGTTCTTGCTCCTGAGAAGTTTCTGTTTGACCTGAGTACTTTAGCAAGATCGGTTCTGGCTTATCTAAGGGATTGCCCATGCTTTGAATAAGCTTGGAACAAACGGACTAGGTATTTCCATAGGGTGATTCTATGTGAGCGTTGAGTAGTCAAATTAGGAAGCATGGGATGCCGGCACAACGTTCTTTTTTTTAATTCCGATTGTGCCGGCATTGGGTGATGTGCTAGTAATATCCGCAGGGTAGCTATGGCATTACTTCAGTGCCTTGACTTTGTTGCTAAACTCCATTGCTTTTTCTTCGCTCATAGCAAGGGCTCCAGAGATATTGCACCAGTGGGCTAGTTCATCGAGGTGTTGCTTGCTTAGCTGGCTGCTCTCTATGTTGAGATGGGTGCGAATCTGCCGAGTAACGAACTTGTCCGCTGCAGGTCCTAGATACACTTTGGCTATATCGACTACTTCATCATATAGTGCCATGTTACTTCTCCTCGTCTTGGGATAGGTAGCGTACTGCGGTTACCATGCGCTCGAAGCTCTGTGTCAGATCTCCAATTTCATCATCTGTGGGTGGCGGTAGCTTGACATCTAGGTCTCCCATACTAACCTTATCAGCCACCTCAGTTAATTGAGCCACTGGTTTGGTTATGCTGTTACTCAGCATGAAGGAGACGATAAGCCCAAGAATGATAACAATAGCTAGGACCAGAGCCACAGTAAGGATCATGGTGTTGGTAGAGCTGTTTAAATCATCTTCGAGAGTATCAAGACTTGCCAAAGAAGCAAATGCAGTGGTTTGCGGTTGTGATAATATGACGGTTATTCCACTGACAGTGGAGAGGTTCATCGAACCTATGGATGAACTTTGGTAGTATCCCGCAACGTCATCACCCACTATCACATAACCCGAGGGTGCCGCAGAAGGATCTTCTTCAAGGTCATCCGCAATGGCTGCCACTACTGCAGATTCCACATCAGTTCTATTTGCTTCCCATTGATCATAATCAGTGAGTGTGAATGGCCTTGTCGTATCATTTGTATCGGCTAACAATCCTGTGCTCGTGTAGCAGATTACTGTACTATCTGTAACCCTGCCAGAGTATAGGGTTGCCATTGCACCGGTGTTCATGTACATGGGAGCGAATAGCATGCCCAAACGCTGATCCACGGCCGTCGGGGCTGCGGGATTGGGGATGAACATTCCAAATCGCAATCTAATTAACTGATCTTCTTCAATTCGTTCACTACCTCCATATGCCATGCCTGAGGATCCTGCGATATCGAGTTGTGCATTCATTGCTTGATACCATGAATCATCGCTCAAATCCTCTCCGACATTGCGTGTAATGCCTTCTTCATGAGCAGTGGCGAGGACAGTTCCTGTGTTATCGATTACGCTCAATTCTCCAAATACCGATTGGTCTCCAAGTGATACAAGTGATCGCTGAGTAGCAAGAAACGAGGTTGTGGTAGCTACATCCCCCGCACCTCCGGCCAGCTGGATTACATTGGGAGAAGATGCTGTCTGGGTGATATCCAAGACTATAGTGCCTATCATGGTACTCAGCTGATTGACCATAGACTCTGCCTCATTACCTAGCGTTCTGCCAACCACATCCTCCTGCATTGTGGTGCGGGCTTCATCGACGCTATCATTCGCTTGACTTTCGGCACTTATTGAGAAATAGAGCGCTAATACACCTACTATTATCACTGGGATTAGGGCGACGGAAAGCATCTGCATGGTGACTTTGCCCCGCAGGCTGCTGAAGAACGAGCGCTGTTTTCCTCCATTTGCCAAGGTTCTTTCTCCTTTCTAGTTAGGATTTACTTACCCCGAGGAGGGCGACAGAAATAAAATCGCCGATGATGCGTTCCGCTAATAACTGAGCACCATACTCCCGGAGTGCAGCCATGACTCTTGCATTAATCTCTTGCTCAGGATGTGTCTTCGTACGTCATGCCGCTACTCCTATGTATGATCTGCTAAGTCGAGATAGTATCTACGATGTAGGATATGCGTTTGCACCGATGATATATATGACAATATGAAACCGAATGCCCTGATTATTCACAGCAGAAGTTTGATACTATGTCCCTTGAAAAAGACTGCTGATTCTCTTTGAGGAATATCTCTGACCTGCCGCCAGCTGGTTACATCTCTCCTTTTTAATGCATTGGTGTATATCAATTATGAGTTATACGTACGGTCTTTAGATTGGTGGTAAAAATAAGATAAACCAAAAAGCATAAATATAAGAGAAATTACATATAGTTTATCATATAGCGTGGCTAATATATATAGTGGAAGTAATTGATTAGTATAGGGATGAAGACTGACGCCATATCGACAGAGATGTAGAATGTTTGACACGATAGGAGCATACAAGGGGTACCTAGTGGGATGAAGAAGGATAATGAGTATCTCTGATCAGCTTACGGATTGGCTTAGATCGCAAGGGGCTGCTTGGGTGGGCTTTGCAGACCTGGGTGAAGTATCTGAGGGATCTCGACATGGCTTGCCGGTGGGGGTCTCAATTGCCCTTGCTCTAGATCCTGTGATTGTTGCTCAGATCGAAAACGGTCCCACTAGGGATTACGAAGATGAATACCGACGTGTTAATGCACAACTGAATTCACTAGCTGCTTCCGCCGTATCCTTGTTGGAGGCTGCCGATTGTAGTGCGGTTCCTATAGCTTCTACCACTCACTCTATTGATTACAATACGTATTCAACCCTGCTACCACATAAGACAATTGCTACACGAGCTGGATTTGGCTGGATAGGTAAGTGCGCTCTATTGGTGACGGAGTCCTTTGGCTCCGCAGTTCGGTTGGTTAGTGTATTGACAGATGCTAGTCTGCCAACCGCTCTCCCCATCCATATATTCAGGTGCGGTGATTGTGTTGCCTGCGTAGAGGTGTGTCCCGGTCAGGCCCCATCAGGCAAGCACTGGCAAGTTGAAATCCCCAGAGATACCTTCTTTAATGCCTCTGGTTGTTTTACAGCTGCAACCGAGGCTGCTACGAGCAAAGCGGGCGTGATGCATCCCCTGTGTGGGATGTGTATTGCAGTATGTCCTTGGACCAAAAGATACATCGAAAGAGCTCAGCCATGAACCTGTGTATCTGACGCCTACGTCTTTGTTACCCCTTACTTGTGCACAGGTGTAGTACATGCCATGTGGACCATAATCCGGGTGCTTTGCTGTTGTCCTTCAACCTATTCTGATTTGCTAAGCGCAAACTATTGATGTGTATCTTGTTGGTACTAATAGGTGGTTACATGGCAGCAACCGGATGCTTCACATATTAGTTACTGGTCTCCATGTATTTGTAGATTGGATGATTATGTGCTGGGCATTGGCAAAAGGATTGGTAAGAATAAGATATGAATAATGATATACTTGCATATAAAACATTAGTATTATTAACAATTTATAGGTTATAGTAATATCTGTCCGTTGCTTTTAATTGTGTTGAACGGCTGAGGGAAGGGATTGCTAATGGAGGTAGCAAATGAAGGATAAAGCCAAGACCAAAGCACAGCTGATAAGTGAGTTGGAGGAAGTACGGGAACGTATAGAACTATTAGAACAGGAAAAGGCAATAGGTCTGGAAAGACGAGGGTCAGCTGGGGGTCGTGATTGGTTTGAGGATTTCCTGGAAAACGCAAACGATCTCATCCTGGGTGTTGCTTCTGATGGCAAGATAATATATTCCAATAGTGCCTGGCGAAATGCACTAGCATATGAGGAGGAATATGTTGGGCTTTCTGCAGCTGACGTTGTTCATCCTCATAGCCTTGCATATTACTTGGATGTCTTTCAGCGGGTAATGGATGGAGAACATGTTAAGAATATCGAGGTCGAGTTAGTGGCTAAGAATGGGGAGGTCCTCGTAGTTGAAGGGAGTGCGCGATGTCAGTTTGACAGTGGTAAACCTAGTGCTATTTGGTACATGTTACGTGATATTACCAGTCGCAAACGAATGGAGTTAATGCTTCGTGATAGTGAACAAAGGTGTTCGATATTGGTAGAAATGAGTGCTGATGGGATTATGGTGGTTCAGGATGGAGTGGTTGTATTTGCCAATCCCAGTCTGTACGAGATGCTAGGTGTGGAGGAAAGCGATATCTTAGGGAAGAACATGGCAATAGAGCTGCCGGAAAGACTTATTGCCATGCTCGGTGGTCGGCAGTATGTTGAAGGGGATATGATTGCTGGGATGATGGTCTCAGAGGGAGTAATCTCTACTGGGACCTATGAGGTATCGAGTTCACAGTTCAATGGTGATTTGGTCTGGATTGGGGTGGATGTGAGGCCTATTGAATATAGGGGCCGAACTGCGGAGATGGTGCTGCTACGTGACGTAACTGAATACAAACAAATGGAAGAACAGCTCAGACGACATTCCGAAGTGCTTGAGGCGATGCTTGAGGAGCGTACCGCATACATTGAAAAAGAGAAGGCATATACAGATAGCGTCATCCGGAACATTCCAGATATGCTGATTATTACTGATCGGGATCGGATAATCACCTATGCGAACGAGCCCTTGGCTGAGTTTATTGGGTGGGATTCGAAGGATGTGGTGGGAAAATCCATTATGCAACTCATACAAGAAACCGGGTTCCTCTTACCCGAGTCTATGAATATCCTAATTGATCAGTGGAGAGAGCGTTTGAATGCAGGGGGGCAAATTGTCAACCTGGAACTTGGGCTAAACAATAGTCTTGGAGAAATCATCGATTGCGCATGTTCGGTGTCGACGATTATGGGTGTAGGTGGGAATAATGTGGGCATTATAGTGTTAATCAGGGATATCAGCCGGCAGAAGGAGCTGGAACGGAGGATAACAGATCATAATAGAGGCCTAGAAGCTTTGGTGGTACAGCGGACTAAAGAGCTTTCCGAATCCGAGGCTAGGTACAGAGCCATTATTGATCATGCCAATGATGCCATTGTTGTGACCAAGGATTTGAGGTTCCTCTATGCTAATGAGAAGGTCGATATGTTGGGTTATACAGCAGAGGAGTTGCTTCAGCTTGGTCCCCAAGACATAATGACGGAAGAGAGCCTGAAGATTAGTTTAGAACGTTATTATCGTCGCATGTCGGGTGAGGAGACTGTATCAACCTATGTAATTGATGCTGTACATCGTGATGGGAGCATTATACCTGTAGAGATGAGCAATGCTGTTATTGAATACGAAGGCCAGATGGTGGATCTTATTGTGGCCAGAGATATAACTGAACGCGTACGTGCAGGAGAAGAGCTGAAGCAGAGCGAAGAGAAGTTTAGGCTTATTTTCGAAAGCGTGAATGATGGGATTGTGTATGTTGATGCTTTGGGGAAGATAATCGATGTTAACACAAAGGTGCGGGAATTGGTGGGACGTGGTGGGCCAGACCTGGTTGGGAAGAGTGTGTTTGATGCAGGCTTGATTCCAAATGATGAGATTCCTAGACTTCTAGATCTTTTCCAAAAGGCATCTGGTAGTAGTGGAAGCCAGATTATTAACCTAGTGGAGACAGAGATCACTCATTCTGATGGCAACTTAATTGCTGTAGAGGCGAGTACAGCCCCGGTAGTAAGGAATAACAAGCTTGAGGGCTTCCTCAGTATGCTAAGAGACATTACTGAACGCAAAAGGGCACAAGAAGAACTACGTGCCTCTGAACAGAAGTATCTGAACCTGGTGCAGCAAGCAGCTGATCCCATATTCATTGCACAGGATAATGTATTTCGGTTTGTTAATCCGATGATGGCAGATTTTACCAGGTACTCGGAGGACGAATTGCTTGGTATGGACTTTGATAAGGTATTGTCACCTAGTTCTTTCCAGTTGGTCCAAGAAAGGTATACAAAGAGGCTTTCTGGTGAGTTTGTCCCCAATTTCTACGAGGTCGAGATTTTGGATAGGGATGGCAACATTATTCCGGTGGAGGTGAATGCGGGGAAGATCGAGTATGATGGAAAGCCTGCAGATTTGGTTTTTCTAAGGGATATTAGAGAGCGTAAGCGTGCCGAAGAAGAGATCAAGGACAAGAATCGAGAACTCAGCGCTATTGAGCGGGAGCTGCGTGAGTTGAACCTTTGTCTTGAACAGAAAGTTGAGCAAAGGACTGCAGAAGTTCAGGACCTTCTACGACATAAGGACGAATTCATCACTCAGCTTGGCCACGACCTCAGAAGTCCTCTAACGCCACTTGTTGGATTGCTCCCTATTGTGGAAAAATCGGAAAAAGACCCAAAACTCAAGGCTTTGGTGAGCCAAAGTGTCAGCAACGTGAACTATATGAAAGAGCTTGTTGGCAGAACTCTCACTCTGGCTAGACTGAATTCTCCTCTCAATGAACTTCGTGTGCAAGATGTTAATCTGTCTAGTCAGGTGGGTAGTGTTGTTGCAGCGAAACTATCTGTGTTTCAGGATAGGAATATAGAGGTTAATAATCGGATCGATCAAACGATATCTGTTAAAGCGGATGCTATTGAGCTGAGGGAGTTGTTTGATAACCTTACCACAAATTCTGTCAAATTCTCACCACAGGGAGGTGTGCTCACTTTTAATGCTGAGCGTGAGGAGGATTCAGTCATCATCTCAGTAAGTGATAGTGGTATTGGTATGACAGAAGAGCAGCTGAGACATGCATTTGAGGAATTCTACAAAGCGGATGTATCCCGACATGAACTCGATTCGCCGGGACTGGGGCTTTCTATTTGTAAGCGAATTGTTGAGAGGCATGGTGGTAGGATATGGACCGAGAGCCCAGGGGTGGGCAAGGGCACCACAATCTTCTTTACGTTAAGACATGCTTAAGAGGTTTCAAGTGTTCCATCCCTGTAATTGATGTACAAAGCAGCGTATTGCTCTGAACGAGTTCTATCAAATACCTTTCCCTTGAGGGGGGTGGTTAGGAGAGGGTGAATTCCCTTTGCTGATGGGAGATGTAATAGTAATACCTTCTATTAAGGCATTGTGCTAGATGGTTACATTGTGGATATTGTTTCTTAAGGTGTATACGATAACATACTAAGAGGTCAAAGGAGAATTGAGTGGTGTATGATGGAAGGAGTGTGGAGTATGAGTATACCTATCAGGATCTTTTCTGACTATGTTTGACCCTATTGCTATATCGGCAAGGGCATTGTCGATCAGTTACGAAAGGAATTTGATATTCAGACCGAATGGCTAGGCTTCGAAATACATCCAGAAACCCCTAGGGAAGGCATCTCCATATCTACGCTGTTTCCTCCAGAAGCGTTGGATGCCATGCTTCAGAAACTGCGCAATATGGGTACACCGTTTGGAATCACCTTTTCCCAAATGAGCTTGCTTCCTAATTCAAGAATGGCGATTGAAGCTAGTGAGTTCGCGCGCGATAATGATAGGTTCGATGAGTTTCATGAGGAAGTGTTTCGCTCCTTCTTTGCTCATGGCAGGGATATTGGTGATATTGATGTG
>JAXHVC010000167.1:0-12512 GCA_034189315.1 Chloroflexota bacterium | reverse complement strand
TTCAAGAATGGCGATTGAAGCTAGTGAGTTCGCGCGCGATAATGATAGGTTCGATGAGTTTCATGAGGAAGTGTTTCGCTCCTTCTTTGCTCATGGCAGGGATATTGGTGATATTGATGTGCTTACGGAAGTGGCAGAGGGGGTGG
Organism: Chloroflexota bacterium; assembly: GCA_034189315.1. Taxonomy (GTDB): domain Bacteria; phylum Chloroflexota; class Dehalococcoidia; order UBA2247; family JAXHVC01; genus JAXHVC01. The sequence goes on along the minus strand of JAXHVC010000167.1, from coordinate 12,366 downwards.
GATTGGACTCCAATAGGCTTAAAAAAGAACTAGGTGGAAAGAAATATGCTGAAAGATTGGAGCTGGTTAGGATAGAAACTATCAAGGATGGCGTTACAGCTGCTCCCACGTTCATAATCGAGGGTAGTGAACATATTGTTGGTGCTCAGCCGCTGGATGTCTTTCGACAGGCCCTCAGTAGACACTGATTGTACTGCTAGGGTGACTGATCATGAATAATTCCACTTCGGTTTAGATCAAGAAACCTCATATTCCTCACCACATCATAGTCATTGTTCTATTGATGCCCAGATGCTGGTTTTTTCAGAACGGCTTCTACTTATTCCTTGTAACTCTTTCTGGAGTGGCTCCCACAATAAGAATAACTGTGGAAGAGGCTTCAGCCTTGATTGTCTTGTTCCATAATGCGATTTGAAGGGTCTATCTGACCTGCTAAGGGAGACTACGGTCTTTCCTAGTGCTGCTATGCTGACACATCGTCGGGAGGGCAAACACTACTGGTGATATGCTCTCTGGCCCGACATTGAAAGTAACTGTGTCATTGCGAACCGTAGGTGAAGCAATCTCGTCTTGATAAAGAGCTTGCCAAAGCTGTGTCCTTCGTTTAATAACCATCAGTTTAAATGATTTAATATGCCTTTTCGAGTTGGTTCTCTCTTGTGATGAATGCTACTATTGTCAAGCACTGTTTGGTTGTACTTATAGCATATTTTGTCAAGGGTGTGTTCATAAATTGACAAGGGGGATATATGGCTGCTTCGTTTGAAACTATTCTCTATGATAAGAAGGATCTGGTAGCTACTATAACTATCAACAGACCAGATGGGCGAAATGCGCTTAACATGGATTTGATGATGGAGATGTGCCTTGCCTTGGAAGACGCGGAGAGGGATGAAGCTGTGGGTGTTATAGTAGTAACAGGGGCGGGGGAGAAGCTCTTCTGTCCAGGACTGGATTTAAACTGGGCGAAGACGCTTTTCAACAATACTAGGGATGTTACTGACATGGTGGCGCAATATAGCCGAATTGTGTATGACTTGAGACATTGTGGAAAACCTGTAATTGCCAGAGTAAATGGTCTTACAGCTGGTGGAGGCTGTGAGATAATGATTCATTGTGACTTGGCAATTGCTGCAGACCACGCCAAGTTCATGCAGGGGGAAGGGGGGATGGGTGCCATAGCGACATATGCTACACAATCGCTGGCTCCGATTATCGGTGATAAGAGGGCCAGGTGGTTTCTCTTTACTGACGATGTTATTGATGCTCAGACAGCATTGGGATGGGGCTTGGTGAATAAGGTGGTTCCATACGATAAGCTGGATGAGGAGGTTGATCGTTTGTGCCAAGGGCTTTTAGACAAGTCGCCGTGGTCTCTAAGATTCACCAAGAACCAAGCGAATGTGTGGGTGGACCTAGTAGCGCATACCTTTTATGAGGGTGCTGATTTCTGGGCACTACAGTCTACCATGCCGGAGGTTCTGGAAGGCGTATCTGCCTTTGTAGAAAAGAGGAAGCCAGAGCATCGTAAGATGCGACAGGAGGAATGCACCGGTAGAGTTCGTGAGTATCTTTGGGGGCCGCCGATGATATCTTGTCCTAAGTGTGGAGCCGGTAGATTGCCAGCGGGATTCAAGTTCTGTGGTGCATGCGGCGCTGAGTTGGATTAGGGGCTTCTTGCATAAAAAGAGGGGGTGCTTCACCTTGCGGCGAAGCACCCCCTCAGTGTAGAGGGCTCACATTTGGATTAATCTGCTGCTGTGCATTGATTTTCTTCTAGTGGAATAGGGGTGTTGGGATCTAATCCGTATGTGCCCCAGAGACGGCCTGATGGTTCCTGGCCGAAATGTCCCCAATTGCCACTGAACTCATTGTCTTTATAGTTGCCCTTTAGATATCCTCGGTTGAAGCTAAATTCACCTCTCCAGATTCCGCAGAATGATCCTTCCAAACCTACTCCTGCGAGTCTACCATGGGCTCCATCATTAGATTCCCATCTGCCTCTGAAGAATGGGACACTGGTTCCATCCTCTAATTCAACGCGTCCATGGACTCCTTTGATGATGCCATCTGATGGAGTATCTCCACAACGTGAATATTCTCCTTCAAATCTCTTTGATGTTATGATATCTTTAGCAGGTGACCAGTTTCCTTCCATGGATACAATCGGTTTCCCTCGGAGGTACCATTCGCCCTCGAAGCTCATCTCGGAGTCTGTTGTAGCATCTCTCACAACGGGGGTGTATGTTCCCTTAATTCGACCACCCATGCCCTTTTCAGGCCAATACCATGCACCATGGAGTCTTCCATTAATCCCCTTTCCAACAAGATAACCCGTCACTTCCCCATCATCGGTCTTCCACATGCCTCTGAAGACTATAGTGCCACATTTACAGTGATTTCTATATCCATACACCCCGTTCAGCTTCCCCTCTGGGGCATTATCATCCCGAGTGCATAAGCTCCAATCTCCATGAAAACCGCCTGCAATACCGAGTCTCCATGGCCTTGGTAACACCTTCAGATCATTGATTTCTTCTTCAAGTAATCCTGTACAGTCATCTGTCGTTATTCCTTCTTGTTCAAGGATTGATTCGAGATCTGGTTCATCGCATTCTGCTTCAGCTTCTATAGCCTCGAGTGCAGACACCATCTCTGCTTCTGAGGATGGGACTGTGTTAACAACCGTCGAACTGTTTCCGGAACTGGCCATAGCAGGTATTCCGATGCCAGCGATCAATCCAATGGTCAATATGCTGACAAGTAAAATCCTAGATCTACTCAAGTTGCTCCTTTCTGTAAGTTATTCGTATTTCATGCGGCCGCTATACTATTGTTGCTATATATAACGTACAATTGTCAGAAAAGGTTAGGCCTGGTTGTGCATCGCATATTGCTTGTTACCGTTTTTTCACAATAATCCTTATGAGCTATTGCCTGATGTGTATATTGCATAACAATTATGTTTGTTGGTTTGTTGCGCGACACGTGGCATTATGGCACACTGTAATAATTGGGTTTGTTGGGGGTATTGGGCCTTGGAAGTGTTTTGTTAGCTGCTAGCGCGAGTTAACTAATATTTCATGTGGATTCCAGTATCGATATGAAATAAGTTCCGTTGCTTTGCGAACCCCAACGGCAGCTTTTTCGGTGGGAGGTATCGATGAAGACTAGTAATTCGCATTTGGATAAATTATTCAATCCTAGTACCGTGGCACTTGTCGGGGCTTCTAGTATGCCGGGAAAGATTGGGTCTACTACCCTCTTTTGTATGACAGCCGGCGGATACACAGGCAAGATTTATCCAGTCAATCCAAAAGAGAAGGAGATCCTAGGGCTTACTGCCTATGACAGGATTTCGAGCATACCTGAAAAGGTGGATGTTGCTATTATTTGTGTAACGGCTCCTCTGGTTCCACAGGTTGTCGAGGAATGCGCTCAAGCTGGTGTAGAGTATGGCGTAATCATCTCTGCGGGATTTGGAGAGGTTGACCAAAAGGGAATAGACACGCAGAAGAACATAGTGGCCTTAGCTCGAGAAAAGGGCATGAGGTTGGTTGGCCCCAACTGTATGGGTATAGGTAGTACCTCTTGTAGGCTCTTTGCTACCATCAATTTTACCATTCCTTTGCCTGGCAACGTGTCCATTGTGTCACAGAGTGGTACCTTGGCAACTGTATTTGCGTTGGGTGGATCGGCCGAGGGTGTTGGATTTAGCAAGTATGTCAGTAGTGGCAACGAAGCGGATCTCCACACTGAGGATTTCATCAAGTACTATACGCATGATTCTGATACAGAGGTCGTAGTGGCATTTATAGAAGGGGTGAGGGATGGAGATGAGTTTTTCAAAGCTGCCAAGGAATTGACCAAGAACAAACCATTTGTGGTGCTCAAGGGGGGTGCATCCGAAGAAGGAGCGAAGGCTGCAAATTCCCATACCGGTTCCTTAGCAGGATCGTATAAGGTGTTTGATTCCATGTGTACTCAGACGGGGATTGTTAATGTGTCTGGTGCCAAAGAAGCCATCGATGTGGTGAAGGGGTTCTCCTTATTACCACTTCCCAAGGGGAGAAAGGTTGCTGTGGTGAGTGCTCAGGGTGGATTGGGAGTGCTTATGGCCGATGCGTGTGTGCGGCATGGATTGGAATTAGCCACTCTTACCAAACAGACATGTGAAGACCTTGATGCCTTCCTACCGTATTTCTGGAGTCGTGGTAATCCGGTGGATGTCACTGGTGGTACTACCGATCTGAGAGATATTACCAGATCCTTGGAGGTCCTACTACGCCAAGATGATATCGATAGCGCAATATGTTTAGCTCCTACATTCTCTTCCCTATTCGAGCCTGTAGCTTCTCGCCTGACGGATGAAGCTAGGAAAACCTTTGAGACAATGGCAGTCTGGGTTATGGGTGAGACCGAGAAGGCATTTGCTAGAGACCTCATTGAATTGAGGGAGAAGTACAACAAACCGATAGTGGGTGTCTCTTTGTTGACGTGCCATGAATCGGAGATGGTTAAAATGCTTGAGAGCAATGGTGTTCCAATATACGATACGCCAGATCAGATAGCATATGTTCTCTCGAAGCTGGCGGCGTATCGTGAGTATAGAGAGAACAATGGCAACTCTGCGTAATGTGTGAGCATGATCGTATAAGGGCCGGATATTGAACAAGGGACATATTGAGCATGGGGAAAGGGTGTGACAAGGAGACTACTGCCACCTGAAACCATGTCAGCCGGGATCATACTTTCCTATCAATGCAGCGCGGAATGCAGACATTGCATGTATGCTTGTTCTCCCAAATGGAAAGAATGGATATCCGAACAAGAGCTGGATGTTCTGCTGAGGCAAATAGCAGGGAAGATTCAACCCAGTCCATATGGACCTAACAACGTATCATTGAATCATGGGCTCCATTTCTCTGGTGGGGAACCATTTCTTGACTTCGATTTGCTGCTAAAAGCTGTGGAGCTGTCGGAGGAACTGAGGATTCCCTCAACCTTTGTAGAGACTAATTGTTTCTGGTGTACAAGTGACCAAGTAACTAGGGAAAAGTTAGTGGCGCTTAGGAAAGCTGGGATGAAGGGGATCATGATCTCTGTGAATCCTTACTATCTGGAATTCGTTCCCTTTGAAAGGACGGAAAGGTGTATTAGGATTGCCCAGGATGTGTTTGGCGATAATGCCATGGTGTATCAGGCTAACTACTACCAGGTATTTAAGAGAATGGGACTCAAAGGCAAGATCTCAATTGAAGACTACTTGAATTTAGTAACAAACGAGGATTTGGCTCGTCGTGTGGAGATGTTTCTAATGGGGCGAGCTTCCTACAGCTTGAGTTGGCTATATCGCAGGTATTCGTCAGAGTTCTTCCTTGATCAGTCATGCCAGCCACCTCTTTTGAGAAACTGGCATAATCATTTCGATAATTATGGTAATTGTATACCAGGATATTGTGGAGGGGTCTCCCTGGGTGATTGGCACAACTTGTATAGCTTATACAGAGAAGGTATGGATTTAAGTGAGCATCCGGTTTTGAGCTATCTTATGGAGCAGGATTTTCGAGGGTTCTTCCGTTTTTCTCACGACCATGGATACATAGAGAATCCTGGAGGTTATGTTTCCAAGTGCCATCTATGTGTTGACATGCGGAAGCACCTGTATTCCTTAGGAACATTCGAAGAACTTGGTCCAGGTGAGTTCTACTCCCAACTGGAGTAGTGATATACCCTCCTTCTTCATAATAGTTGGTTATCTATATGCCTTGGAACCTTGGTTCCCGCTTTTCCTTGAATGAGAGAACCCCTTCTTTCATATCCTCGGAGGTGAGTGCGGAGGGAGTGCAAGCAGCTATCATCTCGAGGGCAGCATCTAGGTCCAAGCTAGCTCCCTTATGCATGAGCATCTTGTCAAGCTTGAGGGCTATGGGTGGCCCTTGAGCTAGCCTGCAAGCTAGAGCCATAGTCTCGCTTTCTAGGTTCGCACTGCTTGTTAGTTTGGTGATCAGGCCAATTCTTTCAGCTTCTGGAGCTTCGATGAAGTCTGCTAGGTATATGATCTCCTTTGCTTTAGCCAAACCAATCAGACGTGGTAGTAACCAGGTGTCTCCGGTTCCAGGGACAAGTCCCAGCTTTGTAAAGGCCACTCTGAATCGAGCCTTTTCGGAGGCCACTCGCATATCGCAAGCCAATGCGAAGCTGAATCCAGCTCCAACTGCAGGACCATTGACCATAGCGACGGTGGGTATTTCCATGTTGAAGATTTTACGTATGAGTACCTGTACGTCTCGAATGTCTTGACGTATACCTTCTGCTCGTTGCGAGGTCAGGTCTGCTAGCATCTCTCCTTCACCCTTCACTATCTGAGCGCCGGCGCAAAATCCTCTGCCGGCACCTGTAAGGACCATTGTCCTCAGGGTTTTATCACTGGCGACGTCATCGAGTGCCATAGACATATCGGAAATCAGTTCGGTGCTCACCGCATTTAGGACCTCTGGGCGGTTCATAATTACTGTGGCGATGCCATCATCTTTTTTAATGATAACGGTTTTCAAATCCATCTGTTTGTCTCCTTCTTTTCGTATCACCTTGGCTAGTAAGTGCATTGGTTGGTGGCTTTTTTCAGAGAGGCTGTAGGTGTAATGACAGTATGCAAGTGAGGATACCATTTTTACCCTGGCTGCTGCTAACTGGGCGATTTTGGCTTGTCTCAACGTTTGTGATTTGGAATGAGTAACCGTTTTTGGAATACCATATACTGGGCTAGAAGCTACCGATACTCCGTTGTATAGGATGCTATTCATTGGATGGGGCTATAGTTAGCGCATAACTCCTAATTGAGTGAAATCAGTCTCAGATGACTTCCTTCTCCTTCAGCTCTCCGATCTCTTCCCACGTGTAATCCCCAATTCCGATGAGTACCTCTTCGGTGTGTTCGCCGAACTCCGGTGCCGCGGGATTCACCTTTCCTGGTGTTTTACTGAACTGAATGGGGACTCCCACCGACCTTATAGGCCCAAATGCTTTATGGTTGGCCTCGACGATGTATTCATTGGCCAAAACTTGAGGGTCATCGACAAGATCTGAAATGGTTTGCACTGGAGTGCAAACGATATCACCTGCAGCTTTGAGGATACCCATCCATTCGTTGCTTGTCTTGGTGACGAAGATGCTATCGATTATCCCTATGAGTTCTTCGCTGTTCTTGCGGCGGTTTTCGGCGCTATCGAATCTGTCGTCGTTCTCCAGATGTTCGACTACCAGTGCCTTACATAGGTTAGGCCATTGTCTATCTGGCTGCAACATACCGAGGGCGATCCATTTCCCGTCGGCACATAGATAATGATTCCATAGCGGATTGGCGACCTTGTGTCTATACTCTCGAGGGAGGTCCTTCCCGGTTGATAGCCTGAGGGCCGTTCCTAATCCCTGGAGCGTTGTCATACTTCCCAAGTGTGAAATATCTATTTGCTGGCCTATGCCAAGTCTCTCCCTTGCAGTTAATGCTGCAAGGATGCCATATGCCGCCATTATGGCCCCCATCTGATCGGCTATACCCCCAGCAAAGCTAGCGGGTGGGCTATTGGGTTCCCCTGCAATTGTCATCATTCCCGATCTGGCCAGACCGAGGTAGTCAAAGGCTGGTTCGTGTGACTCTGGACCTTTAGGCCCATATCCTGAGAGGGCTGCATAGATCAGTTGTGGATTGTATTGGGACAAGATGTCATATCCTAGGGATAGTCTCTCTGGCACCCCCTGGCGAAAATTATGGACAAAGACATCGGCATTCTTCACCAGGCGATATACTATCTCCGTACCCTCCTGACGCTTGAGATCGATGGCGATGCCTTTCTTGCCATGGTTATTGTATTCGAAGTAGGCATTTTTGCCAGAGGCTAGAGTTAGGGATATACCACGAGCTGTGGTCAAACCGCGGCCTGGATCGCCTCGCTCACGATCCTCGATATGGATTACTTCTGCTCCCAAATCGCCAAGCATGGCAGTAGCCACTGTGCCCATTTGCCATTGCGTCCAGTCTAGAATTCGAATTCCTTCCAGAGGAGCTACCATGTAAAATCCTCCTAATCTATTGTCTCAGGGCTTAGGAGCGGGGGATCACGGATTTCATTCTTTCTATGTTTTTCCATTTTATGTTTGCCCTACACCTCGCTCATCACACCCCATCTAGCAACGTACTTTTCTTTGACCTGGGGATTCAGGAGACAACGAGGCCACTTTCCTTCAATAATTCGAGACATTTCTTCGAAGGGACGTCTTCGTATCTCCTGTGCAGAGAACTCCGAATAGTGTGCAGAATGGGCGGTGATGATTACGTTATCGAACTCCGCCAATGGATTGTTGAGGGAGAATGACTCTTTTTCGAGAACATCTAGTGCGGCTCCGGCAATGAGTTTCTCGGAAAGTACCGCGTAGAGGGCTTTTTCATCGATGAGGCCTCCCCGTGCCGTGTTGATGACGTAGGCCGTTGACTTCATTTTCTTAAATTGTTCCAAACCAAGCAGATTACGTGTCTGTGTGTTGAGGGCAGCATGACAGGATACAAAGTCCGAATTGCTTAACAAGTGGTCTAGCTCAACGAGTTCCACTCCATATTGATCAGCCACATCTTGAGGGATATAGGGATCATGTACAATTACCTGCAGCCCGAAGCCTTTTGCCTTGGGAACTAGTGTTTTGGGGATGTTCCCAAAGCCAATCAATCCCAGAACCTGTCCTTTCAATCTGAACATAGGGGAGTACACCTTTGCCCGAATCTCTGGCTTCTCCGCAGAATCCCATTTACCTGCTTGGACTGCCCTATCTAGACGTGTGATTTTTCTGGCGCAAGCAAGGATAAGCGCCATTGTGTGATCCGATACTTCCTCTAGACAGTAATCTGCAGGTGTAGATATGCAAATCCCGTGTTCGGTGGCTGCCTGAACATCAATACCCTCATATCCAATACCTATGCAGTGGACCAACTTGCACCTATCCAGCCTTTCGATGACTCCTCTTCCGAAGGGTTGAAGACCAGTAATTATGGCATCTGCCTCTGATGCTACTGCAATGATCTCATCCTCTGTGGCGCAAGCGACCTTGTTGAATTCTATTCCTTTCTCTTGGTACGCTTTTTCGTCATGTGGTATCCCGGAATATGCAAACGGAATAGTCATTATCGCCTTGAAAGACATTAATGCTCCTTTATTTCCCCGATTGGTGTTTTAATGAGACTCAGTTATTTGCTTCGGCCTGGTAAACTGCCGAGGTATTGTTGCGTGATGGATGTTGACATAGTGTGGTCCATTATATAATGAGATGTGGTTAGTGTTCACCTATCGATCTCAGTATATTTAGGAATTGTATAGGCAGGAAGGAAAGGATGACTATGGATTTTACAGTCCCCGAAAAGACCAAGATGCTGCAGGATTCTGCCAGGCGGTTTGTCAACAATGAATGTATCCCTGTGGAACAGGAAATGATGCGGATAGACCCGGATTGGACCGAGCTTCCCCCAGAAACATTTGCCAGATTGAGAGCCGCGGTGAAGGAAATGGGGCTTTGGGCTTTGGAGGTCCCAGAGGAGTATGGAGGAGCTGGTTTGGACTGTGTGAGCTGTTGTGTGGTGGCGGAGGAGAATTCCAAGACAACTATTGGCACTTCTCATTACACTCCAATTTGGACTCCGGTGAATATGATCTTCCCTCACTTCTACACTAACACTTCTGAGTACCAAAAGGATAGGTATCTATCTCCCCTGATAAATGGGGAGAAACATATGGCATTAGCGAACACTGAGCCAGAAGCAGGTGCCGATGCTGCTGCTATTCAGACCAGCGCAGTTAGGGATGGGGATGGGTGGATTATCAATGGAACCAAGAGGTTCTGTACTATGGGTGATCGGGCCGATTTTTTCCTGCTTACTACTGTAACCGATAAGAGTAAAGGACGAGGGGGCCATACTGTTTTCCTTGTAGACGCCGGTACCCCGGGTTTCAATGTGGAGAGGATCATACCCGTACTCCGGCCGCAGTATTCTACAGAGATTGCCATTGTTGATTGTCGTGTTGGTGATAAGCAGCGAATGGATGGTTCTGGCTGGGATATTCTGCAAGGGGGGCTGAGTAAACTGAGGTTCTTCACTGCTATGTCTTGTGTAGGACGGGCTGCTAGGAGCTTGGATCTTGCATCGAACTATTCTCAGCAACGTGTTACCTTTGGACAACCGATAGCTAGTCGGCAGGCGATACAGTGGATGCTCGTGGATTCGGCTATTGAGATTCATCTTACGCGCCTGCTGGCAATGGAGGGGGCTTGGAAACTTGACCAGGGTGTAGATGTCCGTGATATAGCTCCGATGGTTAAGGTTTATTCTACCGAGATGGCTTATAGGGTGGTGGACAAGTGTATACAGGTTTTTGGGGGCCTGGGCTTAACCAAGGACCTCCCTCTTGAAAGGTGGTACCGAGAGCTACGTGTGATGCGTATCACCGAAGGGCCCTCCGAGATCCAGAGGATGTTGATTGCACGGAGTCTGTCAAAGGGGTGGCGTCCATAGAGATATGTTCTATTCCTACGACGTTAGTTGAGGTTGAGATCACTAGAATATGTATATACTTACGGTGTGCATATGTGAAGTGTGGCGTATTTGATGTTAGGAGGCTGGTAAGTTATCTTGGGAAGTGATGACGATTGGGGGAACGATAGAAAGGACTATGTAGATGCAGACCTTAGATGATGATTTGACCAAGGGGATTGTGGTAGTGCCGAATCTTGTGGCCAGTTACAACAAGGCGAATGGGTTGTTGCGTGAAGGCTACTATGAAGAAGCGATTCGATTGTATGACAATGCTTGTGCAGAATTGACTAAAGCATCATCCCAGACAGATTCTCAAAACTCTATAGCAGCTATGTTGTGGAATAACCGGGGTATTGCACTTCAGAGAAGTGGACGTCTCCAAGAATCTGTGGAATGTTACCAACGAGCTATGAAGCTTCTACCCGGTCACCTTAGTTCAATGAATAACCTTGAACTTACCCAGAGGCACCCATTGCCTTCAAATCAAACCGATGTGCAGCAGTTTGTCAACGATGCGGTTGCAGGCAGTGTAGTCCGCTGTCGTGTGCTTATAGGTGAATTTCAGAGTACTTATCAAGCATTGATGGATGGCTTGCAAAACACTGGCCTTTCGGCTTCAGGGGCAATCGATTCTATATGGCATTCTTTGACCTCTGCCTGCCCTCGTTGTGAGTACACTGTATACGGACCTAATTTAGGGCAACTCCACGTGCTTGCCTCTATGGGTACGGACCGTACCGTAATCCATGGAAGGGATAGAGCGATCAGATTTATCAGGGACAAGCTTTGCTCGAATCCGGAGTGTGTCTCTCCCGATGTCACACTATGCTGGCAACCGTAGGGTGGGAAGTAGGGTGGAATCTACAAAGGATCTGGCTATGTGAATATATTAAACCCTGAGGCTTTTCTTTCATAGGTGATTAGCTAATTCTAGCTACGGTATCAAATCACTTCAAGCTTGGTTGTGGCCTGGTTACGAGTAGTCCATCCTCATTCTTCACTTGAATAGCGAAATCGATGGAATCAATCTTAAGTGCAAGCACTAAATCCTCTGGATGGAAGTAAGGTAGCTCGGGATTGGCATATTTGGTAGCCTCTGCTCCTGTTAGTACCAAGCTTCGGATGGCGGCATAGTCTGGTTTGCGTCCCTGTAATAGGTTCCTGAGATAGAGAGCACACATCTCGTCTTCATCCGTACGAATTAGTCCGTCCTGTCCAAGTGCCACGATGGTTACTAACGATGGTTTGTTGGTGAGTATGGTCTCAGCTGTTGCCATCGTGTTGACCAGGGAGGCCAAGTAGATGGCCTCGCATGCTTGTACCAATGTAACACCGACCGTCCCTGCCCGAGTGGATTGTATTAAGGTTTTGCCCCTCACTTCGGCCTGAGAGAGTTCAAATGGTGAGTTGCCGAAATCAAAACCAGGGGGACGCTTGCCTCCCACCTCTCCCGCGCATAGCTCTCCAATCCCTTCTTCGCGTAATTTCAGGGCTTCCTCCGGTTCGGCCGTCATGATAATCTTTTCTGCTCCTCTGCGGAAGGCAATGGCAGCTGTGGTAAATGCTCTGAACACATCGATAAGCACAACTGTACCCTTGGCTTGTTGTGCGCCTGTGTGTAGGCTATCAATCCGTATATCGATAAAGCTCACCTCCTGCACGAAGGGAGGCCGTTTAATATCAACAGCCACCTTTTTCAGATTCAGATTTCGAGCTTTTGAGCCTCAATCCGATTGCTTCACCCCCACCTCTGTCATAGAATTTCCTCACAGAGAAAAGGAGTATAT
>JAXHVC010000166.1:0-8086 GCA_034189315.1 Chloroflexota bacterium | reverse complement strand
CATAGAGACAATCTCCGAGTCTTCGGCCATTGGGTAGTGCACCAATCATAGTGCCTGCGGAAGACCAGGCAGATGCAGATTCGGGTAATGCCATCCATTTGGCTCCACTCCACTCGATGTTCCTTCCTATTTCCTCTGAGACCATTTTGAACACTCGAGCGGCCATATCGTCGACCTCAGCTATATCATTGCCAAACTTCGGAGCATTGAGGAAGTCCTGCCTCATCTCAGCGTGGCCTACCCAGTTGTCTTTAAGCGCTTCTACTAGCTCTTCCATAGTATATTTCTTATCATCGAACACAAGCTTCTTGACTGCGTAGACGCTATCGGACGTATCTGCGTGAACTACACCACTCAACCATGGGTTACCAAGCGGTTCACTGCGAGCATCTACCATATCGATACCTGCATCGATGCAGCGTTTGAACAAGCAGGATCCGAATGGGGCTTGGAGATATTGTGCTTCGATATACCTATGCTTGTTTCTAGTACGACATGCGATTTCTAAGGCATTTCTCATCTGTAGCCTAAACGCTTCGAAGAAGTCATCGAATGTCTTGAATTGCGATGGATCTCCGGTAGGTAATCCAACTTGGAGTCTGCTTAGATGAAGATCATAACCATCGTAGAAAGCGAGTTCCAGGCATTTATGGCTGATCACCGCTGGGCAAGCATATCTAACCCCCTGTCCACCTCTGCCTTTGACGACGCCTGGAGACATGCAGACTACGTTGCAATAGCTACGGGCTTCTTCCAGGGTTGCCCCGAAATTCTGCATCAACGTATCTGTGGAAACTCCCTCGTGCTGGAAGGAGGGGAATCCCATGCCTTGGCGTATGGTCTCGTAGGCCGACTTGAGAGCAGAGAGCGATGCTCCTGGGTGATACCTGAACATATAGGACGGTTCTCCAACTCGAGTGAGACGAGATGACTCTAATACGACCTCGGTCAAATCGTTGCACGCATCTCTGCCATTTTCATCTACACCCCCAATAGTTAGAGTGGGGAGGTGGACCGGAGCCCCTTGGAATGCGGCCCTAAAGAATCGGGACATTGGCCCAATGGTACATTCGTAGTGCTTGAGGTTATTCTCTCCAAAGAGCTCCACAGCCTCCTGCCTTGAGAGAGTCTTCTCCTCTAGTACATCTTTTTGGTAGTAGGGCCAATACAGCTGATCGATCCTCTCAGAACCTGCGGGCCCCAGGCTTTCAAAGAACCTGGCTGGATAGGAAACAAAACGTTCGCATTGCAGTGCTTCATGAAGGTGTTCGGCTGGTTTTGCTGGTACCTTGAAGGCGATTTCAGATAGCTTGAGTAGTTCGACTTTGCGTTGGGGGTCTGTCTCGAAATTCTCTGCGATGATCTTAGCCAATCGGCCATACCTGTTGGCATAGGCAATCACGGACTCTGCAGTGAGTCGCATGGCATCCCATTGGTCCATCTTATCATGAAGATGAAGCGTATTGGGATTAGCAGGACCAGAGCAGAGAATGTTCTCGGTCTCCTCCATCCTTTCATCGATCATCTTGATTATTCCATTGAGACCATGGTCCATTACGAATGAATAGTCGTAGACTGGTGTGCGTGTGCCATCCATATGTGCTCCGCCGAAAGCGGGGCCAAGCCTGAGTGACTGTAACTCCTCTTCTCCCATGCGTCTCTCACACTGAACTTGGAAGCACTTATCCTTCCAGTAGTCGAGGCATGGTCGAACCCATGATTTCTCCTCGTCGGGAACGAGCTTGGTTGTGTCGTAGTAGATTTCTTCATTTAGAATATAGGAAACTTCGGTATACCACTCTAGCTCGTTAGGTCTTGCACCACCATAACCCAGTAGACACTGATGATCGACGATGAAGATTGGCATATTCTGCAACAATGCATCGAGGGCTCGCGCTCGTCTTTGTACCCAGGGTAGGCCATCGGTTTCCTTAAAAGTCTTGGTGTACCAATAGAGCTTGTCCAAACCGGCCTTGACTCCGGGAAGGTATTCACCCCCTGTCGTGCCTTTGGACCATACCGCCTTTCTTAGATAGTCTAACCTTGCTGATCGCTTGTTTTGTGCTTCCCACCACCATGCTTCCTTGACTTCTTCTTTCCCTGCTGCAGCTGCCTCTGTCATAAATCGTCCTCCCTTTTTTGTATTTGTCTGATGGCCAACGAATTGTCTTTTCCTCCTAAAGATTCACCGCAGGCGATTTCCCACCAGCGAAGTACGAGACACAATTGACAGTCCTCTGGTAACGCATAGTAGTCTGCATTATGAGAAAGCTCCTATCCCCTGGTCTATTGGAGTAAGTGCTTGTCGAGCAGCGATAGTTGCAATATGGCCTTTGGGTAATAGGTTTTTTCTAGCCAGCTTCTTCAATTCCAAGGTGTTATATTCGTTGGGTGAGGGCCATATGTCGAGATAGATATAGTCATAACGTCGTTTGGTTTGTTGCAAGTGCTTTGCTACATCGCAACATTGGAGTGATAGCTTAGGGCGGTATCCCTTTTGTCTGCACCAAGCAACCAACCGAGGCCAAACTAGCCTTACTACATCGTGTTCAGGTTCACATACATGTATTGAGACTGGTTTGTTACTATAGGCCAGTTTTACAACTGTTCCCCCAAGTCCGAGCGTAGAGACTAGGACTCTGGCATCATTTGTGCATGTCTTGACTGCCGCAAGTGAGAGCATCCTCTCATGTATACCGGTATCTATCCTATAGTATGGCTGTTTGTCGACGTATAAGATGAGTACGACTTTGTGGCCTTGATCTGCAGGTTCGAACTCCCTGCCAACGTGCATTTGGGCATTGCCTCGCTTGCTGATAAGAAGTCCATGCATCTCGTCAGAATTGCGTATTGGAACGTATTTATCGACGTATAATCCATTAGTTAGCATGAGTATTTCTTCATAGCGGATTATCTTAGTAGGGGCAGGGAGGTACGCTGGGCTACTAGGGCAACGACGTTTTCCTATTGCGATGTCTTTCTTCATCTGCTCCCGTTCTTTTACGCTATTCAAAATGCACCTCTTTGTAATGGCGGATTATGCACTACACAAGAAACGCTGATCGTGATTCGTCGATGCCCATATTAGACATCGGTTCTCGTACGCTTCAGTATCGGTGACCGATAATGATAACTATGGCGTGGTTCGTGTTGGGGGGCTAATGATGATGAACCATCGCAACTCGTAATGAACTGTCTATCCATTAAGAGATGTCGAGGGGGCATTAACTTGCCTGAGAAGGTCATGATTGGAAACGCTGTGACAGGTGGTCTTTAGTGAGATGAACGAGATTCGCCAGTGTACAACGGCTCCAAGGGAATGTGTGCCTAACATCTGTGAGAATAAGCTATAGCTTACCCTATACGAGGTAGCAAATGACCAACTTCTGATAACTAGTTCGCATGGCTATACCTTGCGACTTGTCAAAAGCGGTGTCTATTGGATTGTGTCTCCTAAAGTGCTATGCAACAGGCACATCCAATAGAATTAATGTAAGGTGTAAAGAATTATACGGTAATGATTACTGTTTGTAAATCTATCAGTAAAATAAATTGTTCTATACCATTATTTGAGGATTAAGGAATTATTTACGCTCGGAAGGGTGAATAGTACGTTATTACTAGCTGCAACGATCTTATGGTTTTATCATTTCTACACTAGGGATTGCATGCAACCGGTTGTTTAGTATAGATAGATATAATATGATACACTGATATGAGTTAAAATATAGTTTAGTGTGACAACCTAGCTGAACCTGGATTCTAAGTCTTGAGCTGTTGTAGATATATCAGCCTAGATACTGACCTTATAGCAAAGGAGGTAAATTGGCAAAGAAGACAGCCATGGCGGATCAACATCTCGATTGTAAGCAAATGAATTGTCCCATGCCTTTGGTGGCGATTAGTAGGGCGATGAAGGGGCTCTCATGTGGACAGGTCCTGTCCGTTGAAGCTACGGATCCAGCATTTAAAACCGATGTTGAGGCATGGATTAAGCAGATGGGACATAAGCTGGTGGAATTTCGTGAAGACGGATCCGTGCAAACTGCTGTAATCCAGAAATCTGATAAAGGATAAGGTTTGTCATGAGCCCAGTCCAGGTCCGTGGCCTACAAGATAATGAAACCATCTACAAGTACATAGACGACTTAGTTACAGCCAGGGTAGCTGCAGAATTTGATGACCTTAGGAGATCGATCGGCGAAAGCTTCAGTGTGAGTCCCAATCCCCAAATGCAGGCATTGTCGAATCGAGCTACGATTGTGGTTTTTAGTGGAGACATGGATAAACTAATGTCGGCTTTCATCATCGCTACGGGTGCTGCGACGATGGACATGGAGGTTTCAATGTACTTCACCTTCTGGGGCTTGGTAGCGTTGAAAAAGACTACTATCTTCAGAGGGAAGCCAATGATGGAAAAAATGATGGCCTTCATGCTACCCTCGGGGCCAAGGAAGGTGGGGACATCTAAAATGAACATGCTAGGTATTGGTCCAGCGTTTTTCAAGAAGGCGATGAATAAGAACAATGTAGAGAAGCTTCCTGAGCTTATTGATGTTGCTAGAGAGGTAGGGGTGCGTATGGTGGCATGCCAGATGTCGATGGGGGTAATGGGGATAAAGAGAGAAGAATTAATCGACGGTTTAGAATTTGGTGGTGTGGGAGCTTATATGGGTGACGCGAGCGATTCCAAGATCACATTGTTCATTTAAGGTGGGCTTCATGGGAAGTAGCAAGAAAAAAGGCGATACGTACGATCTTCAGATCATTATAGCTTCTGGTGAGGAGGATTTGCATAGAGCAGCTTTGGGATTTGCCACGGCAGTCTCTGGTGCCATCTCTGGTATGAAGGTTGTGGTCTTTCTGGCAATGCGTGGTTCTGTTTGGGCTATGGATAGCCATGAAAATGATAAGGTGGCTTTACCGGGTTTCGAATCCGTTGCCGAATATGTAAGTGTATTGTTGGAGAACGGTGGGCAAATTGAGGTTTGCTCCGGATGTCTCAGCAATGGTTGTACCCTACCAGTGAGTGAGGGTAGCATACGCAGTGGCATTGGAGTCGCTGGACTTACTGCTGTTGCTGCACGTATGGGAGCTGTTCCGACAGTTACGTTCTGATCTGTGTAGAGAGGCTATTGAAGTAGACTATGAGAGGGTAGTGAAAGTGGGAAAAGTAGGTGCACGTATTGGCTCCGTTAATCCTAATACCCTTGAATCTGAACTGGCAGCGTTGCGTGAAGAGAACGCGCGTTTGAGTAAGGAGAATGATAAGCTCAAACTTCAGGCTCAAGGGGTGGCCGATGCGAATGCTCGTGCTGCGGAATTGATGGCTGAGCTAGAGGATGCTAAACAACTGCTTCAATATAGGGTAGAGCAACGTACTGCAGAGCTGAATAGGGCTCTAAATGATACGACGAACATCTTGGAGTCTATGCCTGTCGGCGTAATCGTTGTTGGTAGAGACAAGAAGGTACGAATGGTGAATCGGACCGCACTGGAAATGGTTGGAGTGAATTCAAAGAAACAGATTTTGGGTCAGACCTGCCACTATCGAATTTGTCCGGCAGAGGAAAACCATTGTCCTATATTAGACCTCGGTGAAAAGGTAGACAATTCGGAAAGAATACTGTTGGATCAAGGGGGTAGGTATATTCCAATATTAAAGACTGTAGTACCCATGACTATTGGCGATGAAGATGTTCTTGTCGAAGCTTTTGTTGACATAACTGAGCGCAAAAGGGCAGAGGAGGAGCTGAGACAAGCCTATGCGGATTTGGAGGAGGCAAAAGCGGTTGTTGATTTGGAAGTGGCGCAAAGGACACAGCAGCTTACTGAGTCTGAGGCGAAGCTGACGGAGTTGGTAGAGAAACTTAGGTTATCGCAAAAGCAGCTCTATGCCCCTGTCATTCAAGTGTGGGATCGCATTTTGGTATTACCTCTGACTGGCTTCATGGATGAAGAACGAGCACGGCATACAATGGACATACTGTTATCCGGGATCGTAGATACCAAATCGGAGGTCGTGATTCTGGATGTCACTGGTATTGCCACGATGGATACGCGGGTAACTGGCTATCTGCTTCGTGCTGTGGCAGCTGCCTGGTTGTTGGGAATGAAGTGTGTCGTAACAGGTATTAGGCCAGAAGTAGCTCAGACCATTGTAAGTCTGCATACGGCGATCGGTTCGATTGAAACTAAAAGAGACCTACAAGCTGGGCTCGAGTGGGCATTGAATGAGATTGGCTTCACACTGCCAAAGATGCGGCCACTAGTCGTCGGATAGGTATATTAACAGCATAGCCCTATAAGAACTGAATAATCTACGTAGTACTTAAATCCTTAGTATACAAATTCGTTAAGAGATTCTTTCCTTTTACCTTGCCTCAATCATGACCAAGTCTTTCGCTACAATTATGGCAGCAACGTTACTCTCCTTGTAATCAAACTTATTGGTAAACAGCGATAACAGAATACCTTTCAAGTACATCGTTTTGTTCTTGTCTAGCTCATGTTGTCTTTGCATAGGAGTGGGCATCGAGATATTCCCCGTTGAATAGTAATTTACCTTTTTGTATTCCCTCTTTTTGATATCCACATTTCTCTGCAACACGTTGGCTGGCTATATTCTTCTCCAATGTGACGATTTCGATACGAGTTAACTGTAGCTGATTGAAAGCAAATTCCTCAACTAACTCTACGGCTCCAGAGGCTATCCCTTTGTTCCAGTAGTCGTGGTCAATAAAATATCCTATCTCTCCAATGTGTTTTCTGTGTTGGTCAATCTTAATACCCACTGCACCTACCAGGGTGCCTTTATAAATAATCGAGAAGTTATATTCCGTATTGCTCCTTCGTTTTTCCCTGTTTTGACGAAGAAATACCTTTTGTTCCTCAACATCTTTTGGTTTGACGGGGAAGTAGATGAAATCGGGATGTGAAAGTATCTCCAAAAACCGTTTTGCATCACTTACCTTTTGATACCTGATTTCAAGGTGTTTCATTTGTATTCTATTTCTATAGTGGCGCTTGGCTTAAGCCGATCAATAGATATGTATGAAATCCGCTTGTTATTAACTAACCTACATCTTGGTAGTACAACCTAGAATCAATCAAGCTAGCTGGTACTAGTGTTACAGAAGTGCTTGATCAGTGAGCTTCTAAGATTTATGAATATGGGCTATTTGCTCGCCCATAGTAGTGCATAACGAGGCACGCATGGGATTGGTCCATGAATAATGTCCTTCTGCATGTGTTCAATTCCTTGGATGAAGGATTCCTTGGAAATCAGGTGTAAGCAAGAGAATGCTTTATCTTGATAAAGCTGAATGGTGTCTAACGCGTAGGTGAATTCGACTTCGTCCTGAGAGATGGAACGGAATCCGATCTGGTTCATAGACTCAATGAGCTCATTCAATGGGGGATACCTATTCAGATCAACTTCTATTGTCTCTGGGAAGTAGGTGGACAATGGTTGACGATGCCGTATGATCTCCTCGGAGTCTGTAACAGTGCAGATTTTTCCTTCCGTCCTTAAGATCCTATAGGCTTCATGAAAGAATGTTTGGTATCGGTTGACATGATGAATAACGTCCACGGAGAATACTAGATCGAAGGACTCTGATGGAAAATCTAATATATCCGCGCTTCCTATCTTGAATCCAATATCCATTGATGACGCTTTGCGCGCTATAGCGAGCATATGGTTGGATGGATCTATGCCCCAACAGCTACAGTTGATGGAGCGTTTCACTGCTACTATGTAGTTACCTGTCCCACATCCAACCTCTAGTACACTGGATTGGCTGTTGATTCCACTCTGATCTAGAAGACATCGCAAGACTTCAGGGTGAACCTGACGGTGCTTTGCGTATTCGGATGCTAATTTGTTGTAGTCAATACGGCCTTTCACAGACCACTAACCTATATCCTAAATCTAGACTTTCTTTCCTGAGAAGGTGGCCATATTTTTGGCACCATACTCCATTATAAATGTCGTTTTGTAATCTATCCAATCCTTCTTGAATATCGGGTACACGAGAGAATGTTGATATAGCTTTCCTTATCTTTGGATCTAGATAAGCCACAG
>JAXHVC010000165.1:0-5688 GCA_034189315.1 Chloroflexota bacterium | reverse complement strand
GGCTTTTGACCGGAACGAGATCACCGTGAGAGCTGGTAAGGGAGACAAAGATAGACGAGTACCCTTCCCAATTGCACTCAAGCCTGAATTGAGCCAGCATCTTGATGGGCGGAGATATCAATATGAGTTGGATAGAGATAAGGGCATGCATGAGGTAGAGATTCCTGGGGCGTTAGCCCGAAAATATCCTAATGCCCCCTATGAATGGAAGTGGCAGTTTGTCTTTGCTGCTGCAGAATATTCTACTGATCCTCGTAGTGGTGTGCAGCGCCGCCATCATCTGCATGAGATCCGTGTGCAGCGCGCAGTCAAGAAGGCTGCCGCTGAAGCAGGAATCACGGCTCATGCGACTCCGCATACGCTGCGCCATTGCTTTGCCACTCATCTGCTTGAAGCGGGACAGGATATTCGCACAGTCCAAGAACTGCTTGGCCATAGCGATGTCAGTACGACAATGATATATACCCATGTATTAAACAAGGGGCCGATGGGTGTAGTAAGCCCCTTAGATACGCTGTGATTGGTGGGCTTATGGTATCAAATTGCTCCACCAAGAGTAACAGAATGAGTATCGGTGTGAGCTATTAGCTATACAGCGTAAAAGGGGATTTTTTTTCGTGGAATCTAAAAGAATAGTAACCGGTAATCCATCTGAGAGTAGACTGACACTCTTGCTTCAGTCTCGATGAGAGCGAGGATTCCCATCTGCCAAAGATAAATGGTGGGTGAAGGGTTATGTAGGGGAATTCTTAAAAGTCGGCAATTCAATCATAAAGGAAGCTAAAGGCCTAACCGAAGTTCTACATTTGAGTAACTGAATTGGCTTGTGGTGCCCAAAAGCCTATGTTCAAATTCAGCTTCACTGCAGGATTTCGGCCTTACAGTTTCTTATAAAGACGCTGTATCTATCATATATGGTAGGTAGTTGATTTCCTCCATACTGCATCAAGGTAGAATGATACTAATCTGAGCTCTATACTTTGGGTAAGCTTGCTAGGGCTTCCTGGATCTTTGACTGTGGCAATTCAAAATCATCCAGCTGCCGTGAGAAATACTTCTCATATGAGCCAAGGTCGAAGTGTCCGTGCCCGCTGTTATTGAACACGATTACCTTGGATTTGCCGGACTCTCTACATCTGAGGGCTTCATCCATGGTAGCTTTGATGGCATGGGCTGTCTCTGGAGCGGGGAGATGGCCTTCCGCTCTGGCAAAACTAACTGCCGCCTCGAAACAGGGATTCTGGTGGTAGGCTTTAGCCTCTATCAGTCCCAGCTTATGCAAATGGCAAACGATTGGTGCCATGCCATGATAACGTAAACCACCAGCGTGGATAGGTGCTGGTATAAAGTTGTGTCCTAATGTAAACATTTTAAGTAATGGGGTAGTACAAACAGTATCGCCGAAATCATAGTGATATAGTCCACGCGTCATGGTTGGGCATGCAGTTGGCTCTACTGCGATAACCTGGGTTTTTCTTCCATCGACTATCTTGTCTCGGATAAAGGGCATGACGAAGCCTGCAAAATTGGAACCTCCCCCCACGCAGCCAATTAATACATCGGGATAATCCCCCGCCTTCTTGAGTTGCTTATGGGTTTCTAATCCAACAATGGTTTGATGCAGCATGACATGGTTGAGGACGCTCCCAAGCGAGTATTTGGTATCCTTGTTTTTGGCTGCCACTTCTACAGCTTCGCTTATCGCAATGCCAAGCGAGCCAGGTGAATCTGGATCCTGTTCCAGAATGCTGGACCCCGCCTCGGTTTCTTTGCTCGGGCTGGGTACACATTTGGCTCCCCATGTTTCCATCATGAGTCGCCGATATGGTTTCTGCTCATAGCTTATTCGTACCATGTAGACTCTACATTCGATATCAAACAGGTTACAAGCAAAAGCGAGTGCGCTGCCCCACTGTCCCGCTCCGGTTTCTGTGGTGATGCGTTTAATGCCTTCCTGTTTGTTGTAGTATGCCTGTGCCACCGCAGTGTTTGGCTTGTGACTACCTGCAGGGCTTACACCCTCCCACTTATAATAGATCTTTGCTGGTGTATCCAAGTCCTTTTCCCATCGACGGGCTCGAATAAGGGGCGTGGGACGCCAGATCCTATATACCTGCAGTATCTCCTCGGGTATAGGAATATGGCGCTTTTGGCTCACCTCTTGCATTATTAGGCCCATTGGGAATAGGGGAGCAAGATCGTCTGGGCCAATTGGATTGCCTGTTCCGGGGTGGAGAACCGGTGGAAGTGGTTTGGGAAGGTCTGCCTGGATGTTATACCATTTTGTGGGCATCTCCTTCTCGCTTAGTGGTATCTTGACGTCATCCATTACTAGACCTCCCTTGTAGTCTATTACATTACTTATCTATCTCGGTCTTGGGCTTGGATCGGCTGCGAGATTTAGGCTTTTTAACTGGCTGATCGCTTGTTGGAGTATTAGGAGTTTGGTCATTTGCACTATCCCCCAGTAGAGATTGAGAGATTTCTTGGTCACTTGCGAATTCCTTGGATGAAGCTTTTCCTCCCATGGTGTTGTCCTCGGGTAGAATCTCCTCTGGAGGAATTTCATACGTATCATAGCCTAGGGCTTCATCATCGTCTATAGATGGTTTAGGTGGGGGAGTCTGATCGAGATTATTAGAAAAAATGTTGGATGTTTCATCTGTAAAGGTTCCGGGCATATCCTTGGGGTGTTTCTTTGGTCCTAGATCGTCTTCTTCATCTTTGGTCTTGGCTTTGCTCTTAGCGGCTGTATTAACAATGAATATTCCAATCCACCCGATGATCATGATGGCACCAGATATTGATAGTATTGTGCCCCATCTTGTTACCGGTGCCAGCAGATGGGAGAAGAAGTCCTCTATGGTCTCTTGAGTGAGGACGTCCGCAATAAGGTCTGCCATGCCTCCCTCATCGGCATCTTCCTCATTCTCTGTTAGCGTGTCGGTGCTGTCTCTTAGGCTGTCTGTGACCTCCTCCACTGGTATTTGATCTGGTAGTAAACTTGCACCAACATAGCCTAGTATTAGACAAACAATACCAGCAGCGAGAAAAGCGAAACCTATGGTTCTGAGGATTGCTCCCAACTTACCGAGGATGTCGCGGAAAGGTATTAATAGAAGCACTATGATGGCTAGCATGAGAATCCCAATTAATAAATAAAAATATGGTAACGAAGTGTCCAACGCGGTGATTGTATCGCGTGTGGATTCTATGTCCTGTAGATCAGCTGCGCTGGGACTGATGTCTATTTCATCCTCTAACTGGGAATCCAATTCGGTGAATGCTGCATCTACAGCTTCTTCGATAAGCTCCTCTGGTAGCTCTACGGTGACTACTCCATCGACTATTTCAACTCCCTCTGGAAGTGGGGTTCCATCTGGTAGATCGGTTCCGTCTGGTAGGGGATAGCCGTTCTGATATTCTTCTGGTATTTCAAATCCTTCCGGAAGCTCATATCCTTCTGGGAGATTATCAGCAACCAATTGAGGAAGCTCACCACTATCCTGCAATTCCTGAAACGCTTCTTGGATGTTATCCTCGAGACTAGTTTTGAGTGAGTTCTTGAATGATCTCATATCGATTATGATTTCGAGATCATCCGACTCCGATTTAAAGTATGGATACACACCTTCTTTGGGCTCTACCTGCTCGTTTTCAAGGATGTTTTCTACTTGCTCCTGTAGCCATGTGCTGATATCTGCGTCCTGTAACGTCTCGTCTATGGTGTCTTCGAAGAGCTCAGCTTGCCACCCACCTTCTACAGATTCATCTGCTTGCTCTGAAAAGGCGTCTCCCACCATCTCTATCACGGTGTCTTCTGCATGGTCATAAACTTCGGAGTTGCTAAGTCTATCTTTTACAAATTGTGCATCGAGTAACGTGGTTTTTACTGTGTAGTTGATGACCGTAAGGACTAGGGTTGTGACGAGAAGACTGGCCAATATCATCACAACAAGACCCCTGAATACTTTGAGAATTATACTCATGTGATAACCATCCTCAGGTTAAATTAATTAAAATAAACTTAACAGGGGTGAATATAACAAAAATTGCGGATCTTATTCAAGCGATACGAATATTGGGGATGAATGATAGTGACTGTACAGTATGATCGGAAGGCTATTGCCTGGAGACTGTGTAAGCATAATCTAGGATCGACTATCAATGGAGACGTAGCTATGTCCTCCAATTACTATAGGTAAGGTAGATCCATATCTATGTTTACTTAGCAAATAGGTTAGAGTCTTATCACTATATGGCTTTGTCCTATCATATCTAGTGGGTGGGAGACAGAATAAATAACGTCTGCCTGACTAATCTTTCGCTGAGTCAGGGTGGCAGCATGCATCTTCGCAGCAGCTTTGACTTTCGCAACCTGACATCTCGTCGTGATGACACCCTGCGCAACTATGGTCCATGGTTGGTTCAACGGAGATCCCTATGATTTGAATATCGAATATGAGTTCTTTTCCGGCAAGTGGGTGGTTGGCATCCAGGGTTACTTTTGTATCGGATACCGACATAACCGTGACCAGAAACGCAAATCCATCGTCCCTCTGGAGCCGAAGTTGTTGGCCCACCTCGGGTACTACACCGGAAGGAAAGTCACTGCGATCCACTTGCAGCACCATATCGTTGCGATGAGGCCCATAACCATCTTTCTCGTCTATGGTGACCGTTTTGGTTTCGCCTGAATTCATGCCAAGTACACCCTGCTCAAATCCTGGAATCACCTGCCCACCACCTACCTGGAATTCTAACGGAGGGCGCCCATCTGATTTATCGAATACTTGGCCGTCTTGAAGTCTGCCCGTATAGTGAACTTGTACCCAGTCGCCATATTTCACTTGTGCCATTATTTCTCCTTTTTTATGCGTTACTAAGCTAGTGACCAATTGGGTCATTTCCACAGTGAGCGTGGGGCTGACAGGCGGCAACGCGAATTATGACGATGCACTATGACTTGATGTGCTGAGGTTCGTCATTTCGTTAGCCGCATTCTATATTTCAATGAAGGCATTGTTATACCATATATGTATGCGTCTTGCCAATTTCTCAGTGTAATTTAATGGGTTTTGCAGTAATCACGAGTTGTATTCTGTTGGGTTTATCGATAACATCTGGTGCACCTTTCTACCCCTTGGACTTTTGTATGTGGCTTGTTATGAAATCTGTATATCCATCACTTGGCCCAACTGTTGGCATATGTAACAAATTGCTAACTACGCAGCATTCTGAACCATATTGAGTTGTCAATGACAAACTCAGTGGTTTGGATAGTGAGTAAACCGGCCGTTGGGCCAATGTTGAATGAGAAGATAAGTGTATAGAAGGAGACTGGATAGCAGCACATCTTGCTTGCAATAGCAAATAAGTCAGCTGGATTGAGTCTGAGGTCAAAGCAGAATTGGGCTATTGGTTATCTAGAAACGACCTAGTCGAAACCTATCCATGTGCTGATACGTTCTATAGGTTCTCGCGTACTCTGGACTTGATTCGCGGGAAAATCGTGATCAGTATAACCTAGGGTAACACATAGCAAAACACGTTTTGATTGTGGAATCCCTGCAAGTTCTTTAACAACATCAGGATAAAACACTCCTTGCTGCTGAATGCAGGAACCCAGATGGTGATGAAGTGCAGCAAGACAAATGCTTTGCGCGAGGGTGCCTATGTCCACCAATG
>JAXHVC010000164.1:0-7977 GCA_034189315.1 Chloroflexota bacterium | reverse complement strand
ATTATAGGTACCTTGGGAAAGGGGAGGAGCTATTGTGTTATCAGTCAGGGTCCAGGTGCCATCGCCGTTATTAGTGGCAGTGTATCCGTTACCGTCAACCGTCACCACTATAGTTGCTGTTGGATCGTCAACGTTTCCAGTGAGTTGAGGGGTAGTATCATTGGTAGTAAGGATATCAACTGTTACTACTGGAGCGGAAGTGTCGATGACCAGCTCGTCAGTTGTTGAATCAGTGTCTGTATTATCAGCTGTGTCGGTTGCGGTTACTGCAACATCATAGGTGCCCTGGGAAAGGGGTGGTGTGATGGTGTTATCGGGCAGTGTCCAGGTACCATCGCCATTATTAGTGGCTGCGTATCCATCACCATCGACCGCTACTATAATAGTCGCTGCTGTGTCGTCAACCGTGCCAGTGAGTTGAGGGGTAGTATCGTTGGTAGTGAGGATATCAACTGTGATGGTAGGGGGAGTCATATCGATAACTAGCTCATTGGATGTGGAATCAGTGCCGAGATTACCTGTGGGATCTGTTGCGCTTGCCGCAACATCATAGGCACCCTGGGAAAGGGGTGGAGCTATTGTGTTATCGGGCAGTGTCCAGGTACCGTCGCCATTATTATTTGCGGAGTATCCATTGCCATCGACTGTCACTGCTATTGCTGCAGCTGTATCGTTAACTGTGCCAGTCAACTCAGGTGTGGTGTCGTTAGTGTTTAGTGAATCAATAGCGATTATTGGTGGTGTGACATCTTGGTAGCCAAAGTCTGCATCGACATAATCGGTGTTTGATGCCAGACCTGAAATTGCTCTAGGATTTGTTCCGCCTGTAAGCGCATATTCGTTGAGCAAGTTCCCAGTATCGGTGACTTCTACAATATAGTCACCAGGAAGCAATTGGGTGAAGGCATATAAACCGTCACCGTTTGTCGTTTGTGTATCCAGAATGGGTTCTCCACTATTGATGATTCCGTTGCCGTTGGTATCTTGGATCAGGTCGACTGTAATGCCATTGATACCTACTTCTCCTATATCCTGATTACCATCACCATTTGAATCATTCCAAATCTTATCGCCGATTGATGAAGGAAGGGTGTAGATGATGTCGAGTGATGGTACATTGGCCCCTTCTCTTGAGGTGAAGGTAACCGTGTAGGTTCCTAAGGGGATTACTGCTTGCCCCACGAGAGCCAGTCCGTGGTTGGTACCAGGATCATTGATCCATCCTTGTACGATTGCTGTAAATGCCGGACCGCTTAGCGTTTTATATTCACCTCCGGTTTGTCCATCGATCTGCCCTATGTATGAGCCATTATAGCTAGGTGCGTTGCTCCAATTAATGCCTATCTCAGTCCACGTATCGTTTACTACGTGACAGTTCACATTCAGCAAAGAGTCGCTTTCTAGGTAGATGTTTAAGGTGGCTGAGGTGATAATGGCACCAGAGGGGATACTCGAGAGATCGAATTGAATGAAAGCTTTCTTTTTATCTACTCCAAATGTTGCCTCTTCGACTTGCATTGTACTAGTAGTGCCATAGTTGGTTCCTGGGGAATCTTCATTGATCCAGGAATCCTGCGATGCGAGAGTCGATGCCGAATCGGCATGTGCTGATTGTGCTGTGATATGCATATTGCATGCCATACTAACGATGAGTAGCATTATCATTAACAATGCTACCCATTTTGTATGTCTTATCGGAGACCACCTGGGAATTCTGATTGTTCTTTGAGTTTCTCCATTTCTCATTGAGTTCCCCTTTCTTGAGTTAAATGCTCTATGTCTCTGGTATATATATAGTGGTCTGTCTTGAGATAACAGATGTCTAATGGCGATTCTTTGTTTCTTAAGGGCTTCTCTTGTTGGAAGACTAACGTCATCTCTATGTTTTGTGATTCACTATACATTTCCATCATTGAAAAAAAGGGCAACAAACGGTGCAAAATGTTAATGGGTGGTAAAAAATGGGTAACAAAAAGGTTACAGTGAGGTAAAAGGAAATAACCAAATATAACAAAAGATATGTTTTATATAATTAATTAGGGTAAATGGTTTCTATTAGAGGCATTTACCAAAAGGTAAACATTGTGGAAGATATGTGAGCTCTTCATGTATGTCGCTGATTTATGAGTGCGAAACAAAAGGCGACAACCTAAGCCTTAAAGGAGGTTTTTCTCAATGATGTCCAATCTGAAGAGGGTATTGATATGGTCGAAGCAAGAATCCAAACACTAAATCCTAAGCACGAAGTCCCGAACAAATATAAACCTCAAATGTTAAAAACCATCCACTTCCTGGCCATTGGGATTTTGGTATTTGGTATTGTTTAGTGCTTAGAGATTTGGATTTCGTGTTTCCCTGCCATTTTGCGTAGGATATCCCATATTAGACACTAGCCTTCGATCTTATATACCTCTATGGAGAAACAGGGGCACATCCAACTACAGATTCCGCAAGCGGTACATTGTTCTGGGGAGGAAAAAATTGGCAACATATATCCCTCGGGGGTGAACTTATCACCGGGGATTGTGATGCAGCCTCTAGGGCAGAAATGGGCGCAATAGCCACAGCCTCTGCAATGCTTCTCGTCTATGACGATCTCCCCTTGTATTGATTGCCTCGGCGTCTCTTGCGGTGTGTACTGGCTGCTCTGGCTCCCAATGCTTACACCTTTATTGAATGCCTTCTTATTGATAGCCAGTAATTCCTCCTTACCACCGAACATTTTTTCGAGTTCACTCTCAATAGCATCCGGGGGGATGATTTTTGTCATCTCAAGGTAGGTTCCCAGCAGGATTAGGTTGGCCACCCTGCTATCTCCGAGTGCTACAGCCTCTTGTACAGCTGGTATGGTCAAGGTGGTTACATCGTCTCGATTAATCCTGCGTTTCAGACCTGCGCTTTCGATAATCAGGGTGCCTCCGGGTTTTACCCTACCCTCAAATGTATCTAGTTGGCTGGGGTCCATAACGATCACTGCGTCTGCTTTGGATATTACTGGGGAGGGGATCCTATCGTCAGAGATGAGAATGCTGCAGTCACATGGTCCGCCCCTTTTGGCTGCAGAGTAGGATGGGAGCCAAACCACTTGCTTATCTAGTGACATTGCGGCTTGAGCCAGTATCCTACCAGCCAGCAAGACACCTTTTCCCCCCACCCCTGTCATCACTATTTCGCATCTCTGTTCCATTGCGATTCCTCCTGGGGTTGTTAAATCAGGGCCATTGAATTTGGGATTCCACACTACAAGCACCAATTTTCAAATAATATCCAAATACCGAATTACAAATTCCAAACAGGAAACGGCT
Organism: Chloroflexota bacterium; assembly: GCA_034189315.1. Lineage (GTDB taxonomy): Bacteria > Chloroflexota > Dehalococcoidia > UBA2247 > JAXHVC01 > JAXHVC01. The sequence continues at coordinate 4,672 of JAXHVC010000164.1, read as the reverse complement.
ATAGGGGTTTGTTGATAATGTAGTTTATTTGGAAACTGGTGCTTGGAACTTGGAGTCTTATATATCCCCTAGACCATCACTCAATCTTGTCCACATTCTTGAACTCGCCAAGGGGGAACTCAGGGATCATGGTCTCTTCTATCCATTTCAGACATTGAATGGGACTCATGCGCCAATTTGGTGGGCAGGCTGCTAGAATCTCGACAAAGCTGAAACCCACATTATCCAGCTGCTTTTGGAAAGCGCTTTTGACATATTTCTTGGTGCGCTGGTAGTTAGCTGGAGTATGGACTGTGCATCGAGCACAGTATGCCACTCCCTTGACCGTCGCCAAGAGTTCAGGTACATGCATGGGGTAGCCAGTACTGGCGCTTCGCCCTTGGGGGGTGGTTTCGGTCACCTGGCCCATAAGGCTAGTTGGAGCCATTTGGCCCCCAGTGGTCCCGAAATTGGCGTTATTCACCATAATGACAGTGATCCTCTCTGCTCGAGATACGGCACCGATTAACGGCCCCGCTCCAATTGCAATGCAATCTCCATCACCTTGCACCGTGAATACCATGGCATCGGGATGAACACGTTTAATACCGGTGGCGGCATCTGGAGCACGACCATGGGCCGTTACTAGACCATCGAGGTCCACTGGAACTGTGAACCGAGTACTACATCCCACTCCGGAGATCGCGATGGTTTTATCTGCGATCTCGAGCTCTTCTACCACCTCGCAGATGAGACGTTCCACGGATGGATGGTGACAACCAGCACACTGAATGTTACCTCCGGGACGACGTACCCACTGTGTGGGAGTACCTGATACTAATACCCTATTGCTCATTGGCCATCTCCCGACATTAGCTTCCTTATCTCTTCGAGCACCCTCTCAGGTGTGATCATACCTGCCACTGTGCGCATATGCCTGGCCCAGATTCCCAATAGGTGAACCGGGGCTTTCCCTTCTACACCAAGTATGACGTCCTCTATCATTTGTCCCGTGCTATCCTCCACTACCAAGAACTGGCAGCCATGGTTTGCCTTTTCTCTTATCACGTCGTAGGGGAAGGGCCAAACGGTGATGGGGCGGATCAATCCTACCTTGAGACCTTCTTCACGTGCTTTGACGATGGCTTCCTCTGAGCAGCGTGCTGTATAGCCGTATGCTACTAAGACCAGCTCTGCATCTTCTACTTGCTGTGTCTCATACCGTACTTCAGCTCCCTTGATCCGCTTGAATTTGTTATCGCAGTGTTCGGCGAAGCCTACCCAGTCCATGTAAAAGGGAGGTTCGGCAAGTACGCCGTGTGCGCTCATAACATAGCGGCGCTTGCCGTCTTTGTGTTGCCCTTTGCCTTTCAGTGCCCAGTCCTTGTCTGGGAGTGGGCCAAAGTCAATGGGTTTTACCTCTAAGGGCTCTGACATCTGTCCTATGATTGCGTCGGTCATGACAATGACGGGATTACGGTACTTATCTGCCATGTGAAAGGCAAGCTGCATTAGGTCGTGGCTTTCCTGGACCGATGCAGGAGCAAGGACGATGTCCTTATATCCGCTATGCCCTCCACCACGAGTAGCGGAGGTGTAGTCTGTCTGTGCGTGCCGTGTTCCTGCTGCTGCGGGAGCACCGCCTCTTTGTACCAGAACAATAACGCAGGGAAGCTCTGCTGCTGTGAGGTGGGCCATGGTCTCCTGCATCAATGCCCATCCTGGTCCTGAGGTAGAGGTCATCGCCCTAGCTCCAGCTGCTGCTGCCCCATATAGCATATTTATCGATCCCAGTTCCGACTGTGTTTGGACAAAGACACCTCCCCTCGATGGAAGTTCTCGGGCAAACCATTCTGTGATCTCGTTCTGTGGTGTTATAGGGTAGCCAAAGAAGTAGCAACAACCTGCATTTATTGCTCCCCATCCAATTGCTTCGTTGCCTTGAACTAGAATCTTCTCGGTCATGAGCTATTACCTCATTCTGGTGTGATTGGCCGGTTGCCTCTAATGCGGGTGTATGACTATTCAGGTGCAAACCACTATGCGGACAAACCTGCTCAAGCTATAGTGGCCGTTGGTTATCAGCCTTGTTACTCATTATGTTAAGGAGTATTGATGCGATCAGTTTACCATGTCTCTGCTCATGAGGCCAACGGATGATGTTTGACCTAATCCCTAAAACCAGTATCCATATGGTGAAGTCCGACGTTGCGATCTCATCAAGCTCTAGGAGGGAAAACACCTGATTAGTATCATGAATTCTTCCCTCGAAACTTAATATCTACAGGGTTGACAGCGGGACATATTCATCACCAAAGCCGACACTACTCCTTGTCCTCCAAAAGACTACAAAAAATCATACTTTAGACGACAGACAAGGGCCACATCGGATGTCAAAATAATTTGATGCGCCCTGTCGGCGCACCATCATCCGGATCTCACTACACAATCCAAGACTCTGATAATGAAGATAAGAAGGAAGGCATGAGAAGACTATACGAGTTTGATGACCAGTGGAGAACAGAGCGAGAACGGCTTGCCGTCATCGAAGCACTTTGGGACCCCTCCACAATTGAGTCTCTCGAATCCATCGGAATACAGGAAGGCTGTACCTGCCTCGACGTAGGTGCCGGTGGAGGATCAATGGCAGCCTGGCTCTGCAAGAAGGTCGGGCCTAGCGGTCGAGTTGTGGCAACGGACGTAGAGACCAAATTCCTTGAAGCTGTCAATGAGCCCAATCTAGAGGTCCGCAAACACAATATCGTTAGGGACGCCCTAGAAGAAAATCACTTTGACTTTGTGCATGCGCGTGCTGTACTCGAATACCTCCCGGAGAGGAACCGAGCGCTGCAAAACATGGTGAATGCGATAAAACCTGATGGATGGCTATTCATAGGAGATGTTGATTATGTATCCTTTGTTGCTCAAAGAGAGGAGCATGCAGATCTATTCGATCGTGGCCGAAACGCTTTTTTGACTCTACTTAGTTATGCTGGATGGGACCCGTATTACGCACGTAAGGTAGCGCCAGCACTTCGCAACCAAGGATTGTCAGATGTACAGTCAAGTGTTGCGGTATTGGAGTGGGATGGCACCCATCCAGCGGCTTCTATATGGACATATATCTACGAACAAATACGGGACTACGCTGTGCGAGATGGTCTGATTACCGACGCAGAGATGGGCGCGATTATATCATTGCTGAGCTCGCCGGATTTTAGCGCTATTGGTCCCATCGTCTGTGGGGTCTGGGGTAGAAAACCCTGAAGACGAGTGGTTCCAACGAGGTGGCTGTACCTGGAATGCTGTGGCATACAAAGCAGCTCCTGAGCAATTCCACATAAGAAGGCAATACAAATATATTAGCACGATTACATTAGGTGGGAAAGGGAAATGCCAGAGCCACCTCTCTTGGGCGCTTTTTGCATTCGGTATCAATACAGACAAAGGAGGAATATGATGCAGGTAGCAGGATTCACTCTATACGAATCGGCTAAGGCAGCGGAGGTCGGGCAGGCTGCCGCTAAGCTATGGGACAGTCCCCCTCTAGGATCAAAACCGCTTGCTTCTTACACGTTTCAGGGGATCCCGTTTCATGGGACGCCCATGCCTGAGATCGGCGCCAGCCGAGCCATGAATACAACCATCTGGGAAGTCGAAAACAACGATGCTCTATCCATAGCCAGTCTTCAAATTCAGGCCGCCGTACCAGTAGTGATCTGGTGGGTGCCGGTGCTAGAGATGTCAATACCCAATGTGATTGAACAAGTAAACAAACTTGGAGCCTGATCTCACAGGCTCCCCATGCCTTTTCCTGAGGGATGACGGTTGGATGCTGCTAGCACAAGAAACGTCATAGTGCATGGTGATAATCACCCTCATTCCGCCGTTATCCCGACAGACAGGTGTGGGAAGTCCGAGGAATAGGGTATGGAGGGGCATTAGGCAATTGAGGTCTCCCTATATATCAAGGATTGTTGGGCATAGCTCCATAAGCGCTAACTTAAGTAGAATCGGGCAGATAATTCCCCTAAATCCCCCTTTGAAAAAGGGGGACTTTCCTCCCCCCTCTAGTAAAGGGGTCCCAGGGGGATTTAGATCTGAAGTTACCGCTTATGGGGCACAGCTCACCCTACGGCTACCCTGGTTACATGGTGATATGCGCACCGAAGTAGGACGCGATGATAGAAATACCAATACCAAAAAGGGAGGTGAAAAAGATGGCAGTGGAAGAGAACAAGGCAATGATGCGCCGCCTCATCGAGGAGTTCATCGATAAGGGAGATATGGCAGTAGCAGACGAGCTTATCGCCACCGATTTTATCAATCATATTGTTCCACCGGGCATGATGTGTGACAGGGAAAGTTTGAAACAATCCATTGCCGATAGCCGAAGTGCCTTCCCTGACCTTCATGTTACTTTAGAGGATTTGATTGCCGAGGGGGACAAGAGCGTGGCTAGAGTAAGAATACGCGGCACACACCTGGGAGACTTTATGGGCATCCCTGCTACCGGTAAGCAGATAGATGTGCCAGGCATCACCATCCTCCGCTTCGTCGAAGGTAAGGTGGTAGAACGTTGGAACATAAACGACGATTTGGGTTTCATGCGACAACTTGGTGTTATCCCCACACCGGGACAGGGCGAGGCGTAGCCCCTTGAGCCGAGGTTCAAGAATTAGGCAGGCAAATA
>JAXHVC010000163.1:0-23100 GCA_034189315.1 Chloroflexota bacterium | reverse complement strand
TAGTGCCTGAAGCAATACCAATGTCCAGAACAATTGGCAGGACTACCATGACTCAAGTGTCCACCCTCGGCCAACCTCATGGCCATAACGACATCCCCGGGACTTAACAAGGCAGAATACACAGCCAAGTTTGCCTGTGTACCACTATGCGGCTGAACATTTACATGATCCGCACCAAATAGGTCCTTAGCCCGCTGTATCGCAAGCGCCTCGACAGCATCCATGTCCTGACATCCCGTATAGTATCGATGTCCAGGATACCCCTCAGCATATTTATTGGTAAACACAGAGCCCTGTGCCTCGAGGACAGCAGGACTTGCATAGTTTTCCGCAGCAATTAAAATAAGTTGGTTATCTTGACGCTCCGCCTCGTGTTTTAAGGCAGCCGCAACATAAGGATCTTGTCGCTCAAGAATGGACTTCATAATGCATCACACTTATCTGGTTAACTTCCATACTACATGGAAGATTAGCACACTCCCTACCCCACCTCGGCCTCAATAAGACCATAATCATCATCTTGACGCCTATACAGTAGGCTAAATCGCCCATCTGCCTCACTAAGAAAAAGAAAGAAATCATGCCCCAGCATTTCCATTCTCTCAGCAGCTTGTATAGGTGACATTCTCTCCACAGCAAACCGTTTCTCTCTAACGATCCTCTTCTCACCCGGCTCAGAATCGGCCACTAATGCAGAAGCCCTCTTCTTCCCCTTTTCATACAGCTTGCCCTTGTATCGCTCAATGCGCCGGTCCACAACATCCACAACACTGTTAATTGCGGCATATATGTCAGATGATCTCTCTTCTCCTCGTAGTACAGCACCAGAATGAACTAGAGTCAATTGAACTACATATCTATTCAGAGAAGACTTGGCAACTTCTTGAGTTATCTCCACCAATCCATGTGCTATATTCGGAAGATGGCGATCCAATTTAGCAGCTTTATCCTCAACATAGGAACGCACTTCTTGAGAGATATCCATATTCTTGCCAACAATACGCAATTCCATCCGTTAGTTCACACCTCCCTGGCCAACGCTACCCCCCACACAGACGCAACACCCGCTATTTTTAATGTTTCTGCACATGCATTTAAAGTTGCACCTGTGGTGCAGACATCATCAATAACAATAACGCTCCTGGATTCTACTTCCTTCTCATTGCAACGGAATGCTCCAAGAACGTTATTCCGACGAGTCGCCCCATCCGAACGAGCTTGTGGGGGGGTATCAACATACCGCCATAGTACCCTATCCTCGACAGGAAGCCCCACCAACTTTCCCAACGCCTCTGCCAGTAAAGCCGACTGGTTGTATCCTCTTGCCCTGAGCCTCCGTGGATGGAGAGGCACTGGAAAAAGAATATCCCCCGGTGGGGACACTCTCTTGAAATATTCGGCCAACGGCTGTGCCAGCTCCTGGGCAATTGCTCTAAGATGGTGATACTTCAATTGGAGGACTGCCTCCCGCACTATCCCTTCGTAGCGAAAGGGAGACCTTATGCCATCTATCTGCAATTCCCAGCGAAGACAGCTCGTACAACACCCATCCCAAGGAAGGGAATTACCGCATTTTTTACATAGTGGGGGCATCAATACAGGTAACGATTGGCGACAATTCTTACATAAGAATTCACCGCCTTTACCACATCCCACACAACATGAAGGGAATAACAATTCACCAAAGTAATTCTTTACTCGATCGAGCCGTTCTCCAACGCTCACAGCAACCCTTCACCAAGTATATATGGCTTCTTGTCACGGGATAAACATGCGGTGAAACGTGTCGATTCTACCCCTCACAGCCAAAGTCGCAACATTCTTAGATTGTTCTAGTGCGACTAGTGGTCTCTTCCTCCGGCAATCCCTCTGCTCATAATCGGCTCGTTCAAATAGACATCCCCATTCCTGATCTTCAGGTTGAATCCGCAGCTAGGATTAGTACAAACCCACGCCTTGAAATGTACCGTTGCTCCTTGACTACCGAAGTCAGAAAGGGGTACTAGATCACCAGCTTTACACTTCTGACACTTAGGGAAAACGAACTCTTCCAAGAACCACCTCCCAACCAATAATCAGATCGTAGTATACACGCAGCAACGAGCTTTAGCAACATTCGTTGTTTACTTACCATCACCTTTAAATCCCAGGAACGCAGCGAAATCATATCCAGCATTTTTAATTTTATCGCTACCTCCCTCATGGCGATCTACTATGGCTATCACCTTGACCACATGGCACCCCAGTGCCTCTACGGTTTCTATGGCCTTCCAAGTGGAACCGCCTAGTGTAATCACATCATCAATCACCACAACCTTCCATCCCCTCTCCAAGTGCCCCTCCACTTTCCTCTGTGTACCATGCTCCTTAGTTTGCTCTCTCACAATAAATGAAGGTATGGGTGATCCTTTTTGTTGACTGACAACAGCAGTCGCAGCCACTATCGGGGAAGCTCCCTCAGCTAAGCCACCTATGGCATCAACCTTAACATCCCCCAATATCTCACATACCGCCTCTCCTACAGCAACAGCTCCAGCAGGCCATAGGGTGACCTTCTTTCCTTCGAAGTACCTGCCACTCTTCTTTCCCGAAGATAGGGTAAAATCCCCATCTAACACCGCACCCACTTCATAGGCAATCTCCCTAAGCTTATTAGCACCCTTGGTTTGTACCTCAATCTCCAACATGCAAATATCCCCCCGCGAAGTTTGTCATCATACAGTTGATTAGTCCATGTTGCATCGGTCATTCTGATGACACCCATTTCACCTCACTTCATTACAAACAACACAAGGCTCATAAGTACTTCCAAAATGCTCATGTCCTCAAGTCAACCATGCATGATTAGAGGCATATCTCAAATAATGCTTACCGATATGCCAGGATCAGCTGCTACAAAACATCAAATAGGCGATTACTCCTGATATACTTTTCCACATCCTCCGGTACCAAGTAACGTATAGATATACCTTGGGCAATCCGCTCACGAATCATCGTCGAACTTATTCCAATTGGAGGAAAATCTAACTTATTAACTTTATGGCTAATACCTGGTACAGACTCTTCCAATTGTATCCAGTCCAAACAACCACCATTTGGACGGCTCAATATCAAGAAGGAACACAGATCTGCCAACAGAGAAGGTTCTTTCCATGAGGGCAACAATGCAACGGCGTCTTCACCTAGAATAAGAAACAACTCTGTAGAGGGTTTAAGACTTGATTTAATTGTCTGTACCGTATCCACCGTATAGGATGGACCTGGAACATCAATCTCTACGGTTGAAACTTTGAAGAATTTATTCGTCCTAGTAGCAAGACGAACCATCTCTAACCTATGACATGCCGAAGAAACTCGGGCAACCTCTTTGAACCGGGGATTTCTCGCCGGAAAGAAGATAACTTCGTCCAATTCAAATTGTATCCGGCATTGCTCTGCGCAGATGAGATGTCCTAGGTGAATAGGATCAAAGGTTCCTCCAAACAATCCTAGTTTTTCAACCATATGAGAAATTCCCCTGATTCCAACAAAAAGTTACTGTTCCAATATTTATTAAGTGAAATGATATCATCTTTCAATGATGTAGAAAATAAGATCAGTTGTAAGATTATTTAGGGATGTTGGTAATGTTGATTGTGAATCTAAATGACAATGATTTGTAGTTGGAATGAATGTTCATTCCACTTCTGAGGTAAACAACAAGAAATCAACATTTGTCCACAATTAATCAACACTAATCAACATCTTGGGGTGGTAATTGAATAAGCAATGCACATGTACAGTATTTTGGCTATGGTATGAAAAAAATGCATGTAGAGATTGATATTTATGGATGCTACATAGCTATCGATTGTTGTAAGAAATAATAATGATGGAAACTCATATCAATATACCCAGTTATTGCTAGTGTTTGTGGGTTACAGTGGATTGATGTGGAAAAGTATCGAAGTTGGATCTGTTGATTTGTTGAAATACGTTGTCATTTATCAACAAGAAATCAACATTTGTCCACAATTCTATTGGGAGTCATTGTGGATTTTCTTCTTGATTTCAAACAACTGCTGGTTGAGTTGTTGATTTGTACGGATTTCAGCAGATAGCTTTTGGCAGGACTGAAGTATTGTAGAATGATCCCTTCCTCCCAGAAACTTGCCGATCTCTGTCAATGGTGAGTGGGTTTCCTCTCTCATCAAATAGATGGCGAGCCGACGGGCTGTGGCTATCTTGGCTGTACGCTTTTTTCCTGTGATATCTGCTTGTGATACCTGAAAGTGATCACTTACGATCTGGAGGATCGACGCTAATGTGGGGACCTGTGGTAAAGACTGGTCGGTTGATTGAAGAGTTCTCTCTACCAAGTCAGGTGTTATGCTTTCACCGGTTAGTCTTGCTTGCGCGACAACCCTGTTAAGTCCACCCTCCAATTCCCTGATGCTGTGATTGCAAAAACGTGCTATGGCATTCAGTGCGGGCTCTGGAATATGGATATCCTGAGTAGCAGCTTTAGCATGAAGGATTGCGAGCGATGTATCAAGATCAGGAGGTTTGATGTCTACCACTAATCCTCCTTGGAAACGTGAACAAAGCCGGTCTTCGAGCTGAGGCATGCATTTCGGGGGGCGGTCGCTGGTAACTACGATTTGTCTATTGGCGTTGTACAACTCGTTGAATGTGTGAAAGAATCCTTCCTGGGTCTGTTCCTTACCACTGATGAACTGAACATCATCCAGCAACAGCATATCTGGACTACGGAACTTCTTTCTGAAGGTAGTAGTCTCCTTTTGTCGCAGAGCTTCTACAAACTCGTTAGTAAACTGCTCGCTGCTAGTATAAAGGACTTGGAATCCATTAATGGTGGCAGCATGGCCAATGGCGTGAAGTAGATGTGTTTTACCCAAACCTGGCCCACTATGTATAAATAGGGGGTTATAATTGAATCCAGGTTTGTCTGCTATTCCCATAGCTGCTGCGTATGCTAATTGATTACAACTACCAGTGACAAAACTCATGAATGTGAATCTAGGATTGAGTTTTGGATGGGATGAGGTCTGTTGCAGTGTTTCTCTATCTGGATTACTGCTCTGTGGAATCGTGTCCGAATCATTCCGATATGACGGATGATTTACCTTGAACTGTACATCAAGGTCTTGGCTAGTAATGGCAACGAGGGTTTTTTTTACCATGGAGTATAGACGTTTCTCCAGCCACTCAGCAGCAAAAGCATGAGGAGTTCCCACAATGAAAACCTGATCGTGGTAACTCAGCCCTACACTACCTTTAAGCCATGTGTCATAGTTAGGTTTACTTACTTGAAGCTGGAGTTCTCCTAGGGCAGCTTCCCATAACTGTTCCGCTGAAGCTTGGTTCATATCAACCACTCCCCCCTTCTTCCTACGAAAGACCTGTTAAAAGGCAAAAAAATCCCCCTTCTATAGTCCTATTGGAACATAAAAGATAATCTAAGACTCCTGCGGTTATGGACCTGCCGAAAGAGGTATACTCATCTAATACCCAAACCAACGGTTACAGCAGGCTAGATTCAATAGAGTTTCCAAGGAGCCTATAGAGTATACTCGTTGTTGCCTCTTTGCTGTCAAACGCGAAGAGAGCCTTCTAGGGCTGTTTTCAGGAAGTATTTGTCGCAAGTCGCCGGAAATTGACTTGGGAGGAGGCTCATCTTTGAAGGGGGGCGTAAGGGGAAAAAAGAGACGATGGAATGAGGGTTACAAATTAATGCTATGAGGATTAAGGTAAACTTATAGTTTATAGATCATGACGCTATTCATAGAATTATCGTTTGCGGATAAAATAATTCTTTTACGGGGGCAACTATATCCTGAAAGATGGGAGGTGTATCTCTTTTCAAATAGCGCAGATGTAAAAAAGCTAGGCTCAGGGTGATGCACAAATATGCTGTAGGGAAGGATATTAATACTGTTTCAGCGCTTGTACAATACGGACACAATGTTTAGGTATAGCAGTAAATGGATGAGCGATTCTACACACAGACGAGAGCTGATGGGTTAATGATTGTTTAGTGTGAAATGATAAAAAGTGTCTATGGAGAGATACCTATGGTTTATGTCTTGCTTAGATGAGAAGTTCTTAATGTGAAGCAATCACTTTTTGAGCGTTGCATGTGACGTTGCAATGGATATTCTTTTCATCTACATACACTTTAGTCATAATAATCTCATGTGTTTACGGGGATTATCATCTATCTGTAATTCGAGACCAGATGGCGTGAAAAGGCCTTAATTTGAGTATTCCTGTGGATAGGTCTAACTCTGTCTTCTCGCATACAGTAGACATACTTACTTGGTCTACTATATGTTTGAGTTGCGAGAGCTCAGGTGAATTACTATGCTCCTGTCCGTTGCCAGTAATCTGATCGATACGGAGAAGCATTTCTTGTGCGCTGACGATTCTTTGTTCTGTATCTCTGGCAACTTCACTACTAATGAGACCGCATTCTAGCTTAATTCGATTCAACCTTAGCCCTGCTTCATAGGAGACATCTGCGATTTGAGACCTATTCATCCATTCAGTCTCATAGCTAAGAGTATGCTTCCAGCTCGGTGCTAGGAGGGCTTTTCTATGATCTTCCAAAGAGTGACAGAACAATTTGTATCCATATCTTTCAGGTTTTTCATAGGCTAGGCTTCCCGGATCCAAGAATGGTGCCAATGGGGATGTGAAGCATGAGAAACGGTTATCTTTCCCTAGGTCTTTGAGTAATGGTTTGCAGTATTCAATAGTATCTAACGCAGACTGTGGAGTCTGTTTAGATAGTCCAATCATAAAGAAGAGGTCTAATCTACCGCAACCTGCTTCGAGGGCATGCATAAGAGTGTTTTCTAGGTCTGTGGATGAATAGTGTTTACCGGATGCTCGCCTCACCTCCGGATCATGGCTTTCTGGTGAGATTTGCAGGCAGAATTGTGGACATGATTTTGCCATCTGCTCAAGTATGTCTCGTGAGGCTGGAGAAAAGAGCTCCAGTATTAACTGATTGCTAACCTGTTGTTTTTGTAGCAGTCTTAGTAGTTCGTATGCATAATCTTCTCCAGGCTGTCGTATGTCCCCCAGAATAAAAATCGGCCCCTTGCTAAAACTACTAATACGCTTGACATCTTGTGCAACCATCTGAGGAGTACGATAGACAGGGTGGTCTCTATGGCAGTAGTTACGGTAACCGAATGCCGAACCTCCACATATTACACAGTTTTCGGTGCAGCCACGGCATGTAAGAACAGCGGTAATAGGATATGATAGCCAACGTTTGAATGGCATGTAACCGAAGATATCACGATAGCGAATCACTGATCGAACAGTGTTATCGTAATATCGAATCATCACATCACTCAGGTCATCTGGAACATGGGACATAGCGTTCTCTTGGATAACGTCATTATCGTCACGCCAAGCGAGGTTGGGAACCTTGGAAAGGGACTTGTGGTTCTTTATACAGTTCATCAACTCTAAGAACGGTTTTTCGGTGGAATCCCCTCTTATAACAAAGTCCACTTCAGGGTATTTGAGTAGTTGTTGATAATAATAGGAAGAGGAGAGACCTCCAAATACTACCTTAGCCTGAGGATGGTATCTCTTGACCAATCGCGCTATTTCAATAGCGCCATGAGCATGGGGAAGCCAGTGGAGATCGATTCCAAATACAGGTGATTTTAGTCTACGAATAGCTCTTTCTACGTCGAAGTTCTTATCCCTAAGCATGAGCGCTGCTAGGTTCACAATGCGTACCCTGTAGCCATTACGCTCAAGGTACTCTGCTATGCTCGCAAAACCGATGGGGTACATATCAAAAATGGGAGAAGACGGTACCAAATCGCTAATCGGACCATATAGGATGGTGCGCTGTCGGAAGTCATAGATACTAGGTGAATGCAAAAGTACTAGATCAAGAGAAGCCACAAATAAGTATTAATCCTCTCACTCGAAGTAGATTACTAAGGGTGCACCTATTATGCTTGGTGATTATGTCCATCATATCTGTATTATAAAGATGTGTTGGTTAATCCATTGAGGACTTCGATGTCCTCTTTGTCACCGAGCCGCTCGATCATATCTCTGTATTCGTCTAATGGAATAATCACAGCTGAGGGTTTACCTGCCTTTAGTATGAACTCCACGTGTTTGTTCTTTGACTTCATCCGAATTGCCTTTCTGCTATGAATGACGCAAGGTATACAACGATGATTGCCAGACTAAATAACAACGTTTGGGAGAACATCCTCTCTTGTGCATCATTTTCTTCGAATCGCCCTTTTATGATTTCCCTCATGTTTCCTATAGTGATAGCTAAAGGTACAATAGCAAGAAGTAAAGGAAGGCGAGGCATACCAGAAAGGAACACTGTACCAACAATAGCTGCTAAGCTTAGTATGTGTAGGACAATGTAGGGTATAGCTACACCTGTAGGTCGAAAAGTGGTTGCTAAGTTCTCATTGCCATTGGCCACCGTATTATCATAATTACCAATTTCTTGCGAAAGTATAACCAGGAATATGCTAATCGCCACCGCAATCGATGTCAGGGCTGGAATGCTGCTAAAATCCCCTGTCTGCAGGTAGAAAGCAGCATTGACCGTTAGCACACCGTAACAAGCTGCAGCAAGTGCTTCCCCAATTCCAGTATACGCTAATTTGAAGGGTTTTGTCGTGTAGAAAAAGGCACAGAAGGCTCCTGCCGCACCAAGTGGTAGGGTATAATCCCCTGTCTCAAATATTAACCAGAGCACAACTCCAACGCCAATTGCCAACAAAACACTGAGACTGGAAATAATAGAAGGATAACTCGGCTGGTCATACTCTCCTTCGCTGTTGGCCAGACTGTACACCGCAGTAAACACTATGAGAGCACCCCCAAGAGCCGAAAGAACAGCAATATTCCAATCTATGGTGCTACCCATGCTCCATGCAATGACGATACCAAGGGAAAAAGCTAAGGCTCCTGCCACGTGGAATGGCAGATACATCGAACTTCGCCAGTCTAGTATTTTCTCGGTAGTATTATTACTGTTCACTTGGTCCCCTCATGAACATATACTATTCCGAAGCTCAAGCGATGATACTTAACATCACGAAGACCTACTGAGACCATGATCTGTTTCAATTCCTCAGGATTGTGAAATGCCAGTATAGATTGAGGGAGGTATGTATAGGCATCCCTGTTTCTAGCTATGATCCATCCAAGGAAAGGTAATACTGTTTTAATATATAGAGTATACGCTTTCCCCTTTAGCCCAGGTGGTGGTGGGCTGAATTCAAGACAAACTACCTTTCCTTCCGATCTTACCACTCTGGTCATTTCACCAAAGGTCTTGCTGATACTATTAACGTTTCTCATGGAAAATCCGATAGTAGCACAGTCGAAGGTGTTGTCTGGAAATGGCAGGGATTCCGCGTCTCCCAGGAGAAAACCGATCCCATCTACGTTTTGCTTGGCTATCTTCACCATGTCTTCGCAGAAATCGATACCGATAACTTGGCCATCATCTAAACTAGCCTCTAGGAGATCCTGTGCCAATTTACCGGTGCCAGTAGCTACATCCAGACCTATACCTGATCCAGGTTTAGCACAATTGGCAGTGAATTTCCTCCATGCCCTATCCCTATTGGCACTGAGCAACGTATTCAGCAGGTCATACTGATCTGCTATAGATGAGAACATTTTCCGAATAGATGGTGCCCTATTCTGCTGTGACACTGTTAATACCTATCTAAAAACGCCATAGATAATAATGATAGGCGCTTGGTACAATTTGAGACAGTAGTATATCCTTGTTGTTCCTGATTTACCACTCGCGTAGACGAATAAAGTGAATGGACTTGTGTCTTTACTCTAGAAGTGTGTATAGCTCTCATAACCGGAAGTGAAAAATAAAGCGGCATAATAATTCGTAATATTGCCTTAGATCTATGTGCACCGCAGTGTGACTATATCTCCGATCCCCAGTCCTAGAGTTCGAGCGGCACTACCATTGGGAATTGAGATCTCCAGATGTTCGCTACTTCCGATTAGCGCTATCAATCCCTCCTCATCTGCATAGCATTTGCTTATTTTCTCGATCTGTCTTCCCGCTATACGGATTTGTATCGTATCGCCTGTCAGGTTTTCATGTTTTAGGTTAGTAATAAGGTTGCCGAAGTGATCGATATGAATGATATGTCCAACCTGCTCTCCGTTTTTCCTTGTGCGTGATACGGGTATGGGGTGAATTCGTACTTTCTTTACTTGCTCCCCAAATGATCCCATCTTGGTTCCTAAAGATAGATGCGCGGCAATAGGTGCAAAGATATCTCTACCGTGGAAGGTTGTGCTTATGGGGTGATGCCAGAATTGGGGATTGGTTAGGGAAAATGCTTGGAAGCCGTCGGGCAATTGAGCCCATTTCGATCTAGTATGCTGCGATGAAGATAGTGTTCCATATAGGATAGGGGTGAGAATACCATTGTCAGGTGCAATGAAAGAGTGGGTTGGGCTCTTTACTAGTAGAGCTCTTCTCTTACTACCGACACCAGGATCGACTACGATGACGTGAATTGTACCAGCCGGGAAATATTTGTATACACTATTAATAAGGAATGCGGCTTGCGTAGTGTTCTGCGGTTTAATTGAGTGGCAAATGTCAACAATAGAGACCTGCGGATTTATAGTAAGGATAATGCCTTTCATGGCTGCCACGTAGATGTCATCTGTACCAAAGTCCGTTGTCAGTGATATGATACTATTCACGGTAGCACCATTGATGCCCATACGCAGTACCCTTGGCCATAGGCCAACAAGAATTAGCGGACCTTACTGTCTCTGGATATGAAAATAGTATAGACTTAACTGGAATCCAGTCTATAGTCCTGAAGACATGTAACTAGTCGACCACTCTCAGGCGGACTATCGACATAACGATAAGTACGGCTGCTAAGAGAATGGTGAGGCGAAACAGGGTTTTTGCAATCCCCCTTCTTGTTCGATATACGGTGTCAGGTTGACCGAATATACCCCCTAGCCCACCACCTCTCACTTGGAATAGGAGAGCTGCGATCAATCCCAGCGAAATCACCATTTGGGCGATATTAAAACCGAGTTCCATTATTGTGTTTTATCCAACTCCTTCCTTATTAAGTCGTTTGCCAAGCTTGGATTAGCTCTTCCTTTGGTTGCTCTCATGACCTGCCCAACCAAGAATGTGACCGACTTCTCTTTTCCTGCTTTGAAGTCCGATACAGCCGAAGGATTGTTGGTAATTATATCATTGACTATTCTTTCGAGTTCCTCTGTGTCGCTAATCTGTGTGAGTGCCTTTTCGGAGACAATCTGGTCTGCTGGTTTTCCTGTGTTGAACATCTCTTCAAAGACTTCCTTGGCTGAAGGCCCGCTGATTGTACCCTGTTCTATTAAATTCAGCAAATCCACCAACTGCTGAGGGGAGACCTGAGCTTGATCGATTTCAATGTTCTGGGCGTTGATCAATCTAGTAAATTCCCCCAGTAGCCAGTTGCTAATGCTCTTAGCTCTCTTTTTAGCAGGTAGTTGGGATGATAGATCTACACATTCCTCGAAATAAAGTGCCAGTGACTTGGAGGTACATAGAAGGCTAGCATCATATACAGAGAGCTTGTATTGTTCTATAAATCTGTCCCTTTTTGCCTCGGGTAGTTCTGGTAGACAAGCCTTTACATCTTCTATGAATTTAGGTGTTGGTGTGAGGGGAGGGAGGTCTGGTTCCGGGAAATATCTGTAGTCATGGGCATGTTCCTTGCTGCGCTGACTGACAGTTATACCCTTTTCTTCAATCCAACCTCGGGTCTCCTGTGATAGCATACCACCATCATCCACAACTTTGCGTTGACGTTGTTCTTCGTATTCCAAAGCCCTATAGACTGCTTTGAAACTGTTCATATTCTTTACTTCGATTTTGGGATATGCCTTATTGTTACTCCTTGACCTGATGCTAATGTTTGCATCACATCGGAAGCTTCCCTCCTCCATATTACCGGTGGATACTCCTAAGTATCGAAGCATGCTTCGTAGTTGTATGAGGTATTGCCTGGCTTCTTCTGGGGAACTCATGTCGGGTTCGCTTACGATTTCCATCAGAGGCACACCTGCACGATTGATATCCACCAGACTATGAGAATCACCCCAAGACGTGGTACGGTGCACAAGTTTTGCTACGTCTTCCTCAAGGTGGACACGTGTGATGTTTATTCTCTTCTTAGAGTTGTTGACGTCGATGTTTATCCATCCATGGACGCCAATGGGTGCATCATACTGAGAAATCTGGTAGCCCTTCATTAGGTCTGGATATGGGTAATTCTTTCTGTCGAACTTAGTGAATTCGGGAATATCACAGTTTAGGGCTAATGCACTCAATACCGTATATTCGATGGCCTTTCCATTGATTGTCGGTAGTACTCCTGGCATACCCATACAAACAGGGCAAACATGGGTATTGGGTGGGGCCAAAGCGTAATCGGCATCACAACTGCAATACATCTTGCTGTTTGTCAGAAGCTGTGCATGCACCTCCAGCCCAATGACAGTATCGTAATCCATAGCGTGGCATAGTATAGCAGTTTTAAGAATGCTTTCCTACCAATAACTGGGTGGAGTTGAATAAAAACAAGGTGCCGGTCATATTAATGAGATGTATGGAAATTAGAGTGTTAATAAGTAAAAGAAATAAAAAAGTATACAAGTAATTGAATGTATGGTATTATTAATTTTAGAGCTTATGGTAACTATATCGCTACGTGGATATCTGTACATCAAAGGCAAGCTCCAGATGGGGGGATAACTTCTTAGAGAGGTGAGTATCATCGATCACGAGTATCGAGTCTGCCAAGGTCAACCTTCTACTACGATAATCGTCCCTGCTTTTAATGAAGCTGAAGGATTACCTGTTGTTTTAGGGGATATATTGCGTGTGGTGGACGGCAATTACGAGGTAATTGTTGTTGATGATGGTTCGGATGATGGAACTTCGAACGCTGCCTCTGGTTTTCCTTGTTCGTTGATACAACATGAAGTTAACAAGGGAAAAGGGGAGGCCCTGAAGACAGGTATAGCTAACGCCACGGGGGAGAACATCATATGGATAGATGCGGATGGTACCTATCCAGTTGAGGTTATCCCTCAAATAGTTGAGGCTCTTCGGCACTATGATATGGTTGTCTGTTCAAGAGTGTACGGTAAGGAGAATATACCTCGTTTTAATCGGATTGGAAATTGGCTCTTCGGTACGATGATTGGGACAATCTATGGTTTCAAACCTCAGGATCCTTGTGCTGGTCTTTATGGTGTAAAGAGGCGGCACTTAGAAAATATGAATCTATCAGCTCAGCGTTTCGCCATTGAGTCGGAGGTATCGATCAAGGGAAGTCGTATGAAGCTCCAGATGTTGGAGATACCGATACACTACGGTGATAGGATAGGAAGAGCTAAACTTAATGGGGTAAAGGTTGGATTTGAGATTATGGGAATGATACTTGGACTTCTGTTCTGGCAGCAGCCAGATGCCAGAACGGGATAATGGCAAAGTCGACAGAGCCATCTCGGCTGGGCAAATTGAAGAAATCAGAAGCCTCGGTAGTTGTATGTTGCTATACCATGCAGCGGCTAGAAGATACCCTGGAAGCTGTGCACTCGGTACGGGAGCAGACCTTTAAGCCTGTCGAAGTAATAATTGTTGTTGATCACAACGAGGAGTTATACCAGAGATTTTTACTCGAAATGAATGGAGATAAATCCTCGCTACCACCGGTAAGGGTACTTTTAAACGAAGGGATCTCTGGATTATCCGAAGCGAGGAATGTTGGTGTTCGTGCCGCTGTAGGAGAGATTATAGCCTTTGTTGACGATGATGCTATAGCAGAGCCAGATTGGCTTGCTAACTTGGTGAATCCTTTCCAAAGTTCTAATGATTCTATCGTGGCGGTTGGTGGCAAGGCGGTTCCTATTTGGCCAAGCGGTGAAAGGCCTGGATGGTTTCCCGAGGAGCTGGATTGGCTAGTGGGTTGTACATATCGGGGACTTCCCTTGTATGGCGACCAAATAAGGAATGTACCTGGCTGCAATATGGCATTCAGAAGGGATATATTCGATGTAGCTGGGTTTTGGGATACGCAGATCGGAGCGACGGGACAACTGCGGAAGGATGGGGAAGAAGCTGAGTTTTGCCTTCGAATCAAGCAGGCTATACCAGATGGCCGCATATGTTATGAACCTAAGGCTGTAATCTGGCACAAGGTTCTCCCTGATAGGGCCAGTTTGAGATGGGTGTGGCGTCGATCATTAATGCAAGGCCAGAGCAAGAAAATAGTGAAGGTTCATTCTGAAAGCTGTGATCCTTTGTCAACAGAGAATTCATATCTTCGCTACCTACTTGTCACATCTATACCCGAAAGACTCAGGAGTTTCTATAAACCTCAATCTGTAAGTCAGGTAGGGACGATCACTCTTACTGTTGTAGCAACAACAATAGGCTATGTGAGAGGAAGAGGGTGAAGGTGTAGTGTATGGGTACGTGTAGGTCTAAATAGCTACGCATCAAGAAGCTTCGAGAAACCAAAGGTTACTGGGGGCCGGTTGGCCCTGTTATTGTAGTTATGAATGAGGCCATAGTACTAGTGAATAGTTAGTGCATGATGTTGTATAGAACTAGGACGGGGCTTGATCGCTATTGCTTGGAAAGGAGGTAGGTTCGATGGTTTCATGGGAAGGAATACCTGTTCTCGTTGCTGGTGGAGCAGGATTAATAGGATCTCATCTGGCACGAACTCTATTGGAGAAGGGAGCCGATGTTTGTGTAGTAGATAACCTCTCTAGTGGCTCTCTAAAGAATATCGAGGATATTCAAAACAAAGTTGATGTGCAGATTGCAGATCTGAGAGATAGGGATGTATGCAATAGATTGGTCAAAGGTAAAGAACAGGTCTTCCAGTTAGCCGCCAACATGGGGGGGATTGGGTATATAACCGAGGTCGGTGCAGACATTATGCGAGACAACATCCTAATCAATGTCAATATGCTTCAATCGTCCGCTGACAATGGAGTACAAAGATACTTCTTCGCTTCGTCGGCTTGTATCTATCCTATTGGGTCACAGACTGTTGCAGATGTTATCCCTCTAAGAGAGGAAGATGCGATTCCCGCAGAGCCAAATGAGTTCTATGGATGGGAGAAGCTTATAACAGAGAAGCTATGTGAGGCCTACCACAAAGACTATGGTTTAGCTACTAGGATTGGTAGGTTTCACAATGTATTTGGTGAGGTTCATACGGCATTCGATCCATTGAAGGGGAAGGCCCCGGCTCATCTAGTTATGAAGGCTCTACGATACCCGGAGGAGAACTTTGTCGTTTGGGGAGATGGGAAGCAGACGAGGAGCTTTCTCTATATAACTGATTGTGTACAGGCCATTCTTACACTCATGGAAAGCGACTACACCGAACCATTAAATATTGGTTCGGATAGGCTAGTTACGATAGATGAAATGGTCAGCATTCTAGCCAGAATATCGGGGAAGGATATAAGAGTTGATTACGATACTTCCAAACCCCAAGGAGTGAGAGGGAGGAACGCGGACTTGACTATGGTGCAGAGTGTTTTGGGATGGCGGCCAGCGGTAAGTCTTGAGGAGGGGATGCGCTCAATGTATGAATGGGCTAAAGACAGAATGAGTGTCGAGAGTTTTGCCACTCTCTAGAGCGAGCTAACTTCAGGAGGCATCGTGAAGGGGATATCCGTTGTCGGTATTGGGAAATTGGGGCTTTGTATGGCTGCGTGCTTTGCTAGAAGGGGCTATGAGGTCATTGGCGTCGACATCGCGCCACAAACTGTAAGTGTGGTGAATGACGGTAGGTCTCCAATCTATGAACCAGGACTTGCCGAGCTAATGAATGAGGTTAGCTCATTGTCAGCGACAACTGATTATGATCATGGTATTAGAAATTCTGATGTAACATTCATAGTAGTCCCTACTCCAAGCAAGCAAGATGGGGGATTCTCTACTAGGTATGCAGAAGAGGCTGCAGAGCAGATAGCTCTTGCTTTGAGAAACAAAGAGAAGTTTCACTTGGTTGTGCTTACTAGTACAGTTCTTCCCGGCGCGACGGAGGGAGTGGTTAAGTCCTTGTTGGAGAAGGGATCTGGCAAGAAATGCGGGGTGGATTTTGGACTATGTTACAATCCCGAGTTCATTGCACTAGGTAGCGTTATTCGGGATTTTACTAATCCAGACGCTGTTCTAATCGGAGAATCTGATCCGAGGTCCGGAGAGTTGCTGGAGGAAATCTACCATGTGGTCTGTGACAATTATCCTTCTGTGGTACGGACAACCATTCACAATGCAGAATTGGCCAAGATCTCATTGAATGCCTTTGTGACCATGAAGATAAGCTTTGCTAATACACTTGCCGAGATTTGTGAACGAATCCCTGGGGGGGATGTGAATGCAGTGACCCAAATGCTGGGCCATGATTCTCGTATAGGTAAAAAGTATTTGTCTGGAGCTCTTGGTTACGGGGGCCCCTGTTTCCCTAGAGATAATAAGGCCTTTGCTTTTTTTGCAAAGACAGTTGGCTGTGAAGCGCGGCTACCCGAAGCTAGCCATGATGAGAATCGGCATCATAATGAGCGTTTGGTTGATGTGGTTCGGCAAAAAGTCGGGGTAGTGAAAGGCAAGAGCATTTCTGTACTCGGATTAACCTATAAGCCAAACACGGATGTTGTGGAAGAGTCTGCCTCCATACAGTTAGCCAAGGCCTTATTGAAAGAAGGAGCTGTCCTAAAAGTATACGATCCAGCTGGTATGAGAAATGCTCGAATGGTGCTAGGGGATCACTGTATCAACTATGCTGATACGGTAGAGGAATGTCTGGAAGGTACTGAATTCTGTATCTTAGCGACTCCTTGGGAGGAGTTCAAGGATCTCCAGCCTGATCATTTCACCACGAATATGAAACAGCCTATCCTCTTAGATTGCTGGCGGATTTTTGATCGTTTTGAATTCGGCGAGAAGCTGGAGTACTTGGCGATTGGTATTGGCCATCGGCAAATAGATGGTCAGGTTATACATGAGAGTGTTTGGAACCTCGATTCTACGGAAGTAAGGATACTAGGATCAACGACTGTGTAGCGCATCTCCCATTGTGGGTTTCGTATGGGAGGGTATAGAGGTTCTTTCCTAGCTGCTAGGGCAATCTTCTATTAGTTTTATGGTTGTTCTTGTCTCACCCACTAATTGAATACGTGGGTTATATGTAACATCCGAAACATAATCGGTGCCTTGTTGTGAAGGAGTAGTCTCAATGGGGCATGATCTGCAGACCGGTAGAAATGTATGGAGGTTGTTGGTTTAAGTATCTATCCTAGTAGCCCCTTAAGAGGGTTTTGAGGATCTCGGCTCTGTTCTTTTCCCCATGAATGAAATCGCCCCAATTCTAGGTTTTTGGATGGTCTTTGATTATCTTGACTTTGGCGAAAACCGAACTGCAGTGCAATTTGGGTTGAATCCTATACACGATTTAGTCATGCCTTAGGATAAGGATGGAGGTGGCTAGTAATGAATAGATGTTTGCACATCTTGCTTATTCTAGTCCTTATTCTCGGATGCGTTAGCTATATCTCCTCGCCATGGCAGGCCCTTGCAGAGGATGGAACTCGTGCTGCGACTGTTGTAGTAGCTGCATCTGATTCATCTCCCCAGAGCAGGGCCGAGGCTGATTATATCTGTGATGGCGTTGATGATCAAGTTGAGATTAATACAGCTATAGGCGAGTTACCTACTATTGGTGGAAAGGTCCTGTTGATGGAAGGAACGTTTTGGAGGACAGAACCAATCGTTATTAATCGAAGCAACTTTATGATTGAGGGTATGGGGCCTGCCACAATCATAAAGAGTGCAACCGAAGAGAGTCTTGAGAAAGATATTTTCACCGGAGACGGCAGTGGACATAGTGGCGTATGGATTAAAAACTTGATGGTGCATGGCAACTGGCAAGAGTGGGGTCATTCAGGGGCAGGAGATGCTTTTGATATCACTAATCTGACGTTCTCTCGTTTCACTGATCTGGAAATCCAACAAGCCCCTGGTAATGCATTCTTTTCAGAGTTTACGCGAGGCTCCCAAAGGCATGGAAATGTTCTTGAAAACATCAGTGAGGGCCATTCGGGGAGGGGAGCCTTTATCCTACAGAGTCTAAGCAATCTCCATATGCGACACATACGGATAGAATCCGGTGGTGGATATGGCTTGTATCTAAAATCCGTCAATTACCTTTGCACGTTGCAGGATATTATGACGCATTGCCATCCCGGTGAGCATAGGGGGGCTCAGGTAAGAATCCAGAGCTGTTGGGGTTTAGATATACGGCAGTTATATATCTTCCACAGCAGCGGCCCAGGGCTTGAGCTGACAGGTAGTACGTACGACAATCATATAGAAGCGCATATCCGTTGGTGGGGGGATGCAAATTGGGAAAGCGATATGGGGACTGGCCCTGGTGTAAGTATAGATGGATATAACAACGTCCTTGATTTGCAGATGCAGAATGGTTTTGAAAACTCGGATGGCATAATCTTCAGAGATTGGGAAGATCGTACGAGTAATAATGTGATTAACCTAGACCTTGATGCTAAAGGTAAGGGCTTGGTGTTTACAACAGAACATCCTGAATATTTTCATGGAAATATAATCCAAGGCACTATCCGTAATGTAGAGACCCCAGTTGAGTCTTTACCTCCTGATGTGTTTGTGGAGCTTTGGAATCAAGATACGAATGAGCTCTTGAGTTTTGGGAATACTTCAACAGGATCAGCTAAGCATATATTACTCCAAATGGCAGTCTTGCTGATAGTGTTATTGGGAGCTGCTCCAGCTGTGTTAATAGTGAGAAGGTGGAGGCGGCATTCCTTGTGAATGGATGTGTATATGGTTGGTGTATCCGTGGTTTCACTGAATTAGTTCATCAGGCTTGTAATGTTGATTGTAGACAAGCAGTGTTGTCTTTGTTGGATAAGAATTGCGAGGCTAGGTTTCTTGATTGTGGCTGTGGAAATGGAGATGGGACATTAAAAGGTTGCTGAGGGTGTAAGCACGATGTCCATTTTAGGTATAGATATAGTTGACAAGAATGTCGATGAGGCACAACAAAAAGGGATAAGTGCTGTAAAAGGTGATCTCAATGGCTTCCTTCCCTTTACTTACGAGAACATTTGATATTGTCCATGCAGCAAATGCCATTAAATATCGCTCTGATACGGATCTGTTGGTTGCGGAAGTACATAGAGTGCTCAATCGACTCGGGATTATTATTGTACCAACATGTAATTTGGCAGGGCTTCAAAACATATTCTTTCTATTGCTTGGTAGAAAACCTCCCCCGGCGTGGGTGAGCGATAGGGTGAATATAGGAACATGAGGGCGACAAGGAAGACCTTTGAATACAAGTGGTCCGGGATAGATATCTTAACATCGTTAGAGGGGATTCTTTGTTACTATGGATTCGGGATTTCAGTATCCACTATAGAGCATCGCAGTATACAGGGACCGAGCTTTCTGATGGTGATCGACTGACTATAGAGGTGAATGGCCATGCTCTATAACCAGGTGGTTTATGTACCCTATGGCAGACGTAAGGTTTTTAACACGTTCCGTGTATATGATGCTAAAAAGATGAATTTCATTCTCAGGGAAAATTCTGTAGTGGAACAAGAGGCCTTCTCACGCTGGAACAGATATTAGTGAAAGAAGATGTCTTTTAGCGATGTTGAACATGTTAACTTAATGAAGGATGATCCAAATCTTTACTTAGGTTTTGCTCTTATCCAGGCAAGAAGAGTGTACATTCATTAAGATGCTAAATGGAGTAACTTATGACTAAGCAGATATACTTCGAGCCGGCTGGTCGAATCCTTTCATCTCACGAGTATGTGTTTCTATATCCACCGGTTGGATATGAATTTGTTGTTCCCCAGAATAAATGGGATGCAATTAGTGGTAAAGGGGTTGCTACTATAAGTGATGGTCCTATAAGTTCCATTATAAGGCCATTGCTACCATGGCATTTCATAAAGGGGCAAGCAGAACGTTATGTAAAAAAACCGCCCGGGGGAGCATGCTTGACTTTTGCTTGGAACCATGTAGTTTTCCGGAAAGAACCTTGGGTAATTCAGGTGGAATGGCCGGAGATGCTCACGGGCTGGAACCACACGTCCTTTCGCCTATTAAAGGGAAGGATTGAAAAGGCTTTAGCTTCTCCCTACTGTCGTAGAATAATTACCTGGAGTGAGGTATCGAAGAATTCCTTCTTTCCAAACCTTGATTGCACTGATTTTATGCACAAGCTAGAAGTAGTACCCCTAGCTGTTCCCAAGAAACAGTTTACGAAAACCCATGATAGCAGCAGGGTTAGAGTGCTATTTGTGGGTTCGGCCCATGTGAAGGGTAACCTAGAATACAACTTTGATTTCAAGGGAGGCAAGGAAACCCTGGAGAGCTTCTTCATTCTCAATGAGAAGTACGATAACCTGGAGTTTGTCGTGAGGGCCGAGATCCCTTGGCAATACAAGGAAAAATGCAAATCCTTCGACAATATACGTGTGATTGATGAGTTAATCTCTGCCGAGCAATTGGAACAGGAATACTTGGCAGCTGATATATTCGTTTTTCCTGGGCATCACACACCATTTGGTGTGATCCTGGAAGCTATGAGTTATGAACTCCCTGTGGTTACAACGGATGTACATGGGAATAGGGAATTAGTAGAGGATGGCGTAACGGGATTTGTAATCGATGGCTCTAAGAATGTTCCCTATTTCCTGGGGGATTCTGCCCTTACCAGTATGACTGCTCGGCATCAATTCCAACAAGGTATTCGGTCGTTGGATACAAAAGTGGTTCAGGACCTTGTCGAGAAGACAAGTGTGTTAATAGAAAACCAAGAATTGGCCAGGGAGATGGGAAGAGCTGGGAGATGGGTGGTTGAGGAAGGTGATCATTCTATTGGGAAAAGAAACGAGAAGTTGAAAAAGATCTGTGATGAAGCCACTGGTGAGAGATAGGCCACATTGGACAGTAAGTCAGTATTCAGTGCTGTTGACAGTAATAGGTATATTGCTGTGGCTATTGAGTCTTCTTGAGTTTGGACCGAGTACTACATTTTCTGGACTTATCCCAGAGACATCAATCTTTGTGTTTGTAGCCCTTGGATTGTTCGTCATAGCGTCGATCATTCTATGGACCTCTATGGAGAAACACGGGATGCTACTGGGTCTGCAGCTAGGCCTATTTATCCTGGGTCTTCATCTCACACCTCTTCTAATTTATGAATGGGACCAGGGTTACTTCTATTTCTATAGATGGGGGCACAACGTTGACTATATAGTGAATGAGGGACATATCAACCCGGGTCTATTAGGATATCATACCTTCCCGGGGTTGTTTCTTCTTAGTGCTACTCTTGTGCAAGTACTAGGTGTGCAAGAAGTCAGTGCTATGCTTCCCATTGTCCCACTCTTTGGTCAGTTTGCCATAATGTTGCCGCTCTACTTATTCTTCAGGAACACGATTGAAGATAGTAGGAGCAACCTTCGATGGGCCGGTATGCTTCTTGTATCTATTGGAATGTGGACTGGGATTGGTTTTGCTCCTCAAACTCTTGGCTATCTGTTATTCCTAACACTGCTGGCGGCGCTATCGGTGCATCCCTTTATCAGGCATAGTGTTCGAGTGATGGGGTATCAGGTGAAAGCTGTTCTGACATTCGCTTGTCTGACTATAACCCATCTCCTTACATCGTTTGCGGGTCTGGCACTCGCGGCTACATTCTATGTGGCTAATCGGGAACGTAGGAGTAATCCTGTGGTGATCATAGCGTGCGCGTTTGTAGCTGCGTGGATGATGTATGGGGCTATACAGGTGTATGAAGCGCAATTGCCTAATTTTATGTCTTATATTCTGCGATTCGATACACCAGCAACTGATATTGTTAGAAGAACAACTGAAACGAGTGATGTTCATCAAGCTAGGGTGATGGCACAGATAGTTGCAGCAGTAGTGTTGGTGGCTATAGGTGTATTGGGATGGCTGCTGACACTACGTGTTAAAAATCGGGGATTTGCAGACAAGACCGTTTATTCTTTAGCAGCTGCAGTTTTAATAATAGTTGTTTTATTAGCGGGAAGCTATGGTGGGAGAGAGCTACTTGAGCGCTGTTTCATTTTCGCTCTACCTTGTATAGGTTACTTTGGGATAAAGATGTTATCTTACAAAGCCACGTATGCAATACTTGGTACACTGATTGTAATCCTTATTCCCATACGTTGTCTGATTGACTACAGCCCTATTTCATCGAATAACTTATCTCGGGAATATACTGCTGGACTTGAATTCTTCAATACATACACCGATCATGGTTTGGTAACAGGGAGCGATATTCTCTATCGAGTGCAGTACCACGAACATGGTCTCTATAGATATTTCCCCTATGAGATGCTTGATCAACAAGACAATCAGTTAGTTCATGCTGCTGCTCTTGAGAAGGGAGATCAGCATTATGTAAGTATTAGTAGGCATGAGGCGGCTTTCCGTGATTTCAACGGGCATGATCCAGATTTCATACCGAATATACAGGTGTTATTAGAGAACACAAGTAATAGTGACCGTGTATATGAGAATGGGGATATGCGTCTGTATGTTGCTGGTGGTACTCAGTAAATGGAGGTAAGCGGTGTGGTGATCTGTAATGAAAAAAGTACTCTTCCACATTTTTTCGGATGATAGTGGTTGACGTGCTCATTTTACAAAGGAAGTACATGACTAAGATTGTTTTCGCTGTAAGTAACTATTATAAAGAATTGCCCAATTTCAATAAAGTATATCAACAGCTGAACCGTGAGGATCGGAATTGTGAGGTTGTTCTGTGTGTATTGTGGGGTAAGTATCGTGACACAGGTAGCTTTGACTATGAAGAAATGATGAAGGTGTGGGTAGACAGAAATATACCCATAATCCATCTGGATGATCATGACCATCGAAGTCTTCCTAAAGTCTTTGTCGAGCTTAGTCCCAATGCAATA
>JAXHVC010000162.1:0-6326 GCA_034189315.1 Chloroflexota bacterium | reverse complement strand
GGCCTTGGCTCGATGGTGTGAGGATCACGTCGAGGACATTGCCAGGCAGTTGAAAATGAGCACCAGCCATGGCGGTCTGTGTCAGATGGTCACTCACATCGCCGGGCGCAGGTTATTTGTTGAGTTTCGGATTACTACAGGTGAGGCCATGGGCTCCAACATGTGTAGCAATGCAGCGGAGATGATGTGCCAATGGATAGCGGAACAGGGCCCGGATGCCAAAGACAGTTACATTTGTGTGACGCCCAATGACAAGAAGCCCGACAACATAAGCAGCATGACTGGCAAGGGAAAGACCGTCGTGGCTGAGGCGGTGATACCAGAAAGTGTTCTGGAAAGGGTGTTACACACCGATGGGAAGCGTCTGGTCAACACCTTTGAGAGCGTGGAGGAATGGTGGACCCTCTCCGGTGCTCGGGGGCATAACGGTGCAGTGGCAAATCAACTTGCTGCCCTCTATATAGCCTGTGGCCAAGATGTAGCCTATGTCGCAGAGGCTTGCGCGGGTCACACAAATGTGTCCCCAGGGCGTGAAGGAGGTGTGCACGTGACAGTGATTCTCCCATCTGTGATTGTGGGCACGGTGGGAGCTGGCTCTGCTCTGCCTACGTCGAAGGAGTGTCTTAGAATCCTGGGATGTGAGGGAGCGGAAAGTGCACGCAAACTTGCCGAGATTGCGGCTGCTTCGGCCCTGGCTGGGGAGCTATCTGCTTTAGCTGCACTGGCAGCTGGCGAATTTGTTAGAGCGCACAACCAATTGGGACGGAATCGTCCTGAGGTAATCCAGACTGAACAGCTAAGCATTATGACTCATGCATGAACAGCACTGCAATATGGAGGAGAAGCAAATGAAGATTCCGCGAGCAGAAAACAACGTATCACAGGAAATCATCGCTGAGAGGGTAGCACTTCTCAGCGGTATGGGCATCGACTTATCGCATACAACACACTATAGCATTGATCCTCAGACCACCACCGGGAATATCGAGAACTTCATCGGAGTTGCTCAGGTGCCGGTAGGCCTTGCTGGGCCAGTTCGGATAAACGGAGAGTATGCCCAAGGGGATTTTGTGGTTCCACTCGCCACCACCGAGGGAGCACTAGTTGCTTCCTACAGTCGTGGCATGAGGGCAATTACCGAATCAGGTGGGTGTCACACTCTCATCCGATCTGATTTCTTTCTGTGGCCATACATATTCACTATTTCTAACCTGGATTCCTCAAGGGAGTTCACTCAATGGTGTGAGCAGCACTTCCAAGAAATCGCAGCGAAGATGGAGGAGACGACACGACATGGAAGGCTACTTGGTATGAAAACTACCATTATAGATCAGGGTGTTTTAGTCTACTTTGAAATGAGCACGGGAGATGCTATGGGTGCCAATATGGTCGTTGGGGCCGGAGATGCAGCCTGTAAGTGGATTGCAAGCGAGGCTCCGGGAGTAGAACCTGGGCATTGGTTCCTTGTAGATATGGGTAAGAAGGCTATCGAGATGCGCACCATGAGGGGAATGGGGAAAAGCGTGATAGCGAACGTCGTAATTCCAGAACCCATTATCCACAAGCTCTTTCGCACGAATGCATCAGATGTATTGCTTTGGCATCACACAATCCAGCGGTGCTGGATGGATATGTGTTCACATGGGCGTCAATGCATGTTCGCCAATGGGCTATCTGCGCTCTTCATTGCCTGCGGACAGGATGTTGCCTATGTTCCGGATGCCACCAATGGGAGATTAGCAGTTTCTGCTGTTCCGGAAGGAGGCGTCCGCGTGACTGCGGATATCCCCTGTCTGCTTGTTGGAACCGTCGGCGGTGGAAGTGGTCTGGCGACTCAAAAGGAATGCCTCCGAATCCTGGGATGCGAGGAGACAGGTAGTGCACGTAAGTTTGCCGAAATTGCAGCGGCCGTTGTCCTTGCCGGGGAGATATCTCTGCTGGGCGCCGCTAGTGCCGATGAGTTTGTGGGAGCACACCAACGCTTAGGAAGGAACCGGCCAGAGGCACCTCAAACTGTACAGCCAAGCGCTGCAACCCATGTCCAGACATAGTAACAACAGAATGGAGAAGCAAATGAAGATCCCGCGAGCAGAAAACAACGTATCACAGGAAATCATCGGTGAGAGAGTATCGCTTCTGAACAGCATGGGCGTTGATCTATCTCACACGACACACTACAGCATTGATCCTCAGACCACCACCGGGAATATCGAGAACTTCATCGGAGTTGCTCAGGTGCCAGTGGGTCTTGCCGGACCATTGCTGATAAATGGAGAATGTGCTCGAGGCGAATTTCTCGTCCCATTAGCCACTACTGAGGGGGCACTTGTTGCCTCCTATAGTCGTGGTATGAAGGCAATCACTGAATCTGGCGGATGCTCCACTTATATTCGCTCGGATTTCTTCACCAGAGTGGGAGCCTTCTCTCTTCCGAATGTGAGTGCAGCTGTAGCCTTGGCACGGTGGTGCGAGGAGCATACACATGAAATCGCTCAAGAAGTGGAAGCCACGACACAGCACGGGCATTTCCAGCAGATGTTCACTCATGTTGTTGGAACCAGGTTGTATGTTGAGTTTCGAATCACCACCGGTGACGCGATGGGCTCGAATATGTGTAGCAATGCTGCGGAGATGGCTTGCCGATGGATAGAGAGGGAAGCCCTGGATACCAATGGCACCTACCTTTGGCTGATAGCCGAAGACAAGAAGCTTGTCGGGAGGAGCATGACGAATGGTAAAGGAAAAAGCGTTGTTGCCGAAGCACTGATTATGGAGAGCGTCCTTGAGCGTGTGCTACACACACATGCAGAGGATACTATCAAGACCTTCGAATCTACCGATGAGTGGTGGACTATCTTCGGTGCCCATGGCCACAACTCTCATGTAGCCAATGGCCTGGTAGCACTCTATATCGCGTGTGGGCAAGATGCTGCCTATGTTGCCGAATCATGTTCTGGTCATTTGCGCATATCGCTACAGCCGAATAGGGGTATACATGTGGCAATCAGTCTCCCATGCATGATCGTAGGCACCGTGGGAGGCGGTTGTGGCTTGCCCACTCAAAGGGAATGTCTGCGAGTCCTGGGATGCGAAGGGGAGGGAAACGCACGCAAGTTTGCCGAAGTTGCAGCTGCCACTGCACTAGCTGGAGAGTTATCTGTGATGGCTGCAGTGGCAGCTGGCGAATTTGTTAGAGCTCATAATCAATTGGGACGAAATCGTCCTGCCTAGATCAGACTGATTTATAAGTGCATATGGTCGAGCAAACCGACAGACTGCGGAATCGAAGGCTATCCTCAGTCTGGAATTAAGTCTACTTTAAGCTACTTCGGTTGGCACTTGTGTATCGGATTCTTTGTGATGAGCAGGTGATAATTGGGATTTCTGTTGGCATATCTAAGGAGGGTATGTCATGGATATAAATGGCAATGAACTCATATCTATACCAAATGATGATATGAACTGTTTTGGATGCAGTCCCCACAACAGGTCTGGATTAAGAATGAATTTCTCTGCGAACGATGATGCTGTCTTCTCTTGGTTGACACTAGAGAAGCAGCATGTTGGCTTCGAAGACATAGTTCATGGTGGAATCACTGTCACTATGCTGGATGAGGTTACAGAATGGACAGTTATGTATTTCTTGAAGAAAATGGCTGTGACGAAATCGATAACTTCCGACTTCTTGCGGGCGATCAAGATAGACCAGCAGCTCCGACTAGAGGGTCGCATTATTGAGATGAAGAGTGAAAGGGAGTCTGTCGTGGAGGGGCGTCTCTATGACTCGGAGGAAATTCTTTGTGCAAAGGCCATTTCCACTATGGCACTTTTTGATGATGATGGTATTAAGAGATTTGGTACATGTGATGATCATTTCATAAACAACATCAAGAATATCTTTGAGGCAGGAAGAGTCTAGAGAGGTTCCTCGGGAACGATATCGGCGCAGCGAGATTAAATTAACCTGTCATTCCCGCGAAAGCGAGAATCCTGGTGCATAGGAGAGGCTGTAGCCTCCACGGGGAAACGCAGATCGCCAACAGGGGAATCCAGGCTATTTCAGTCTGTCCAGAACCTGATAAGTTCTTTGAAGCCAGAAATTCATGCCCATTTCACGGAAGGCGGTTTCCGCCTTGGTGAGGTTCTCCATGGCCTTGTCCCTTTGGCCCATATCACCATACAGCTCTCCCAGATATAGATATCCCTTGGTTGACCAGGGTTTTAATTGCAGGGCCTCAAGACGCCGTATGCCCTCTAGAAGCAGTTCCTCAGCCTCATCATACTGGGGTATCTCCTGCTTGCCCCACAGCCTGCCGAGATATATCCTGGCTATCCCTTGTCCGCACTGCTCGCCAATCCTCTCACAATGGATCAAGGCTTTTTCAAGCCAGGTCCTGGCTTCATCCATCTCTCCCAGTTCCAAATAGGCAATTCCTGTAGGCCATATTGTCCCTGAATTAATTGGTGTTAATTCAGAATCCCTAAGTTCATCTAAGAATCCTTGACATGCCTGTCTTTCCCCAAGTTCTGCGTAAGCCACACCCAGAAACTCGTTGCATTGATAGGCCATCCACAGGGTCTGTGTTTCACTCACGTATTCAAGGGCAGATCTGAAAAAAAGGATGGTCTCTTTATTCCTTCCCATTGCGTGGTATACCAATCCTGCTATGTGATAGACCAGCGCTGAGGTCCTCGGATCATCCAGTCTTTGCGCTACCTCCAACGCCTCCTGACACCAGGCTTCTCCATTATCGAATCTTCCCGTCAGTCCCAGGCAGAAGCCGTAGCCGACACAAAACGTAGCGTAGAGATTTGAATTGATCCCTCCTCCAAATAGATCATACTTCCTGTGGGTTTTATCAAGCATGTCGCTAAGCTGCGGAGTATCTTCAACCATTTCGGCAAAGGTCCCCTGAGTAAAGTGTCTGAACCAACGGTCGAAGGCGATTCGTGCTGTGAGCTCAGGGTCTTCCACCTGCTCCGCTGCCTTCAGAGCCTTATCGAAGTATACTGTGGCAGTTGATCCTATCCCGTGCATACAATTATACATAGCCAAAGCGTTGTAGAAGAGGGCCAGGCTTCTCATATCCCCTGCCTCCCTCGCCAGCCTTTCTCCTTCTTGGAGATGCTCCGTATGACCTTGCGGGAATCCCATTAATACCACAGGTGTCAGTAAAAGAACCAGACCTTCTATCTGTCTATTAATGTTCTCTTTGGTGCATGGCATATTCTTGAGTGCTACAAGGGACTTCTCATAGAAGTGAATGGCCTCCTGGTTAGCATAGCTTCTCACTGCTTTATTCCCAGAGAGCTTCAGATACCAATTGGCCTTTTCCCAGTTTTCACTGCCGCAATAGTGATGGGCCAGCATCTCGGCACTCTCCTCCGGTGCCGAATGGAATGCCTCGATGGTCCTTCCTATCTCTTGATGCAGCCTTCTCCTCTCTCTGGACAACAGGCTATTGTAGGCAACTTCCTGGGTGAGGGCGTGTTTGAAGGTGTATTCGGGCTCGGGAAATTGGGTTTTCTGATGGATAAACTCTAGTTGCACCAGGCTTTGGAGGTGGGTGCCAAGTTCCTGGGTACCTCCTCTGATTTGGCACAGGAGGCCAAAAGAGAAGTCCCTGCCGATAACCGATGCCACTTGAAGTGTCTGTTTGACGATAAGTTCCAATCGATCGATTCGAGCAGCAATAATGCCTTGAATGGTGAGCGGCACTTGGATTTCCCTGGCGCCTCTGGCCAGGATGTGCCTGTTCTCCTCCCTTTCAACGGCCCCGTTTTCAATCAGGTTGCGTGCCAGCTCCTCAATGTAGAGAGGATTGCCCTCTCCTTTGTTCACCACAAATGTGTTGAGGTCGGAAGACACCTGAGCCTCGGGCAGCAGGGCCTGTATCATTCTGGTGGCGGATTCGTCGGACAAGCGATCAAGGCTAATTTGAGTGTAGTAGGTCTTATGGCTCCAAGGAGGACTATACTCTGGACGGCAGAGCAGGACGAGTAAGATGCGGGCACCTGCCATTCCCTCTATGAGATAAGTGAGGAATTCCTCCGAGGATTTGTCGATCCAGTGAAGGTCCTCAAGAGCGAGGATCAGTGGCCTTTCCTGGCTCAACCTAATCAGTAGGCCCCTCAGAGCTTCGAGAATCTTCTGTCTCTTCTGTTGGGGTTCCAGCTTCAGATACATCTCATCGGCCGCACCAGCACCAAGGATATCCCGCAGAGGAGGGAGGATGCCATCCAGGTTTTCATCTAGTCCCAGAACCATATCCTCGATCTTGTCTTTGATGCAAGACTCAAATTGTCCCTCAGCTATATCGAAGTAG
>JAXHVC010000161.1:0-8402 GCA_034189315.1 Chloroflexota bacterium | reverse complement strand
TTTAGAGAATAGGTGAAGGCGACAAATGAAATACTATAGAATATGAATATGAGTATTGAAGGCAACAGTTTAGTGAATCCGTCTGAGAACTTCATAGAGGTGGTGCCCATCACCTCTAGCACAATAGCGATTGTAAGAAGGAAATAACCCATAATACGGCGCCTCCCGTTCTCTCAAGCAATCGAACTATGAGACGCCCCCCCTAACCACTCATAGTTTACAAATCAATACAAGAACATATTCATAGCATTTCCCAGGCACTAAACATTGATCATTACGTCTTCCTCATCAGGTCATTCAGAATACTATAGGACATGATGTCCCATAGTACGTTCGGTGGGGACAAACAGCTCAGCAAACAAATCCATCGCCCCCCTATCCGTGAGGCTAGCCAGGAAACGTGCTACCTCCATTGGTGCCTGATCCAAATCCATTGTATTCTGAATCCTCGTTGGTAGCAGAGAATTGTTCGCTAAGAGTGATTTAAAAAGAGCAGAAATAATGTGATCAGCTCGAGAATTCTGGCGAGCTACAGTAGGCCCCCCGTAGACTCTCTTCATCATAAAATCTAGTAGATGATCAACCTCCAATTCAATCCCTTGAGAGAATGCTACAAGTGGCTCTTGCGCAGATCTAGCCTGGAGCAAGTTCTCAACATGGGAATCTAAGACGCGTCGAGAGGTTTCCTGATACACGTCACGGACTAAAAGATCGATGAGATGTCGCCTTATCCTAGAGATAAGTAGATTACCGTAGTCTACCCCTGGCGGCACTTCATCAGAATGACGTTCTTGCACCTCAATACGGGCTTTTTTCCAACTGGTTGCCCAAATGTTTATATCAAGAGAATGAAGATCATCCATCTCCAAGAGCCTGGCTAACAGCGCATCCTCTACATCATGAGTGCAATATGCAATAACATCTGCGATATTAGCTACCTGTGCTTCCATCGAAGGCTGACTGAATTTGTGATACTCCCCATTATTATCTGGAACATCATATCTTGTGCTATGTCTCGCTAAGCCTTCCCGTACTGCCCAAGTCAGATTCAAACCGCGATGATTTGGGTATTGAACATCTAAGTATTCCACCAGATTGAGAGAGTGGGCGTTGGCATTCCAATCCATCCCATAATCTTCAAGGAGGTGTTTGAGGGCATATTCCCCTGCATGTCCAAAAGGTGCATGTCCCAGATCATGACTCAGACATATCGTCTCGACTAGGGGTTCGGTTAAGCCAAACCAACGAGCAAGCGTACGACCAATCTGCATCACTTCAAGGCTATGAGTCAAACGTGTACGGAAATAGTCTCCTTCATGCACCACAAGCACTTGTGTTTTATGTTGTAGCTTTCGGAATGAGGCACAGTGAATAACACGATCACGATCTCTGGGGTAGTTGTCCCGCGGATCATCCTCCGTCAAAGGGATCAATCGATCCGACCAAGGACTTGTGTCTAGAGTGGCTAATGCACTTAATTCCATAGTACGCACAACATTATCTCAGAATATACTCTCATGCAAATTCCAATACCGCTCACGTCTGACAGGTACATTAGGAGCATCATAGATGTGATTGAAATCGCCGAAGATGATTTCCTCGACTAGTGAAGATTCAGATACGAAGACCATACGAACAACAAAAAACACGGGTGATTATCAAGGGGTAATAGGATGTTGAGACTAAACCGGGATGACGATACGCCTATTGCAGCAATGTCCAAACATATTAACTTGCGAGGGATGAGCGCAGTGGCTCCCTCTTGCCAAAATTAACTATGCTAGACCATTCGCTATGTAGGCAGATCAAAGGGCAAGCGACTAAGCCTCTAAACTTGGAGGGGAAAGACGCTACTCCTAATCCATCATTCGAGGGAGAGTGATTATTCTATAACCACTCTCCCACAAATATCGACATTCAGATTGATTATTAGGACGTCGACACTAGGATTGACGATTGGTCTTTAGGAAGCCGATCACAGATTCCACCACCACATCGATTGGTGTACCGGGTCCTTGGAGACCACCAATCCCCATCTCTTCTAATTGAGGCCTCAATTTGTCGGTGATTGCAGTCCCACCACCAACCACTCTAATACTCGATCCACCCTTCCTTTCCAACTCCTGCAGAATACTCTTAAATATTGGAACGGGTTGACCATCGAGCAGGCTTATAGCAATAGCATCCACATCTTCCTCAATCGCTGCAGCAGCTATCTTCTCTGGGGTCTGCCACAAACCACTGTATATCACCTCCATACCAGCATCCCTAAACGCCTTACACAGCAGAAGAGCTCCCCTATCATGAATATCCAATCCGGGTTTGGCTACTAATATACGTGTTTTTCTTTCAACGTCGGTAGTCATACTATGCCTTTCCATTAAATGGGTTCTTTACCATATCATAGGGATCGTAGGGCAGATCGTTGGCCTCCCGTATGGCACCCAGAACCTCTGCCAACGTGGCCCCTGCTTTGACAGTCTCTATAGTGGCAGGAAGCACATTCTCTCCCTTGCGTGCTACTTCATATAAATCATCCAGTGATTTCTTTACTTGGGAAAGGTCTCGACTTTGCTTGAATGCTTGCAGCGATTCAATATATTGCTCTCCCGAGATATCATCAAGCCAAGAATCCCTATCAATATCGACCGGAACCCATTCGTCTTCAGGCAACGTTAATTCATTCACGCCTACCACTAGTCGCCTTCGTTCCTCGACCTCCATATCACGTGCTATCTTTGCCTTATTCACTTCTTCCACTGCCCAACCATTCTCAATGGCTGCTATTATTCCTCCCATATCCTCGATCTTCTTAAGGTATTCATTGGCCCCCTCCTCTATCTTATGCGTCAGCCATTCAACATAGTAGGAGCCTCCTAAAGGATCGGCTGTATTCGTCACACCTGTTTCATAGGCAATGAGATTTTGAATGTTGAGGCTCATCAACGCCGCTTTATGCGAGGGAATACAATATGGTTCGTCATAACCACATGGGTCCGTAGATTGAACACCACCCAAAGCAGCAGCCAGGGTCTCTATACTAATGCGAACTATGTTATTTGCCGGTTGTTGATAGGTTAGTGAATAACCATCCGTATGTGTTGTGAGAAAGGCTCGACACGCCTTCGGATCGGTAGCCCCAAACTCTTCTTTCATCATCTTCGCCCACATTCCTCTAACTGCACGGAATTTGGCGATTGTCTCAAAGAAATCCATATTCGAGGTGTAGACATGCATCACCCGGCTTCCGATCTTATTTATGTCTACTCCTCGCTTTACTGCAGACCTAAAATACTCCTTGGCCAATGCAAATGCAAAACCAACCTCTTGAAACACATTTATACCAGATTGACTAACGTCGTATGAGTTGAGTACTACAGGATGCCAATAGGGCATATTCTCGGCGCAGTATTCAATAATATCAGTGTTGAGCTTGAGTTTTAAATGCGGTGAAGAATAGGGCTGTCCACCCGTACACCAACCAAAATGCTGGTGCAATGGATCATTAATAATCGAACCTCTTAGCTGAGAGATATCATATCCCCTCTTCTGGGCAGTGGCCACAAAGCAAGCCAGTGTGAACAGTGCACTACTATCACACCATTGGAAAGCTATGCTCGTTGAACAAAGATCGATTCCCTCAAATACTTCATCAGTATCTCGGCTACAATATATAGGTGCCCCCTGAAGTGCTACAAAACCTTCAGCTAGGGGATGATCTGGCTCAATATCAACATTACACGCCATATCTGGTGGAATGATTATCCCAGAAGCCCCATGATCAATCTGGTATTTCAGCCTAGCGTTTGTGAAGCTGGGCGAGCCCACACCACAAAACAAACGTCTGGTCCATATCTTGCCTCGATACATGTTTGCATGTATTCCGCGAGTGAAAGGGAATTCCCCTGGATTACCTATATCTTTCTGGTAGTCAATGCCCTTTAGGTCATCTGGGCCATAATTATCTTTCACTGGGATATCGGAAAAAGTCTCAAACCTTGCGGGCTTTTCCCTCCACCTTAGTACTTTTACATCTTCTTCACTTTTTCCCATCACCTAATCCTCTCAATTACTTCTGTATTAAACAATAGTATTTAAAATAACCGCTATCTAGGCAAATTGTACTTCCCACGATCTTCATTGACAAATACTTTAGCATATGTCGCAAAGCATCTCCGTAATCGGCTAGTAGACACAAGATTACTCGTTGAAAACGATGGGATGGAAGAAATGGTGCATTGCTTCCTAAACCATGATGACCTATTATGAATGAGCATAGTCCTTGCACAAAGGAACTAAACTACAAGCTCTCAATCAAACCTGGAGGCAATCGAATGACCAAAGCCATATACATGGCAGGGCCATTGTTCTCAGTGGCCGAAAGGGCTTTCCTAGAACACATAGTGGACTCTCTCTCTAGTGCCTCTGGCCTAAACCCGGTTGATGATTTCTTTCTACCACATAGGGACAGCTCAGAACTGGGACAAACCACAACAAGAAAGACCATTTTCGACTTAGACATGAGGAACCTTGAATCTGCACAAGTAGTAGTCGCCTTCCTAGATGGCCAAGACGTTGATAGCGGAACCTGTATAGAGCTTGGGTACGCCTATGCCAAGGGAAAGAAAATCCTTGGGATCATTACTGATTTTAGAGCACTCTATCACGCCGATATAGGACCGGAGCGTCCCAACCTCATGGTATGGGGAGTTTGTGAAGAAGGTAAAACGCTGTTCTACGATCTGGATGCGCTTGTTGCATCGTTCAAACAACTGGTAAGCGAGCGTATCAATAAGTGAGATCATTCTGAACAGGTGTAAATTAGTATGAGGTTCTTAGTACTGGGAGCAGGGGCTATTGGTAGTGTCTTCGGTGGTTTTCTGGCACTCAATGGGCATCAAGTCACCATCGTCGGACGCAAGCCTCACATCGATGTTATTCGTGGAGAGGGACTGCATATATCCGGTATCTGGGGAGACCATCAGATACAGATTCCAAATGCTGTTGAAGACCTACATAATCTATCAGAGTTAGAATTCGATATTATCTTCATCAGCGTCAAGTCCTACGATACACCAGCAGCCGTCCGGGACATACTGCCTATCATCAGACCTAACACAATCGTTGTTTCACTTCAAAACGGGATTGGCAACATAGAGACTATTGCCCAACAAATAGGATGGGAAAGAACCGCAGGGGCACGTGTTATCTTTGGTAGTACCCATCTAGCACCAGGTGAGATAAGAGTAACAGTGTATGCCGAGGAAGTTATGATTGGCACTCGATATAGTGCCATTGAAGATAAGAGGATTATTCACCTGGCACAGGTTCTTTCCGATTCCGGGATTCCCACACTTCATACGCACCAAATAGACCAATTTCTCTGGAGCAAACTACTTTACAATTGCGCGCTAAACCCACTAGCTACAATCCTTCATTGTCACTATGGATTGCTTGGAGAGAGTGACCATACCAAATCCATTATAGGTGCAGTCGTTTCAGAGATATTCAATGTGGCACAGTCAAACGGAATGTCTCTGTTCTGGGATAAAGCCGAAGATTATATCCACATGCTATTCGAAAAGCTACTGCCGGCAACCTACGAACACCAGCCATCAATGCTTCAAGATATCATCAAAGGAAAGAGGTCTGAAATCGATGCAATGAATGGGGCTGTATGTAGAATGGGTGAGCAACTAGGAGTCCACACCCCCGTTAATCTCACCCTAACTCAACTCATCAAAACCATAGAACACACACCGAACTCGACGCCTATATCAACTCAATGATAGTGGTTTGAATCACAGACATCTAAATGTTAAATGGCTATGCTAGAGAAAGATGCTACCTGGTCCAGTGAGATATTCGGTTGAATCCCCACCTAAGTCCATCCTGCATATCCCTCTTAATCACAAGCCCTTTAGTATCAATACCAAGACCAAGCATCGTCTGCGCCACTTCGGGGCTGACACCAGTTATTGCACACTTGGCACCCAAGAACCTCACCGCCCGAATCATCTTAAGCAAATGATCTGTCACATTGGTATCCAACGAACCAACTCCAGTTACATCCAGAATGAGGATTTGTGACTGGGTATCTACGATTTTGTGAAGTGTCACTTCCATAATTCGCTGTGCTCGAACATTGTCTATCAGTCCAATCAGAGGCAATGCTAATATATGATCCCACGCTTGGACAACAGGGACAGACATATCCGCCTCAGACACTTTGAGCTGGCCTACCAAATCCTTTAGTCTTTCCTCCGAAGCCCTCAAGTGCATCTCAGCTTTTCTATGTTCAGTTACATCCCGTATTATTCCGTCAACCTCTACGACTTCACCTGCTTCGTCGAACGTAAAGCGAGGAGTCACCTCCACCATAAGCTCCCTACCATCATGTAGTTTACACACAGCTTCAATCGTCGACATGCTCTTGCCAGCCTCAACTGATTTCGACACACCATCTATAAGAACCTTCAAGTCTTGAGGATTCTGGAATAAATCTAGCAAGGATTTGCCAATCACCTCGTCCTCAGATTCAAATCCCAATCCCCTAACTCCAGCAGGATTGACCTGCAGTACAGTAAATGTCTTTGGATCAAGCCGGAAATAGATATCCTGTATCGCCTCGAACAAGGATCGGAATCTGCGCTCCGAGATAATCATTTCTTGTTGGTCATTCTTGTGTTGAGTTATATCCTGAGCAAATCCTATAACAGCATATACTTCATCATCTTCACATAGAGGTATGAACGTGCTTCGTATCCAGTGGATCCCTCCCGATTTTGAAGTGATGCGAAGTTCAACTGGACTGCTACTCCTTCCTCGTAGGGCCTTCCTAAACTCTTCGGTGGCTTTTTTAGCATCATCAGGATAAGTTATATCCCTCACCTTCATAGTCTTGATCTCATCCACGGTATACCCAGTTAGTTCAATGCCACTATCATTAATCTCGGAGATATAGCCATCTAGGTCTGTAATTATCATCATTTGGAGCGGACTGCTAAATATAGCCTGGTACCTCTGACCAATCTCAGCCGAGGGTTCGTCTAAATGATTATGCTCAGAGATTTCTCTAGCAGTTCCTTCAAATCCCAGGTACTCTCCTGTATGATCAAACACAACACGAGCATTAAAATCCAGAGGGACTTCTGTTAGGCGATCCTTCTGAACAGTGAATTCGAATCCATCTATATTGCCATCATTCACCAGGAGCTCCAGAAGTTCTGCAAGCTTCTCGGATCCCATAAACTTGGTCATACTCATACCCACAAGGTCTTCTACGGAAGCCACCCCCCCGAGATCAGCAGCCCGAGGATTACCCATTACTATATTTCCAGACATGTCCGCCCTGAAATATGCATCCTTCATATTTTCGAGAATAGCTCTAAGACCATCCTCAGATTCCACCAGCCGATTTTCTGCACGCTTGCGTTCTGTGATATCCTGAGCAAAACCCAATACGCCACCCACATCATCCCCAGTCTCTATCGGTATTAGTGTTGACTCTATCCAAACCACTTCGCCGGACTTAGAAATCATTCGGGCTTCGATACCTGAAGTACGCTGCCCGGAAGCAGTGCGTGTTAAGTATGAAAGGCAGGTTGAGGAATCTTCTTTATCAATTATGCCTTCATATCCCAAGCGTTCTAATTCACTGCGATTGTACCCCACTCTCTCGACCATATAATCATTGGCCTCAGAGATCTTGCCAGTTACATCTGTCACGAAAACCATTTGGAGAGGATTATTGAAGATAGATTGGTAGCGTTTCTGGCTTTCTCTAAGCGCTTCTTCTGCACCCTTACGTTCGGTAACATCCTGAGCAAAACTAATTATCACATAATCACCTTCGTCTTGCTCTAACGGTATTAGAGTAGACTCTATCCAGATGAGCTCGCCAGATTTCGTAAGTACTCGAACTTCTATATTCGGGTTGCTTCCACCGGACACAGCAGAAGACACATGGTCTATGACCCTTGACAGGTCCTCTTTATGAATAATCCCTGCATATCCTAATTCCCTCAGGTCCTCTCTGGAGTAGCCAGTACTATCGACAACACAGTCATTCACATCGATGATGTTGCCTTTTGTATCGTTTATAAACACCATCTGTAGGGGATTGCCAAAAATCGCCTGGTAACTCTTCTCTAATCCCCTGAATGCATCCTCTGCTCGTTTGCGCTCGGTAATATCTTGAGCTACCGCCATCACCGTACGCAC
This sequence comes from Chloroflexota bacterium, assembly GCA_034189315.1. Classification (GTDB taxonomy): domain Bacteria; phylum Chloroflexota; class Dehalococcoidia; order UBA2247; family JAXHVC01; genus JAXHVC01. The sequence goes on along the minus strand of JAXHVC010000161.1, from coordinate 179 downwards.
CTTGTCTTCAGAATGTAGAGGGAACAACATCAACTCTATCCAAATATGTTCTCCCGATTTCGATAAGATGCAGACTTCAAGAGGTTCGATATCCTTGCCAGACGCAACCTGCGATAAGGTGTCAAAGCAAGTGGCCATATCATTCTCATGAATGACATCCGAATAACTCAGACTCGATA
>JAXHVC010000160.1:0-8658 GCA_034189315.1 Chloroflexota bacterium | reverse complement strand
GTGCCCTTACGGCTCTTGGTGTTGGGGTTGGCATTGCAGCCATCATTGCCCTTATGACGATATCAGGCAACCTTAAGCAAGAGCTTCGCGCTGCAGCCACAATAACTGGAGGTGACCTGCTAATAGTGCAAGATGGTCTTACTGGCCCGACTGGGAGCTTGATCGATGAATCTTATATAGATCGAATCGAGCAACAATACGATGCGGTGGAAAGAAGTGCAGGTTTTCTGATGGAAAGTCTCTCCTTCTCGGAAACATCGATTCTCAATCTCTTCGGCATTCGGCTTGAGGACAAGGATATGTACTTGGGAGATGAGCAGATAATCTCTGGGGTATACGTTCGAGGTTACGGTGAGATGGGATTAGGCAAACTTGCCAGCATGCTACTCGACATAGATGTAGGTGATACGGTGATTTTTCCTTCCGGGGAGGAGTTCGAGGTTGTTGGTATATATGAAACTGGCAATTCCTATCTTGATAGCGGTGGAATAGTGTCGCTTAGTCAGGCACAAACTATGACCAATCGAGAGGGCAAGGTTACCATGATTGCCCTTGACGTACCACCTGGCGCGAGTGTGGATGAAGTTGCCCAAAGTTTAGAGGCAGATATGCCAGACCTTAATGTAAGGACTCCGGAGCGTTTTGTAGAAGCTACATCCACTGTTAAAACTGTGGATGTATTCGCTATGGTTTTTTCACTGATTGCCTTAATTATGGGTGGCATTGCTGTCGTGAACATCATGTCGATCTCTGTCTCAGAACGGACTAGAGAGATCGGCGTTTTGAGAACGATAGGTTGGGGGCGAGGCAAGATCTTGCGGATGATTCTAGGGGAGGCGCTTGTATTGAGTCTAGGAGGCTTTGTTATTGGTGGCCTATTGGGAATCTTTACTATATATGGAGTAACCTTTCTTCCACCTAACGTGAGGGGTTACATCATACCCTCCCTAACAGTTGATCCCTTCCTTGTTGCATTGGTAATGAGCCTACTATTAGGCATTATAGGTGGTGCGTATCCTGCATACAAAGCATCTCGATTATCTCCCATAGAGGCGTTGAACTATGAATAAAGCTATAGTGGAAATCGGAGCATTAGGTAAGACATATCCGAAGGGTGACGTCGAAGCTTTAAAATACGTCAACCTAGTCGTCGAAGAGGGGGAGTTCCTATCCATTCTAGGGCCTTCGGGGAGTGGCAAGACTACGTTGCTTAATATGATTGGAGCACTGGATAAGCCGACAAGAGGCAAGATAGTCGTCGGCGGTGTTGATTTGATAGAAGTGAAGAACCTGGATTGCTTCAGATCGAAAAAGGTTGGCTTTGTGTTCCAGCTACACAATCTTGTTCCTACACTTAGCGCTTGGGAGAATGTCCAGCTTCCCATGTATGCTCTCAAAATGAATGCGAGACAGCGTAAGCAAAAGGCAATAGAACTGCTAGACCTCGTGCGTTTGGGAGACAGAATCAATCATACAGCTTCTATGCTTTCGGGTGGGGAACGTCAAAGAGTGGCGTTGGCTCGAGCCCTGGCCAACGATCCATGCTTGGTACTGGCCGATGAACCAACAGGTACACTTGATCCTGATACCGGCGAGAAGATAATCGAGATGATGCATACATTGAACCGTAGCTACAAGATGACTTTCATAGTGGTGACTCATGACCAACTAGTGGCAAAGTCGGCAAATAGGATTGTATATCTAGTAAATGGAATCATGGACGACAATAGACTGAGGACTTTCGGATGCTTCATCGAGCAGCCTGTCGATCAGGATGTGTACAGTGAAGTGGCATAAGAAGGCAATGTTCAAAGTATTGATCACGGGTATCTTATTACTCAACTTGATGGTAATGTTGATACTCCCAGGTTGTTGTGGGAAAAGTGTTCCACCCGAGGCTGCTTTCATGGCTGATAGCCTACTCGGCATAGTACCTTTTGAAGTTCAATTCCATGACCACTCAATAGGAACTGTCACCGATTGGGTATGGGATTTTAATGGTGATGCATTGGTGGATAGCACTGAAAGTAGTCCCATCTACATATATGATAAACCGGGTACCTATAGTGTCTCGTTAGCTGTTGGTGGACCTGGTGGTACAGACGTTAAAACCAAGACTGGTTACATTACTGTTACAGGGATGTCTTTGCAGGCCGATTTCGAATCTCTACCAACCTCTGGAGCTGCACCGCTGGAGGTACAATTTGTCAATTACTCCAGTAATGAATTCACCGAATGGTCGTGGGATTTTGATGGTAATGGAGAAGCGGATAGTACCAATCAGAATCCATCTTATATCTATGAAAATCCTGGTGTTTATACCATAACCCTGACTGCCAAAGGCGATTATGGCTCTGATACTATGAGCAGTGATGTTACCGTCTATACATCGATGAATGCGGCATTTACTGCTGAGCCAACTGTTGGCACTGCACCTCTCAGGGTTCAATTCACCGATCAATCTACTGGTGATCCAAGTAATTGGTTCTGGGACTTCGATGGAAATGGCACCATAGACAGCATTGAGCAGAATCCTGTTCATACTTATGAATCACCAGGAGCCCACACAGTTTCTTTAGAAGTCAGTGGAATTGCAGGTACTGATGTAAGGACAGAATCTGAATATATACAGGTAACCAGTGTGCCACTTGAAGCTGATTTCAACGCAGACTTGAAGTCAGGATCATCGCCTATTGAGGTGCAGTTTACCGACCAATCTTCTGGAGATATTAACTGTTGGCAATGGGATTTTGATAGTGATGGCATTATCGATAGCACCACACAGAATCCGGTACATGTATACAAAGCGCCTGGGGGTTACTCGGTTTCCCTGACAGTAAGTAGCCAATACGATTCAGTGACTGCCACAAAGGTTGATTACATAGAAGTAGTACCGAAAACTGTGGATTTTGTTGTGGCACCCCACCTTGGAATCACTCCACTTGAGGTTCAATTCACCGATAGGTCCACAAGCAGCGGAAATGGTTGGGAGTGGGATTTTGATAACGATGGCGTTGTAGATAGCACCCAGCAGAATCCTATTTATACTTATGATAGTCCAGGTACTTACTCTGTTTCCCTGAGAATACTGGGTATTGCTGAACCACCTGAGATCAAGTATGACTATATTCAAGTGAGCATACCATCTGTAGCGGACTTCTATGCGGATATAACCTCAGGCGCCTTGCCTCTTCAGATTCAATATAGTGATCAGTCGACCGGACAGATACTATACTGGCTCTGGGATTTTGATAACAATGGTACGGTAGATAGCACTGATCAGAATCCGGTTCATGTCTATGACACTCCGGGGACCTATACTGTTTCATTGACAGTTGGTGGAGCTGGAGGGGTGGATACTCAGACAAAGACTGATTATATGCAAGTAACCAATCCTCCCCCGGTGGTAGACTTTGTGGCTGTACCCATATCAGGTAATGTACCCCTTCGGGTTGATTTTGTCGATCAATGCCAAGGCAATGTCGATTATTGGTTCTGGGACTTTGACAATGACGGTCAGATAGATAGTACTGAAAACAGTCCATCATATGTCTATACCCTACCTGGTACTTATACCGTTTCCCTGACTGTTAGCGGTCCAGGTGGCACCGGTATGGAGGAGAAGACCAGCTATATTGAGGTTGATGATCCATGGTTGATGTTTGGCCATAATGCCCAGCGTACAGGGAGGAGTTACTACTCTGGACCTCAAAATCATAGTCTGTATTGGAGCTATGATATAGGAGGTGCCAGTGATCTTCCTGGTATAGCTTCATCTCCTGCAATATCAGCAGATGACACAATATATGTGGGTACTGCGGATGGTAGTATCTTGGCTCTGAATCCTAATGGTACTCAGAAGTGGGCTTTCGACACTGGTGACTACGTGAGTACGGCAGAGTGGATCCTGTCCTCGCCTGCTATTGGACAAGATGGTACTATCTATTTTGGCTCTCAGGAGCCTCAAGGTAATGGCGAGGACCTGGTCCCAGATCAGCAAGATGGCACACTTTGGGCCCTTGATTCAAATGGTAACCTCAAGTGGAAGTATGATACACAGGGTTGGATTCTTTCCTCTCCAGCTATAGACGATGATGGGATTATCTACTTTGGTTCAGGCGATGGATACATCTATGCACTAAGGCCAGATGTTGATTTAAGTCAAGGAGAGAGGGGTAAGTGGACGTTTAATACCCAAGACTGGATTCTATCCTCCCCCGCCATTGGTATGGATGGAACCATATACATTGGATCTCAGGGAGAGAGTGCAGACATCTATGATCCGGCGAGTGGTCACCTGTGGGCAATCGATCCTGATAATGGTAGTAAAATATGGGACTATTCCACAGTGGGTGGTGTCCTCTCCTCTCCAGCTGTAGGTGATGATGGTACCATATACTTTGGAACCAGCGATGGCAAATTCTATGCCCTCAATTCGAGCGGTACACCAAAGTGGAATACTCCCTATAATACATCAGAGCGCATCGTCTCCTCACCTGCAATTGGCCTTGATGGCACCGTATACTTTGGTTCTCAGGAACCTCCGGGGTGGCGTGAGGATCCTGATCCTAATCGGCAAGATGGAAACCTTTGGGCCATTCATCCCGATGGAAGCCTCAAATGGAGCTATTCCACGAGTGGTTGGATTCTTTCCTCGCCGGCTATAGATCCCGATGGTGTTATCTACTTTGGCTGTGGAAATAGTAGGCTCTATGCAATTTATCCCGACCGAACAATCAAATGGACTTACACAGCCGCTGATTGGATCCTGTCTTCACCGACCATAGGGGATGGAGTCCTATACATTGGATCAAGCGATGGAAAGCTTCATGTCCTGAAAAGCTGATGTTTTGTTTCTCATGTGGAAAACGATGGTTAGATGTTGTATAGAAGTCTGATATATTTACTACGTTTGCATGATTCAATTAGTCCTAAATACAACAGAATTATCACATAGGTTTGCCTTGAATCTTACGATCTCGTTCTGGTTTACCTATAGGATGTAAGCAGAGTATTCACCCTATTCTCGATCGACGCATCCATGCTACGGATGTTCCTAAGCTCTCCCCGCATGTTAATCGCTCATAGTCATTCCTCCACCAAATAGAATATAGTCTGATCCGGCGTCCTTCGCAGCAGAAACCACTTTGTCTAAATCGTATTCGTAGTCACATAGTATTGGAACTATGGGTATAAGATTCACCACTGTCTATATAGATGGGTATGAATTCTTTATCTGTTCTAGCGCGTGTAATCCTGTTATCCAACAGATCTCTTGCGTTATGCTTGACATATATGACTTGGTCAAAATCAGACTGAAGGTGGTACTTATAGCTGCGGGAATCGCAATATACGCAGGCGAATTCACACCCATTATATGGATTAATGCTGTAGCGACACCAGAACCAACTGTCTATGAGTTTGTACTTGTTGAGAATTGTTTTGAATGTTCTTGATCTGTATTCAACCACAACACACACCGATCTTCGTAATCATATTTAGGGAAACTCAGTTAAAGGAACTTGTAATCAGATGACATCATGAGGTTACCTACCAAGACTAGCATCATTTCATGGATTCCCAAGAATCACTCCCAAGACTACACTACATACCTAAGATATGTGTATGAACGTAACAAAAGAGAGGAAACTGGTATAAAAAACAGTTATATGGTATAAAATGGCCGTGGATGAAGCTAATAATGCACTACGAAACATTCAACGCTTCGAATCCATAACTGCGATCATGGTCAACTCTATATTCTTATAGTTATCGTATATGAGTACTCTATTACAGATAATAGCTAATACGATAAGAAGGCACGGGATCTTGTGACAATGGGTGATCGGCAGTGAGGATACAACGATCATCAGGTGGATCACCAGAATTGGGCTTCTTAGACAAGGTGGCTTCCTTTGTCCAGAATAGATCGAGCCTTGTCATTATCACTCTATTAGTGCTCACTGTGCTCCTAGTTCTTCCCATCGTGTTCATGTCGCCTACGGAAACTGCTTCAGATCATCCTGGGGGTGAGGTATTCGATATTCGAGCGATGAAGGAGGAAATACTTCCACCAGCGGTTCATTACATAGTCTTTGTAGTGGAATCAAAGGATGGAGACATTCTAACACAGGAGGAATTGTGGGAGCTCTATCAGAATGAGGAGACGTTAAGGGAATCAGATGCGGTTAGCGAGCTCCTCTATTCCTACTATCATATTGAGAGTGATACGGTTGCCTTGGGGATATATACCATCGCGGATGCTGTGTATGAATACTTTGAGGAGCATCCTGAGTATGGTGTAACCCTGTCAGATGCTACCGATGATCAGGTCAAGATTGCTATTGACCATGTCATGGGGGATCCCAATGCATCGTATTGGCTTGAGTATCTTTCGGTGGATGCTAGTCATGAGTCGAGGGATATCCTTGGCCAGCCCATAGAATACTGGCAGTGTTCTGCCATGCTTATCGAAGTTGATGCGGATAACTCCAAGCTGCCAGAAGAGATAACGCCTGGTGTTTCGGCTGGGACTGCTGGTGGACCTGAACATCAGAGGTTTAATCGTGATGTCCAGTCACTACTACGCGGAGACCAACAAAGCTATGAACTCTGGGGGGTGGCTATTGATCTAACACTAGAAGCTGATGAAGAGGGTATGCTGAGTATTCCGTTGATCATAACGGCAATGGTGATAATTCTCATCATAATGTCCATACATTTCAGGTCGGTGCATATCACTTTCCTGACAGTTATTGGGCTGATCATGTTAATAGTATGGCTCAAGGGACTCTCTAACTTGATAGGACTCAAGTCGTCGCTCACGTTGGACATAATTGTTCCTATAGCAATCCTGGTTCTTGGGATTGATTACGCAATTCACTCCATCCATCGCTATATAGAGGAACGGGACAAAGGGTATGATCCCAAAGTCACCATTACTCGTAGCATCTCAGGTGTGGGGGGGGCATTAATTCTAGCTGCTTCGACTACCATGGTTGCTTTTGGCTCCAATATCAGCGCTGGTACGGAGGAAATTCGAGAATTTGGGGTGGCTGGAACATTGGCGATATTGATATCTCTGATCATCATGGGGGTGCTGATACCCTTGCTCAAGATGAGAAGGGATATTCGTTTCCCTGGGAAACCAAGCGCTAGTTCATCGTTGGGTGGGACCAGGGAGGTTAGGCATAAGAGTGATGGGTGGCATATTGCACCAACTTCATCGATGGCATTACCACCTATACGGGAACGATCGTATCGTGGTGAACGTCTGGGAAGAATAGTTTGCTCGGTGGTTGATCGGAAGGCGGTGGTGTTACCTCTGATAATAGTACTCTCAATCGTGGCTTTCTATTATGCTGGCAGACTGGAGTCGAGTATGGATGCTAAGGACTACCTCTCGGGTAGTTCTGACTTTGTGGTGAGCCTGGATAAACTGGATGAGCACATTGGAGATAAGGGTGGAGAGATAGCCACTATCTACATTGAGGGGGATCTCACTGCTCCAGAATCCTTAGATGCAATTCAGAGCGTGGTAGATAATCTGAATGACGATCAATCTATCGCTAGAAATCCCAGTGATGGCAATCCTTATGTGTACAATGACCTTTTCGATTTCCTAGATACGGTGCTCTCCAGCGATGTGGCTATAGCTAGGATCGAGGCATTTAATCCAGGTATCTCTATTACCGATGATGATAGTAATGGCATACCGGATACTAGTGAGCAATTAGTAGCAGTCTATGATTACATTGTCCAATACGGAATACCCTTGGATGAAGAAGTAGTGGCCTATGATGTGAATCAAGTCAAGGAGGGTTTATTCCATGATCCTCTAGGTGAGCAAGAAGATGCAACTCAACTATTGGTGTTTCTCCCGGGTACGCGGGAGCAGGCGGTACTTAAAGATTCGATGGTAGAGCTCACTGAAGACATGAATCCTCTGGAAGTGAGTAGCATATCAACGTATGGTTTAACCGGTGCACCTTACGAGCGTGATGCCGCACTTGATGCAATTACAACTTCTCTAATGTACTCTATCATTGTTGCTATTGTCTTGTGTCTCCTTGTTCTCCTTGTGGCCTTTCGATCATTCAAATATGCCATTGCTACCATCATACCTGTAATACTGGTTGCTATTTGGCTTCATGGCATCATGTATTTGGCTGGATTTCATCTAAATGCAGTGACCGCAACCATAGCGGCAATATCTATTGGCGTGGGGATAGACTATTCGGTGCATATCGCGGCTAGATTCCGCCAGGAGTTGCGGATAATGTCGGATAAGAGGGAAGCTGTGGAACAAGCGGCCTCGAAATCTGGATATGCCCTACTGGGAGCAGCCACATCAACTATGTTGGGATTCTTGGTAATGGGATTTGCCCCTATGCCGATGTTTGCTTCCTTTGGAATACTAACAGCGCTCATGATCCTGATGGCTTTCGTAGCAGCCCTATTCGTCCTTCCATCGCTACTTGTGTTGGTAGCTGCAAGAGAAGATTGATAACCAACAAGGTATTGGATTATTGCTGGTTACTGTATCGGTCAACAAATATTGAACACCTGATAAGCACTAATTACACAGGAACGGGGACAAGGCTTGCCTGTTCCTGTCTAACCTGAGTGGGCGTTTTATGTCCATGGCGTCCAATAAGC
>JAXHVC010000016.1:0-5702 GCA_034189315.1 Chloroflexota bacterium | reverse complement strand
GCTTATTGGACGCCATGGACATAAAACGCCCACTCAGGTTAGACAGGAACAGGCAAGCCTTGTCCCCGTTCCTGTGTAATTAGTGCTTATCAGGTGTTCAATATTTGTTGACCGATACACCAGCTGTTTTTAACCGTATTATCTAAGCATCATTCTGAGTAGGAAGGCTACTACCATCATCACCACTTGGGAATGGGTAATAGGATACAACTGGAACTTCCGTAAAAGGGGAACAATGGCCAAAGGTGAGATCGAAATCAGTGAAGTTCATTGTAGAGGATGCGGATATTGCCAGATGTTCTGTCCCAAGGGATGCATTGAGATGACAGATCAACTCTCATCTCTTGGACTACCAGTGCCGGCAGTCACCAAGGCAGAGGAATGCACCGCTTGTGGAGCCTGTGCATGGCTATGTCCCCATCTAGCAATCGAAGTCTATAAATACAAGGATTAGAGTGATATTTCACCTACTATATTTCTTGTCCGATTCTGAAGAGAGTGAAGAACTTAGGATAGTGCCACATAATTCTTTCGATATGAGAATAACTTCTCATGATAACATTGTAATACAATCTACCTGCCATAAAGATAAACAGGAATCTTGATTAGTTGAGCGAACACTTGAAAGAGATAGAACATCTAGTACTAACCGTCCGATGGTTGCTCTAAGGTCTCCTTGGCCATCGTCTTAGAACAATCGGTAAACCAATAGCTAGCAACCCCCAAAGACTCCCATTGATAATACCACTGTACCCCACACCCACGGAGGGATCCCCATGAATCGATTGGAGCACCTACGTGCATGCACCCAAGTGTAGTAGGCCAATCCCAAGTGTGCCACCGTGAGTGATATGATCCATAGGGAGAAGAAGAATGGTAAGGTTGTGTCTATATCCTCTAGATGAACCTGGAAGTAGGTCAGCACAAACAATGCTGTTATCACTACAAGACAGAAAAGCAGGATTCTTATCATGGGGGACTCCTTCTCCTTGTTTCTAGCTTATCCCTACCATCCAAGCTAGAGTTCTATGCAATGGGGCTCGGGTGCACTTGGTTCTAATATTTGTGTATTTATGGCAGGCAGCAAACCAAGAACCATAATATGGGAATCCGAGACAAAAACTAGACCTTGAACAACCAAATAGGGTAGTACCGTATTTGTTTTAATTCTCTGGGGAGGCTAAAGCCTCCCCTACTCACACACCATATTCCTCCAAGTTTTTATGTATAGTTATTCTAGCATATTATGGAAATACCAAATATAGGTTTCACGCTATGGCACACCCGTTAAGATTGTCTGCTCTAGCACTATGTATCTAATATTGATTGGGGTATAGTTAGGCAAGCGTTATTCCTACTATCTCTAGTACGAAGTCATAAACACCAAGATCAGCCTCCTCGGAAACTGTAGCAACAAATGCACCCTCTTTTACTTCTCCACATTCAATTACGACATCTAGATCATTGAAAATAGGTTTTATGACTATCCAAGGTTTACCATCATCACCGCGTTGTTCACTGGTCCAGGCAGATTGACAATCATTGTACTCAATAGGTACGTCTCCCTCATTGCAGAAGTATACTGGCGCTATTTCTTTATAGTTTTCTGGTGAAGCAATTTCAACGTTTCCGAACTGTACATACGTTACTGGATTGGTACAACTTTCATCCCAATATACCCCAATGCCCTCAACCTCTCCTGAACTTACGAGCGTGATAGAACTACGACTTGTCCACGTCCATGACTGCATAGCATATGCAATAGAAGTCGACATTAATAAGACAGCAAACACCAGCGATAGCCATTTTACACACCTAAATCCGCTAGTTTTCATTATCCGTCTTTCAAACATTATATCTATACCTCCTTATATCAGATGTCATAATAATATACGCAATAAACATCTAATAAGTTCATAGTGAAATGAGTTTTTAGATGATGTGGAGGGATATAATACTTGCGAACAGCAATACTCACATAGTCCTGAGAGCCCACATTAGGTCTTAGGGGAGTGGTATTCCTTCGAGAGATGATTAGGGGAAAAGTCGGGGATGATCGTCTCTGCCTTATAGCTAGTTAAAGGTATTCGATGACATCTGCCTTATGCATATCGTAGCTAGAGAACCAGATTTGGCTTTGTCTCTCTTCAGGTGGCACGGGGCCTGGAGCAGTCTCAACAACTGATTCATCTCCCTCCTGCGATAGGCTTGACTGCGAGATCCATATCTCTGTCCACGGTTCGGCACTGCGGAAAACAATATTCCGAATGGGCCTAAGTTCGCCGTTCTCAATGACAAATACGTTTGTATAATCAACGTCATAACCAACACTACCTGCAAGGCTATCAATCTTTATATGCAAGCCTCCATCACCAGGTTCCAAATCCACTAGATCAAGATTATCCAGTTCTTGAAACAGGAGATGCGGTTGAAGCGTAAATATCCCTTGCGGAAGGCTTTCAATATTTGTAGTGGAGCAGCGAAGATCACCTCTATATTGTCTCTCTGCGACACATAGTCTGGCCTGTCCATAGCTATCCATCGCATAGAAACTAAGGGAAAAGTTCTCTATCATGCCATCCCGGTCCGTATGTATAATAAGATGTTCTAGCCTTGCACTACTGTTCTGCATATCTGTCACCCCGAGGACTTCGTCCCACACCTCTACTAATGAGAGTTCGCTTACGTTCGTGGACAATGGAACCAGTGCAGTGCTGAGGCCACAACCGGAGACGAGCAGTGCTACGAAGATAATAGGCAATGCTAGGATGACCAGGGATTTCATCAAGAGTTTCTTCCCCATCACGATAATATCACCCCATTTTATTCTTTCTCATTAGTTCCTGTTTGTACACCCTGATATCTCGCTCCATCTGAGATTCTGAGGAGTGGCGTAACGAAGAATGTCCACTCCGAGGGTCTTCCCGTCTTTTTGTGCAGGTAGACGATTACATTAGAATCCTATAATGTTTGCTCATTAGACATCGAAGCAATCGATCACTGTCTTTAGGTCAATGAACATTGCCCCGACACTCTCATCCCGAATTACTGCATCCTCCTCTGAATCATCCATCAATAACTCAACCACACACCTGAGTATCGCCGGTTGACCATAGTTCTCTACAATTCCCATGAGTGCATCCATGTACTCAGCCTCATCCTTGTCTTTCAGACACTCTAGCATTTCTATGTTCTTTTCCTCTGCGGCATCAAGAGATTCTTCGGTAATTGTAGGCAATATCTGTGTCCCTTGGGACATTATCAGCCATATCAATGTACCCATATAGAATAGCATTTCACGCTCTTCCTGATTCAGGATATCATCGTCTACTGCTAATAGATACATCATGAGAGTTGGTTGCTCTTCACGCATTTCCACGGCAAGTTTCTGAACCTTTTCCTCAGATAGTGTTGCCACCATCTCCCACGTTCCCTCTACAATATCTACGGATATCGGATCCATTTCATACCTCCCACCTAGATAGCTTCTTCGTTTCACCAAATCCACACAAAAGCGAAGCGCTATCTGTAACTACGGCAATAGAACCCCCACTAAGAGACTGTGTCACAATGTCATCACGAACACGAGTCTCGTAAGTAACACGGTGTAGTAACCTTCAGTTTCTTAGAAAGAGTCCTTCCAGTACCGTAAGGAGGACATCAACATCCCTTCTTTTCCAGAAGATTGCTTCACCTTCGGTTCACAATGACATGGTATATCTAGTTGGTATTCTATCAATGTGCCACAGTCTCTAACAGGAGAATCCGGTTAGCCAAGCATATTATCTCATCTTTGCCTTGCGACGTCCCGCATATCACCTGCAACAAATCTATTCTATAAACAATTCGAGACGTTGACCAATCCATGGGTTCATGATAGACTATATGCATATAAGCGCATATTAACTAGGGTTAGAATATGAGGGATTTGATAAAAGCCTTTAAAGCATTATCAGATGAGACACGACTCAGAATGATCAACTTACTGATCGAGGGTGAGTGTTGCGTATGCGAAGTCATGCAGGCCTTGGACATTTCGCAGACGAGGGCATCTCGAAATTTGAACATTCTATATGATGCAGGATTCCTTAAAATGCGAAAGGAAGGGCTGTGGTCACATTACTCTATGGATAAGGAGCGGCTAGGCAGTTTCTTGCCTCTCTTGATCAATGCAGTTGAACAGGGAATCAAAGATAATGATATTGCCGCTATGGACAGGGAACGGTTGAAGACTGCCAAACGACTCGGTGCCGATGGCGTAAAATGTTGTCTCAAGTGATCGTCTTCTTTTTTGCTTTTAATATGCGTAAATGCGCCTATGCGATAATTCAATAACATACCAAGACCAGCTTTACAGATAGAGGAGGTTATATATGAGGGATGAAGATAAGGAAGAAATCCGTCGAATGGTGAGAGATAGCTATGGCAAGATAGCTCAGAACCATGAGCCCGGATGCTGCTACAGTTCTTCTTGCTGCGGAGAACAAGTGAGCAGTACAGTCGGACAAAGTCCAACCCAGTTATCCTCTAGAATGGGTTATTCGGAGCAGGAGCTGGCCAAAGTTCCCGATGGTTCGAACATGGGACTAGGCTGTGGGAATCCCCAAGCAATCGCCGCGCTAAGGCCTGGCGAAACCGTACTGGATCTTGGTAGTGGAGGGGGTTTCGATTGTTTCCTCGCTGCGGACCAAGTTGGCCCTACTGGTAAAGTGATCGGTATAGATATGACATCCGAGATGCTGAGTAAGGCGAGGGAAAACGCCCAAAAGGGAGGGTATACGAATGTAGAGTTCCGACTGGGGGAGATAGAGTATCTCCCAGTAGCAGATTCAAGTGTAGACGTGATCTTGTCCAACTGCGTCATCAACCTATCAATAGATAAATCAAAGGTTTACAAGGAAGCCTATAGGGTATTAAGCCCTGGTGGCCGGTTGGCAATTTCGGACGTGGTAGCCATAGCCCAATTACCTCCTGAATACAAGAATGATTCCTCACTCTACTGTGGCTGCATCACAGGAGCCATAACGATACCTGAACTTGAGCAGATATTAAAAGAGGCCGGTTTTCAGCGAATATGTATTACACCTCAGGAAAAGAGCCGAGAGCTCATCAAGGAGTGGGCACCAGGAAAGTGTATAGAAGACTATGTGATCTCGGCGACCATCGAAGCAGTAAGATGGTCCGCACCTTGATCATCGGTGACTGTAACAGAATGAGGGCATATGCATAAGGCCAAAGGTGCTCTAGGCGATATCTCAATAAGAGAAGTTAAATTGACGCTGACTATACACTCATAGCCTTATGCATAGACAGATAACATGAATTCCATCAAATCCTAACTTATGTACAAGGGCAATTGTTTTTAAAGAATAGAAGCCAATCAGCGCCATCCCAAGTAATCTGACACCCTTTTATTCTTTCATTCAGTAGCTAATGACCCTGGTTAAGTATTCCGATACCCCCTTAGACAAGAGAAGCCAGAGACTCCGGTAAATTGTTTGGATTGTCACAGGCAGGAGGATCAACAACAGGTTGTCCATTGTCTACTTCCAGAACCTTGTGCCCTGTTTCGGACAGCATGAATTCTATGAAGTCTGCTGCCAGTTCAGCGTTGGACGCATTCTTGGGTATGGTGATTCCATAGACGATGGCCTTCCCGGCCTTGGCCGAATATTCCCCGGGAGCTGTCTCTAGCTCGACAG
>JAXHVC010000159.1:0-25017 GCA_034189315.1 Chloroflexota bacterium | reverse complement strand
TTATAATTAAAGGGTGGAGGGCCGGGTATATGAAAATAACAGTAAATGGTGGTGAAACAAGGCTTTGTGAGATTGAAGAAAAACTTGATCGAGGAGTTAAGTAGTTGTAGGATGTGGTCTTGTGTTCGCAATTGGTGAATTTGTTCCTATGAAAGCATCTTTTAACTATTGCAGATCATTTTGTGTAATCGCGTGTTCCGCAAACGTGGATAGGATTTTACAGTGGAATCTCCCATTTGATTTTGCTTCTTGGCATTGATTTGAAATCGGATCTAGACCTGTGTGATGAACATGGTGACTATGACAAGAGGCAGTTGTGAATATTCTGGCCTAGTAGAGGGGATAACTCACGAATGAGGCTCAATCCAAGGAAACTCCGCAGTTCCTCGAGGGATAATTCGGAGTGTAAAGGTACTCTAACAGGGACGTATTTTATTACGATTTGCACCAAGGATTGTGGGAGCCTTTTTGGGGATGTTGTGGATGGAGAAATGCGGTTGAATGAGTTTGGTAAAGTTGTAAGAGATGAATGGTTGCGCATGGCGGATATCAGGTCTAATCTGAAGCTTGACGACTTCGTAGTCATGCCCAATCATCTACATGGGATTGTGGTTGTTGATATAGATGGTAGCGGTGAGGCGCAATCTGCTCTTGATAATGAGTTTGGATTGTCGGATGAAGTGGACTATGATTCAATAGGTAGGGTTATTGGTCAATTTAAATCCATTGTGACCAGGCGGATAAATACAATACAAAAAAGGCGTGGATCTGCTGTGTGGCAGCGGAGTTGTCATAAACACAATGTTTGTGATGAAAAGGAGTTATACGCAATCAGGGAGTATATTGTTGGTAATCCGGCCCGTTGGACCTGGGATGCTCAAAATCCACAATCGAGTCTAGGACAACAGGGAAGTCCCTCTGAGTATGATTTGTCTTGGGAGCAAGAGTCTCATTCCTAATATATCTACACTGATGTGCATCCATTTAGCTAACCGAGGTTATCAGGACTTGTATGGTCCCGGACTCTTATCCAATCCTTCGATATAGCACAACCTTCTTGATGTCGAACATAACCTCAAAGCTTGATCTTAGTGCATCCACATATGGGCTATAGGCAGCTTCCTCACCGTTGATGGTTTCAATTGTGATCCTACGTATAGGTTGGAAGCTCCTGTGCAGAAGGTGTTGTAGAGGGCCGAGATATTGCTGCAGACGGTGGTCGTTGGGGGCCGTGTTGAATATCAATTCTTTGCCCTGTCTTTTGGACATCATGACGATATCTGTTCCGGCGTAGACTAGATGTGTGGTTGATGCGCGTTTCGGGAGTGTTCGTTTCAGTGCATCTATTTTTACTCCGCAGAGTGATATGGGATCTGCAGCGTTGATCCAATAGATTCTATTGTCGGGTAGCCTCTGCCGCAGCTGGTGAAAAGCTTGTGGAGATATGAATTGTGGACCTTGTATATCTTTGAAGAAGTAACCCGATAAGACCTCTCCCGAAAGCTCCATCAATCGTAAAGACCGGAATATGCTTGACCAACGAAATGCTGTGGATTCCTTCTCCAGCAATTCCCTGAACAGGATCCCGTATCGGTCTAGTAGCAATCGTACTCTGTTCTTGTTGAGTTCCTCTGTTTGTAGGAGGTCATCCTCAAGGTCAGGTTTGCTGAGTAGAAACCAATTACCAGCAGATGGTAATAAGCCTTTCCACCTAGAGAAGCTGGTTCGATCCCCCGAACGATAACCCTTGGTTCTACCTCTTTGTTTTGTTGGTACTATCTTGGGGACTTTGAATTGATTTTCAACCGCTCGACGCAGTGCTGAGAATGTATCGTTGGTAATACTTCCTTGCCACACTGCTTCCCAAAGACGGTCGGATAACTCATCTGCAGTGAAGCCGGATGATTGCAATAGTGTCGAGAAATCATAGCGTCCTCTGGGATCTATAAACAGCTTAGCAGTATCATCTGAGTGTAGAGAATCCTCAGTGTGGAGTGGCATTTCAGGTGATGCTGTAATCAAATCGAGCTCTGATTCGAAGCAGAAGTAGATGTTTCGATTCTCATTTCCAATCCAGCGCAGGTCGCCTTCCTGCATCAGAGTATCAAGCCAAGATTGGTTGTAGTGATGAAGTCTTGCTGGGAATATCTCTGCTTCCCACATCTCTGCTGCTGCAGGGTAGCAGAGTAGTTGTTCAATTCGCTTAAACAACGTTTCGATATCTGCCTCTGTGTGTGTAATACCATGAATGCTGGCAAGGAACAGAGGTAGTGCATTGATATTCAATGGTTCAAAAGAAGGAATGGATCCAGCACGGGACATCCTTAGCAGGATTTCGAAGTTCTCACCATCGCAGATTTGTTCATCCGGACAGTCAGTTATAAGTAGGCCTGTTATTAGTTTCTGAGAATCGATCAAATCCTCGAAAGCCCCTTGCACTATTTCTCTTGGAAGCCCCAGCGTTTCGGTGATAAATTCTATGGTCTTTGGACCATAAAACTGTAGCCATTCTCCCAGTATCCATGTTAGTATCTCCTCATCCTCTCTATCTTCGGAGTTGGGAGAGCATTTAACGTGAACTGGTTGGCCATCTAATAGTGTAAGAATGGAGATATCGCCAGGTTCGGAGTGGAGACCTCGTATGAGGTGTGGTACGATCTCTACTGCAGCGATTAGTAGTGCATTGGCTCCTGGGAGGATGATCTGTACTAACTTATCCTTGATAGGCTCTATAATTGTTGTCTTGTCTACATTATGATCGTTCTGTATCACCGTAAGGAGGTTTTGCCATTCTGAATGTGGCACCAATAACCTCTCTCTTACCCAGTCGAGCAAGTCACGAGAAGTCTCTGGCGAGTATCCTGGGCATAATCGTAGGCGCTTACGTTCGAATTTCCCAATAACCTCGGGGTGAACTGTTGGCCGGAGCCCTGGATTGAATACCACATCATGAAGCAGGTCCTTATGAAGTCGAGATATCTTGTCTGAAGATGGTTCGTCATTCATGTACATATATTGAACAATCTGGTTCCAGGATACACTTTGTGCCATAGGGCTGGGAGCTTTTGTATGAGTGATAGACCATGAGATAATCCCGTTTTCGAGTTCTGTTAGCACCTGGTTCAGATTGTCGAGATCGAACTCATCCTGAAGGCAAGCCCTCCAGGTTTCCAGAAGGATGGGGAAATCCTCGTATTGCATTACAGAATCCATCAGTTTTTGTGAATGAAGTCTGTTCATCCAAAGAGGCATTCGTTCGTTCATATTGTGTCTAGTAATCAAGAGTGCACGGCCGGCACACTCCCGGAACCGTGCACCAAAGAATCCGGAGCTCTCTAAACGTTTCCTCAAAAGACGTTCGATATTTGTACTGGTCACTAGCGATAATAATTCCTCACCACTAATATAGTGGGGCAATAAGAGAACAACGCAATCGTCAGAAGGGAAGACCTCGATTTTGTGTCCAAAGCGCTCCTGCCAGGCAGAATGTAGGGCCATGGAGAATGGTCGGTTAACACGTCCTCCCCAGAAAGTGTGTAATATCACCTGATTGCCTGGTGCTATATCCGGTCCGGTGCTACAGCACTCGATCAAAATGTGATGTCGGTGTGGTAAGGAAGAACCGGAAGCAGCTTTCTGTTTCTTGAGAAAAGAGATCAACTGATCGGCTGCGGCGGAGTCCATGTGGTATTGCAGGTGAAGCGACGATGGAAACTCAGAATCTTCAAGATGATGCTCGGCGTTTTCGAGGAATTCACTTATAAGGTGGGAGAAATGAAAGTCTCTATCGTTTTCTTCTGAGCGCCAGAAAGGTGCTGCCAATGCCTTTGGTGGAGCTGGTGTAACTATGACATCGTTGTGAGTAATACGCTCTATCTTCCAGTTTTGTGTGCCTAGTGTGAAGGTCTGTCCTATTGAAGCCTCCCAGACAAATTCCTCGTCAAGATCACCTATGATGGTATTGGTTTCCAGGAGTCGCAAATGATAGTAGCCTCTATCAGGTATCATTCCACCACTCGTATACAACGCAAGCAGTGCACCTTTTCTAGCAGTTATTGTCTTATCTACATGATCAACAGATATACGCGGTTTAAGTTCACGTATTCTACTATCGGAATAGCGCCCCTCAAGCATGTGTAGGACTAGGTCGAATTGCTGCCTAGTCAGGTCCTTATATGGGTAGCTTGTTTTCAGTTGAGCATACAGTGCATCCATATCCCATGTCTGGACTCCCACCATAGATACTATGACCTGGGCTAACACATCCAGTGCACCTTGAATAGGCTTAGTGCCCTCGATGTCTTGTTCTGTTATGGCCGATGCCAGCACGGCGGCTTGTAGAAGATCAATGGGGTGAGTTGGATATAGAGTACCTCGGCTAGCTTCTCCAACGTTATGACCGGCACGACCTATGCGTTGTATGGCTGAAGATACAGATGAAGGTGATTGAACTAGTATTACTTCTTCTAGTGCTCCAATGTCTATTCCCAGCTCAAGGGAATTAGTAGCAACAATCGCCTTGAGGTCTCCTGACTTGAGTCTAGCTTCTACTACACTGCGTATCTCTCGAGAGAGCGATCCATGGTGAGCATAGGCAACTGAATTTGCTTCTTCATTGTTGATCATGAGGGAAATCTTTTCCGAAAGCCTACGACTATTTACGAATAGCAGTGTTGAATGGTTGTTCTCGATGGTCTTCTTGAATTCTTTGACTAATGGCTCCCAGATTGAGTCTGGTGATCCCAGCTTCTCGGATTCCTCGGGTGACTTCACCATCAAAGCGTATTGCTTTGCATTGTTAGATTGGATGATTGAAACTGGGCGAGATATATAGTGGGGATTCCGGTGATTTCCATCGGGACGATATCCACCGACAAAGGCTGCTATGATATCAAGAGGCCGAATGGTCGCGGACAATGCGATGCGCTGAAACTCTCCGGAAAGAAGAACCATTCGTTCTACCGCTGTTATCAGATGGACGCCCCTTTTGGTTCCCACGACTGAGTGGATTTCATCGAGGATGACGGTGGAGATGTTGGTAAGCATAGATCTACCACCATGAGAACTAAGGAGCAGGTTCAAGCTCTCTGGGGTTGTGATGAGGATTTCTGGTGGTTGGCGTTGCATGCGTTGACGATCCGACTGTGGTGTATCTCCGCTTCGTGTCTGAACACGGATGTTGGGGTACGGTTCACCCGCGTTCTTGAATACTAGCCGTAGTTCACCAAGTGGCCCTAAGAGATTCCTTTGGATATCGTTGTTTAGGGCTTTCAAAGGGGATACATATAGTATGCTTGTATGTCCAGTGGGTGTTGCGCCTGTGATTAGGCGATCTATGGCCCATAGGAAGGCGGTGAGGGTTTTACCACTTCCGGTAGGTGCCATTATAAGCGCATTTTCCTGCGCTGCGATTATGGGCCAACTCTGCAACTGAATGTCTGTTGGAGATCCAATGCGATTGGTGAACCATTTGGCTATAAGAGGATGAAATTGTGCCAATTCCCCGTAACTACTATTCATAACGTTTCACCTTTGGAGGTATCTATGAGGATACCTTAAAACTGTATTCCTTGGCCACTAGTACATATAGGGGAATGCGCTGCGAAGGGAGTTGGTTACATTCATCTAGTTAGTGGATTCCTATGACTAGCTGTATTTGGGTGGATTCACTGGCTACGAATGTGATACCGAGCAGTCTCTATTGCATTTCTCCATTCGTCGAGATGATCCACCGACCACGCTATGGAATCATCTCCATTAGAGGATTGGAAGTCCACGCGAAGGAGAGGACGGATTGTTGACTTCCCCAAATGCCTTTTGGCTTTGGTAACAGATGCAATGTTACAGACTGGTATTGAAGTTATTCTTCTGGGCAAGAACATAATGAAGGTGAGTTCCTGCGCCGTGAGGATCAAAGCTCCGTTTCCACGTATTTGTCTGGCACCTCGAGAGCTTTGGCCAAACGAGTTTGCCCGAAGTGTTTGCAGCAGCACTTCTTGACCAGTGACATGTTTATCAACGACACGGCTCAGTCTGATTCTCGCTGCTGTGAACAACAGTCTCAGAATGACTAGCAGAACAATTAGTCCTGAGCCTACTGAAGCTATGATAATTATTACGTTCTGCATACCAGTTTTTCGACTGGTTCCATTGGTCTTGTTTGCCCGATGGTCTTTGCTGGTAAAATTAAGATTGGTCTAGACTATCTATGATCTGGGTACTATATCATCCAGCGCGAGATCGAGTGCCTTTGCTATATTGGTTAGCACTTTGGCGGTGCCAGTGCGTTTGCCTGTCTCAATCTGTGATAGATAGGCTTTGTTAATCCCGGCCATATCTGCGAGCTGTTGTTGTGTGAGACATCGATATTCACGCCAGACTCTAATAGGATTGTCTCCATCGAGGATGGCGTAGGTCACGCCACTTGGTACAAGCTCTTCGCCATTCTCGATGATCGTCTTGGCGGTCTCATACTTCTGAATATCTTGTAGCATTTCCATATCCTCTATGAGTTGCTGATACACCTCATAGGGAATAATCGCCCACTCCGGTTTGCCGTCTTTCTTAATGATTTGAACGGTCATCCGTATAGCCTCCTCGCGGGTTGATTGTGAGGACAACGACTGCTGATCGATGTTCACTCAACTCATAAATCACGTGCCAGTTTTCGACACGGAGTCGATAGGCTTGGTGTTTTGCAAGTTTGGCAATATCATACGATGGGGATGATCCCTCAATGAGCTCATTAAGCGCATGTCGGACCAAATGCGCTACGCTCCTTGGCATCCTACGGAAAGCTCTATCCGTTTGTTTAGTGAAAAGGAGACGATACATTTAACGTTGTTCACCAATAGTAATGTCGAGGGAAAGCCATATCTATGCAAGAATGTGCATAACGATGGCTTTAACTATACTAGACATATAATCTTATTAGAATGTTTCTACTTGAGAAATGTAAAAAGAAAACGTCTATATGCACATACTCAACAAGAGATTGTGTGCGTGTAGACGTGACTCTTAAACGTTGAATCAAAATCTCAGCATAACAGATACTAACCTATGATTACACGAATAGCAAGGCGACTGGAAGAGAGTGTAAGATAGTGTAAGCCAAGTCTTCTGCTATATGTGACATACATTACAGAAGATTCAAACCTTGTGCAATGTCAGATGATTGATTGATCAGATAGAGGAGTAAACTACGGTTTATATCAAGACGATGTTATGGAAAAGCCGTTCGTGGTTCTACATATCTACCACGAACGGCTTAATTTTTTATTGGCGACTTGGTATTGCACCAAGGATTTGCCTCACTGCATAGATGAATCTAATCTGGCTCGTGGCCGGGATTTATGGTGAGCCTGTCTAGGCTAGAGACGGTGCACAATGCGACATATCCTTTGCTTTGAGCTCGTTGGTACACATCGTCGATTTGCATTTGAGTCTGGGTGAAGTCGATGATAAACACCATATTCCCTGCCGCGATGAAACGGTCAAGATTGGCTTCTACATAGCTTGTAGCGTAGCTCGGTGTAGGTGTGTTATCACCAGAGTAGCCATAATAGACACTTTCTTTTACGACACCGGTTACAGAGGCAACGAAACCTGGGTGATCATATAATCCATCTCCACCATTGGCAAGGACAATAAAGTTGGGATTGGTTTTTCTGGCGTATTCAGTCATTGAGGCGATAAAGTCTCCCATATCTTGTTTAGCAGTGGCCCTTGCCGGCCACATCCAGTATGCATCTACAACATCGAGAAATACTCCATCGAATCCCTGTTCCATGAGACTATCTAGGTAGGCATTCGGTGATCCGAACATAATGTTCTGCCATTCCTTATCCCAGTACTTAACCCAATAACTTCCTGCCCAGGCTGATATCGGTCCAAGCCAATCAGGTGCACCAGGTGTCCAGTGTGACTGCCAATAGTATCGATAGTTTGAGGCCATGGTTGGGCATAAGTAGGCGATGACTAGCTTTTCACCACCAGGACTATGTTTTAAAGCTTCTATTTGGCTACTGTTCGAGCCAATAGACGAATCGTCCATGATAACAAGATCATATTTGGTGTTTCCTATTGCGTTGAGGTTGGCGTTACCATATTGCACTATAAAATCGTTAACAATCAGTACGTTGTTATCACCTTGATTGCTACCTCCGATTTGGTCTTCAGGTCTAGCATTGTCATCAATGGGAGGTGTCTCTATCTCATTGTTCGGTGGGTTGACCTCTTGAGGTGCTGGCTCCTCCTCTGCGGGTGGGGTAGTATCCGGTGCTAGGGGGAGGATTTCCTGAAACTCCAATTGATCGCAGGGTGAAGTGCCATCAGTTGTTGGTTCTATATGCCATTCCAAGTTTGTATCGGCAGGGATATCAACAGTGCAATTTCCAGAAGTAGGGTAGTCACACTGGTTGGAGCTTGGTTGAGAAATTCGTGGCTCGGTGGTGAAACTCCATGTTTCACTTCTGTATAACATCCCATCACTATCTCTAGATACGATCTTCCAATAGTATTTCGTGTTTGGAGTCATAATGATTGGGCGATATGCTGTGGTAGCACTATCGTGAATTACCAATGGAGGGTATTTCCTAGTTCCGAAATGGACATCGTAAGTTACATCATCACCAGTATTCTGCTCTATATTCCAGAGCAAGGTAGTTCCAAGCGAAACATTGGTGGCTCCGTTTCGTGGTGAACGTTCTATGGTAGGAAGAGAGTTCTGATTGGCAGCTCCATATGCCGTCATCTCTGGAGAGGAAGCCTGGCTGGCGCATGGAGGTGTAACGACCAAATTGCTAATATCAATCGCGTCCTCAACCGATGATGTGCTGCTTTCTTGGGATTGTGGCCGATTAATACGAGTTGGTGCTATGGTGACATCTGGATTACTAGGTACATACTGACGAACTCTGAAGTCGTCATAGACAATGTGGAAATGATCATTCCAATCGAATGCCATGAATGCTAATCCGGAATTAGATAGATCTGGATCGGTATATTCAACGTATGGAACATCCTCACCATACACCATCACTGTGTTATTCTGGGTGTCACTGAGTATAGACGTTGCTAATCTTTGCCAATCACCCACCTCAACTGGCTCGGCGAGGTCTGTACATTGCATGAGGCTCCAATTGGTATCTACCGTCTTGGACAGGCCAACGCAGTCCCATTGAATATCCATTGAACTGTCATATCTGTTACTGATACTCTCGTACTTGGGGCTTATACTAGCTACACCGGATTTGACTATCCCCTTGATATTAGATTCGGCGACATACGAATCAGGGAAGGTCTTCAATTCTTCGGCATCGCATATTTCTGCTATTGCTACGGAACCTGGCATACCGCTCATGTGATATTCGCCATCTTGAACATATTGAAGTGCGTAACCGTAATTCGCTTGGCGAGTGTGCTCGCTTGTTAGGATTATGTCTTCAAAATCGTCTCCCCATATAAATGTTTCTTGTATGTTACTTGTGGTGGTAACAGAGGGATTGCCATAGTACATCTTTATTTTTGCTGTATCCGAGGCAGGAATTGAAGGAACCTTTACCCAGAATTCGGCGAAGATACCTTGTTCGTAATCTTCTCTCCAGAAAGGGATCTCTGTGGAGTGGTCACTTGTGATGAATCTTATGTCGTCGAAGTTTGGTTTCATATTGGGTTCATAATCAACAACCACCTTCACTTGGAAGTCTGTTAGATCTGTGCCAGATCTATCGGTGATCAATATATCTGCTAAATAGCTCCACGAAGCATTCCACCATTCAGGTGGATCTTCGCTAGATTCGTTTGCTGCTCCTACAAAAGGAACAATTGTTCCTATGAGTGCTGCGATCAATATACCCACAAGCGCAATGCTTGTGAACCTCTTGAGTTTAGTCCCCGCATTCATCTTGCTTACCCCCATGTAGCATCTGAGTGCTTTTTTTATTTATATGTGATCTAGTACGGAGTCCCTAGTACTTGGAGTAAAATGCGCGCGATTCATTATAATTAATGGAAGAAAACATGAATTGTGAAACCATGTCCCTAATAATCGATGGACTTCTTACCCGGCAAGTCACTCATTAGTAACTAAAGCTATATATACAGAAGAATCCTTAATAAACAAATGTCATACTATCTAATAATTATGGTTCTTGACTAACCAGAGAGACTAGTATGGCTAAGCTATAAAACGGATCGATGTCTTTCTGGGTTAGCATTGCACTCCTTTCCGGATACCCGGATTTCAACTAAAGTTGATCAAGGGTATCCAAAACACTGAAAAAAATCAATAGAGCTATATTTATCACCATATATCTATGTGTGTATTCAGTCAATACGTATTCCTACTTATTCTACATGAGTAATGACCGACATATATTGGTACGAGTAAAATCTATAGATTGCATTGTGATAATGGAGTTGTGTTTGGGTATGAGAGTATTGTTGAATGGGAGCGATTAGAATATGGACACTTCTGTGTGAGTGGGGGATTCCATTACCTGGATCAAAGGCTGTATATGGTGAGGAGGTTTATCTGTCTAATATCGAGTCAACCACTCTCTCAAGGTGATTGACGGTATTACATTCCTTTGCCACATGGCAATAGGGTCGATACCGATGCATTTCGGAGTCACCTGTTCCCCATGAAGACGGTGATTCTGGATTAAGCCATATTAATCTCTTGCATCTCTGTTGGATCGCCTTTAGTAGCCTTGTCTCGGGATTTGTGTAATTGTTACGGGCATCTCCGAGAATTAGTACAGTTGTGTTATTGGTGACTATATTGGGCCATTGCTCATGAAAATCGCGAAACGCTTGTCCATAATCCGTTGGTCCCAGAACAACTCCAAGCCCGGTTCCACTATGTAGCTTGGCTACAGCTTCCTCGACAGGATAGTCATCAAAAATATTGCTTACTTCTACTAGATTTGAGCAGAAAATAAAGGTCCTAATTTTGGCTATTGCTTTATTCAAGCTGTAAAGGAAGATAAGCAAGAATCTTGCAACAGCAGATACTGAGCTGCTGACATCACAAATAGCCACTATATTCGGTTGATCGATCTTCTTCTTTTTCCATTTGATATCGAAAAGCATTCCTTGATTAGCAACGTTACTTCTGAGGGTTTTCCTGAAATCCAGCTGGCCTCTTCTAAAAGTTCTTCTTCTTTTTGAATGGATATCGTTCAACCGCTTGACCATTTTGTGGACGATAGCATGCATCCGATACAGGTCCCGTTGTTCAAGATTGGAAAGCTTTATTTCTTTTAGGTAGTTCTCTAATAGCTCCTCTTCGAGTGACCCTGCGAACAAGTCATACTGCTGCTCGACATAATCCCTAACGTTTTCCAGAAGATAGTCTTCTGCATTAGTCAACATTGTGGCAACTTCCCTAGAATATTCTGTATCTTCTTGACACAGACGCTGGATATCCCTTCGAAGGTTTTCCTGTCCCATATGGCGTAGAATCCTATGTATGTAGATACCCTTTTGTGTAAAATACTGCATTTGATTAACGTTCAAATCCAGGGCAGCCTCTCTCATGGAAGCCGCCAGTGCTGAGGTATCTCCAGCGAGGATCATTTGGGTTAGTAGGGAGTTGCCATCTTGTTGTTCTATTGAGGGATTGTCTAGGGGATTACCCTTTTCATGACTGAAGGCTTCGAATGAAAAGAATCGAGAAAAGCAGCTATCAAATAGCTCTTTCTCATAATAGGATTTGGCCAAAACAACGGAAAGGGAATCCTTGAGCACGTTTCTATCGGAGTAGCCGATGAGCTTTGCAGCATTCATGGCATCTATGCTCTCTGCTACCGATATTCGGACCCCAGAAGCCCGGAGAGCTACTATGAAGTCTCTGAGAACCTGTTCCATGTATACGAATAGTGTCCTTTATTTGTGACCTGTGAACTATAACGCTAGAGGTGTCCTTACCTAACTGTTTCTTTCAATGCCTTGCCAGTCATTTCCAGGAGGTTATCTTCTGCTACCTTGATATCTTCCTCAAACTTAAGAATGATATGTAGCGATTCGCGTACAAGGTCTGGATCGAGCTTATCAGCATGGAGTAGCAACAGCACTCTAGCCCAGTCTATGGTTTCACTAATGGAGGGGATCTTCTTGATATCAAGTTCCCTAAGCTGCTGGACAAAGGAGACCAGCTGTATGTTGAGTTGTTCCGAGACATCAGGTACACGAACTCGGATAATCTCCCTCTCAAGCTGTGGATCAGGTAGGGATATGAATAAATGTAGGCAGCGGCGTTTTAAAGCCTCGCTCAATTCTCTAGTATTGTTGCTGGTCAGAAATACGAACGGTTTGGTTATTGCCCGAATGGTTCCGATCTCGGGTACTGATACCTGGAAATCTGACAGGATTTCCATCAGGAATGCTTCGAATTCATCATCCGATTTGTCTATCTCATCCACTAGCAATACTGCACCATCATCTTGCTGAAGGGCTTTTAGTAATGGGCGTGGTTCCAGGAAGTGAGTGGAGAAGAAAATATCGTCATACTGATGTAATCTAGCCATAGACTCCGCGAGCCCGTCTGCACCCGCTATAACATCACTTAGTTTATCCCTGAGTATCTGTGTGTAGAGTAACTGCTTACCATATTTCCATTCATAGAGTGCCTTTGACTCGTCGAGTCCCTCATAGCATTGCATTCTAATGAGTGGGAGATCCAGAAATGATGCGGTGGTTTTGGCTAATTCTGTTTTGCCAACTCCTGCTGGCCCTTCAACTAGTATGGGTTTTCCTAAATGGTGCGCGAGATAGAGAGTAGTTGCGATTTTCTTATTGCAGATATAATTCTCGTGTCGGAGGCATTCCTGTATGCTTTCAATAGAGGAGAGCTTATCATGTTGCGGGGACTTCATCAGATTCCTTTCCTGACAGGAGTTCTGCGCCCAGTCTTTGTTGCTTCATGAGGGCGATGTTTTTCGACATTTCTATACCGAGCGCCAGTTCATTAGTGGTGCGTTGCAGTTCGGGATCTTTCTCTATTCCTTCTTGTGTGAGGACAGTCTCTATCAAGTCTTGAAATTGCTTGGCGAGGTTTCGAAACGAGATAATTAGAGATAGGAATTCTGGGTGACTCGTACTACTATCTAGCATACTTGCTGCTTCGTAAGCCATGATTCGTAGTGTGTGAACTATTGCTTGAAGTTCACCAATAGTCGTTTTTAGTTCATCGGTTGGTTGATACCCCTGCTTAGCAATGAGGTTGAGAAGTAGTTCTTGCTGCCTAGACATGCCTCCGACGAGTAATCCCATCATCAACGCATCTTCTACTTCTCTAAAGGGTTTGGCCATATCATCGTAGCCTGATCCTTCTGCCCCAAGAATACTCGAGGTGGGAATCCTACAGTCACAAAGCACGATCCCTCCATGTTCGGAGGGTTTGAGGTATTCAAGCTTCATAGGTTCTGTCTTGCATAAACCCTTTGTGTTTGATGGCACTAGGAATGCAGTAAACAACTTCCGCTCGCCATCCATACCCGTTGTGGCAAAGACAATGAATAAATCTGCCATTGGCCCATTAGTAAGATAGGATTTTTCTCCTTGCAGTGTATAGATCCCACCTCGATGGTATGCTATTGTTTGAAGTCGTTTGGGGTGAGCACCACTTCCTGGTTCTGATACGGCTATGGAAGCGGTGATTTTCCCACTAGCTAACTCTGGAAGGTATGTATTATGTTGCTCGGTTGTTCCAAATCCCAGAATAAGAAAGCGAGAGACTACACAATGAATAAGCCATGAAATGGTAATTCCCATGTTATGGCCAGATCTCATCAAAGACTCTCCCGCTGTGGCGATCGAGACGTAGTTGCCTCCTAATCCTCCATACTCCTTGGGTATACCCAATCCTAGAAGACCTTGTTTGCCCATTTTGGTCCAAATATCTCGAGGAAACTGCTCAAGCGATTGCAGATCGTCCCTATTCCCAATGTGCTGCCTAGCAAAGCGATCGATCTTTCTCTGTAGAATTACATATTCTTGTGTCAGAACCGTGGCCATTTGTTTTTCCTCTTATACGTTGCAGCTGGTTGACAAGCTTGATATTCAGATGGTACCCGACTCTGTGACTATACTTGAATCGTATGTCTTAAGATCAGCTTACTTACCTTAGCAGCTTCACAGACTCAGTTGCGATAGACCTATCGTGTATTAGGGACATGCCCACAACTCAAGATTTAATTAGTCTTTATAGATTATCGCTTATCTAGGGATTAACAATCTGCTACAACTTAATATCCTACTATCAAAGTCCTCCCCTTCTAGTATAGCGACTTAGTTCAGTGAGGCCAAGATGCACTAATGCCATATATGTGCCTTTTTCTGCTTGCTGTTCCCTTAACCCAGTAAATGCAAGGGGAATGGTTTTTTTTACCAGTTTGGCTATGGGAAGGAGGGCGTATTTATCATGATGTTGACATTATGGTAATGCCACTTGTGTTATATCGAGGGGTATTATAGATAGGTGGAACGGGAAACTCATCTGTTGTTGCTAGAATCAGAATATGATGAACAATCCTGTTCCATAAGGGTTCTTATGGTAGTTATCGTTAATTTAAAACCTAGAAACTAATGTAACACAAGATCGCTAAGATGTAATTCCAGATTCTCAGAATGGCTACTTGTTCTTTAGTCCGTTTTGGGGCTATCTTTGATCATAAGATAACTGTTGATTGATTTCTGTTCCCTTCTTGACTTGCCAGATAGAATCTATGAAGTATCCCTTTGAATCGACTAGTTGATCCACAATCTGGAATCCCGTTTCTTCTGCCAACGTAGTGATGTCGGATTGAAGGAACTTATGAGAATACTCTGTATGAATAGGCTCCCATTCATCGAAGAAGAAGGATTGATTGAGCACCTCGATATTCACTGATTGTTTCTCCATACTCATTAAGTAGCTCTCTACAGCTCCGGAAAACACATTGTAACTACTATAGAATTGGAATTTATTAAGATCGAAACTACCTCCTAATTCTCGGTTTATCCTTCGGAGTATGTTTAGGTTGAATTGTGTAGTGACACCCTGGCAGTCGTTGTAGGCATTCAATAATTGGGGTATGCTCTTTTTAAGATCGAATCCAATCAATAAATGGTCTCCGTCGTTCAGTGCATTCCATAGACTATATAAGAATACCCTTGCCTCTGAATGGCTGAAGTTGCCTATGTTTGAGCCCAAGAACAAGACAACATTATGCTCATTGGTCATGTTCGACAGCCATTTGAGCCCATCGAAGTAGTCTGCCACCAATCCTTCGATCTGGATTTGAGGTGAATATTGGCCCAATCCTCCAATGAGACCTCGCACCGCAGTTTCTGAGATATCAATAGGAACGTAGCGAAATCTCATCCCTCTGCTCAGACAATGGCCCAGCAATACCTCAGTTTTTTGGCCATCACCAGCTCCGAGCTCCACAAGATTCACGTGGCTTGGCCCCATGGATTCTATGATGCGTTCCTTGTGGTTCTGGAAGATCTCTAATTCGCACTTGGTGAGATAATACTCGGGCAATTGGGTGATCTTTTGGAAGAGCTGGTCGCCTTCTGCATCGTATAGGTACTTAGAAGATAGAGCTTTGGGTGATATAGAAAGACCTAACAGAACATCCAGAGCAAATTGCTGATGGCTCTTTGCTATTTGAAGATCATGGGTCTGTAGGACTCTATAATTGGCTGACATAGCATTCTCCCCTCTAACTTAATTGCATTGTCTATTAGAGTTGAAACATTGCCTCAGCGGCAAGATACAAAACGTACAGTTGACTTCTGGTTGGTTACAAGATCTGTCAGAGAGTCAATAGTACGAGCTATTTCTTCCGTAGTGTTATCAAGACCTAGGGAAAATCGTATAGTGCAGTGGGCATCCTCTTCAGATAATCCCATCGCTAATAGGGCATGGGAGGGTTCTGGTAAACCCGCTCGACATGCTGATCCCGAAGAGACTGCAATGCCCTTTTGATCCAATGCGAGGACTAACGACTCACCTCTAATGCCAGGAAAGGTCATGTTCAACGTATTTGGCAATCGCTGCTTGGTGCTCCCATTGAGTTTGATATTTGGAACGAGTTCGGCAATTCCCTTCTGCAGTTTGTCTCTCATTTCTTGAACAAGATGCCTCTTGGGTAGGCGGTCTATGGCCAATTCGGCTGATTTTCCCAATCCCATAATACCCACGATGTTCTCAGTTCCTGCTCTTAGTCCATGTTCTTGTTTACCTCCACTGACCAATGGTTCTAGCATAATCCCTGTTCTAACATAAAGGGCACCAATGCCTTTTGGTCCATGGAATTTGTGTGCTGATAGGGTTAGTAGGTCTACTCCCAATTCTTCTACGTCTATCGGGATCTTGCCTACTGCCTGGACTGCATCGGTATGAAATATCACATCATGCCTCTTAGTGACATGTGCCAGCTCTGCGATGGGCTGGAGCGAACCAGTTTCGTTGTTGGCAGTCATGATGCTTACTAGACAGGTGTTTTCTGTGATCGCAGCTTCCAAATCTTCTGGATGCACCCTTCCCTCTTGGTCGCATTGAAGGTATGTTACTGTGAATCCATTCTTTTCGAGCCACTTGCAGGTATTGAGAACGGAGGGATGTTCTATTGTAGATGTGACAATATGGTTTTTATGACGGTAATATGCATATGCTATCCCTTTTATTGCCAGGTTGTTGGCCTCAGATCCGCCTCCTGTAAAGGTTATACGTCTTGCTGTGCTATTTATCAGTAGCGCCACGTTTCTGCGTGCCATTTCTATGGCCACATGGGATTTCTTACCCATGGTATAGATGCTGGAGGGATTTCCATAGTATTCCAAGAACTCTGTCATAGTTCGTTTAACTTGTTCATCGAGAGGGGAAGTAGCGTTATGGTCGAGATATATATGAGATGGTGTTGTGTCTTCTTCCACTGTATCGTCTAGGGTGTATTCACCGATGTTGGTAACGCTTGCTCCCTCTTTGTCTGCTACTTTAACTACATCACATAACAATGCTTTATAGACGGGGAAACCTGAAATGGGATCGTAACGTTGGAGGTCTGTTAGATCATTAACACAGGCCTCTCGCCACTCCTTGGGTCCCAATACCCCGCCACCGGCCCCGCTGGCTTCTATTGCTCCCCTAACAATGTCAGAGGTAACAAGGGCATACATACCCACCTTACCACGCTTGGTTTTGATGTGTACGAAGTCTCCGTTCTGAATTCCGCGATCCTCTGCGTCCAGTGTATTGATCATCACTGTGGGCAAAGGTTTTTCTTTGGATAAGGAGGGGATACTATGATGGAGTGTATGTAGGTCGATATTCGAACGTGCACCAGAATTAAAAACCAGAGGGTATTGTCTGGTTAGCTCTGGTTGTGAAAGAGGCCCTTCTATAGGTTCGGTATACACAGGCAAAGCATCATAGCCATGTTCTTCCAGAATCGACGAAGCAATCTCGAATTTGCCAGAGGGTGTTTCAAATCCTGGTCTACCGTCTTCTCTTAGCAGTCCTTTTTCCCACTTCTTGTACTGCATCATGACGGTGGGAATTTGAACTATGCCACCGGAGGCCCGGACACTGTCTGGTGTGAATCCAGAGCCTCTCAATACACGCTCTAGGATCTCCTCCTCGGTTTGGGGATAGAGGTGCCCATATCCCAGACGCCTAGCTAGTTCGGAGAGGACGAGGAAGTCATTTCTTGCCTCACCGATTGGATCAATCACTCTTTCTCTAATCCTGAATACAGATTCATATACCATATAGGATTGAATCTCGTAGTAAGTAGTTGCAGGGAGCAGGATGTCCGCGTAAGCGGCATCTGCTGTGAGCTGTCGATCAATACAAGCAAGGAAATCAAGGGAATCCAATGTCTTTCGCCATATAGAGGATTGTGGCCAAGACGTAATGATCGAAGCTCCAAGGCTGATTAGCAAGCGTATAGGATAGGGTTTCCCGTTCAATACTGCCTCAGGGAGGATATTTGCATGGAACTCACCCCTATACTTTGTGTATATCGGAAAGTTGTTATGTCCTGCAGCCCTGCGTACATCTGGATTTTCTATCAGGCCTTCGCGGTTTAGGGGAAACCTGTTCTGGCGCATATTGAAACATCGGCCTCCGGGGATATCGAGTTGGCCTGCAAGAGCCCAGAGTACCATTGTGGCCCGTATGGCTTGCACGGCTCCGTCACTATACTCTAACCCACTGTACATTACTGGCGATACGCCGTTTGTATACGCCATTTCTCTGGCGAGAGATACAACAGTCTCAGCTGGAACACCAGTTATGTGTTCTACAACCTCTGGTCTGAAATGCTGTACATATCTGGAAAAGTCCTCGAAGCCAATCGTCCAGTTGCGTACGAATTCACTATCATAGAGTTCTTCTTCGATAAGAATGTTACACATGCCTAGTGCCAATGCTCCGTCTGTACCTGGTCGTATTGGGATCCACTCTGCTCCGCTATACTTGGCCATAGCCGTTTTACGGGGATCTATCACGACTATCTTTGCTCCACGTTTATGAGCTTTTTCTATCTGAATGAAGTCATCGGGAGGACAATGCGCAGCCGGATTCTTGCCCCAGATGATAATGAGCTTGGCGTTTTCTATATCGGAATGCATAGTGGTAAACATGCCACCCATTGTCACGTGAGGTGCTATCATTGCGAATGATACATAGCAAAGAGCCCCAACGCCAAGCGTGTTAGGGGAACCGAAGGGGAACAAGACACTAGAAGCCGAGGAAACAGCCACTCCCTTTGGCTGATATAGGTCACACATAGCTAGTTCGAAGCTCCCGCTACCTGTGTATATAGCTGTGGCCTCTGCTCCCGATTCCTTCTTGATTTGGAGGAGTTTGCCAACGATGATATCGTAGGCTTCATCCCAGGATATGCGCTCAAATGATAAGGTGCCTTTCGGTCCATTCCTACGCATGGGATAGAGGAGCCTATCCTTAGAGTAGACGATATCTCTAGAAATCTCGCCGATCCTACATAATCTACCTAGAGGCGAGCTCTCGTCTGGATCTACGCTCTGGATCTTGCCTTCTTCATCATATGTGACCACAATCCAGCATCCGGCGGAGCAGATCCCGCAAAGCGCACGCTTACGTCTATTCTCTAACGAATCTCCCACAGTAACACCCCACCTCGTTACACACTAATAACCTTATTCTGATCACGCCATAAGATCCAAATTGCACTGTTAATCGGTATGCTTGTTGAGAGCGTATGTCTTGTGGTGTATGGGGCACTTATTGGTGAGAATATGCCACGGGGATCAATATGATACTGTTTGGCCAAGGAGCTAAACATCACAAACTCTGGACCCACACCGACGCATTTGTGCTGAACTTAAGGCATTATTCAGAGTATAACTGAACTCTAGAGATTTGTCAGGAATGTGCTTGGGAATGCAGTAATATTAAGATCATGACATAATACTCATTGGCGGCGCAAATGTAGTTATGAAGAGTGCAGTATCTAATACGATGGGGTCATAGAACACTTAATCGAGGGTGGTAGCTTATCCTGTCCTTCTCTCGATATACCTATCTTTTTATCTGGCCCTTTGGAAGTAATGGTGATTGTCTTTAAGGATGTTCTTACCAGTGATAGCTGTGGGGGTAATGGATTTTGCTATCGGTGGTGGGAATCTCTGAAGACATGACCTGTCTGCTTAAGGGCTAGTTTAAGCCCTTCTTGCATATCCCTCTGAGTTGTGATTTCACTTAGGTCTAATCCCAACCTGATCATCGTTTGAGCTACAATGGGTGTAATGCCCGTAACTATGCATTTCGTTCCCAACAATGCGACGGAGTTTACCATTCGAATGATATGGTTTGCTACTCTACTGTCCATCAATACAACACCAGTAACGTCTATAATAATCATCGTGGCCTTAGTATCTGCAATCCTGCTGAGTACATCCTCAGTTATCAGTTTGGCTCGATAGTCATCTATCACTCCAATGAGTGGCAGCATGAGGATCCCGTCCCAGGCCTGCACCACTGGTGTAGAGACCTCACGCAATGATAGCTGTGCTTGGTCTAGAGCTTCTTGTAGCTGTTGCTGGTATTGGCTTACCTGTGAATCCCTTTCTTTGTTATGGCTGATATCTCGATAGTATAGAACCATACCTTCAACTTGTGGTTCGCCAAGTAGATTGATTCCAGAAATCTCCAGCCAGTGCCATGGGTTACCATTGTCACCGAATTGTCGTCGTAGTTGTTCGTATACCGTAGTGCCAGGATTCTCTGTCATCTTTGCCAGAAAACTTGTGGCCTTGGGAATGTCATCAGGGTGAATAAGGTTGAGTATTGGTATACCAATTACATCTTCGGGGGTTATATCGAGTAGCCTTTTTACAGAGGGGCTCTCGTATACTATAGTCCCTTCTTCATCCAGGATGCAGATCACCTCAGAGGAGTTCCTTAGCAGTGCCTTGAATCGTTCTCCCTGGTATTGAATATCCTCTTCTATGTCGCTGCGTTTTGTAACTTCGCGAGATATCCCCAGTATTCCAACAGCGTTACCTTTGGAGTCATTGATAAAGCATATCGCCAGTTCCGCAGGGATTATGGTCCCGTCTCTATGCAAATACTCGATTATAAGAAGACTAGATCGTTTTTCGCTACTAGAGTGTACTTGATCTAATGCGCTCTTGATAGCGTTGAGCGACTTTTGTGGCATTATTTTTTGAATTGGTAGGGATCGATATTCTTCAGGTGTATAACCAAGCATATGCACAACAACTGGATTCACATATCTGTTCCGATAGGAAAGATCGGTGGTCCAAACAAGATCTGTCATGCTTTCTAACAAGAAACGAGGATTCTCCAAATCCGCGCTATGTGGATCTTGCTTATATGTGGAGTCTGATGGTGGTTGTGAGATTTGCCTCTTCTCTCGGGTCTGTTCTGGCTGTCTGTACTCCAACGTGGGCATCCGCAAGTCAAGGGTATCGTTGATCTTAGGTTGTGTGTGTGGTTCTCCAATCTGTGTCTGTGAATACGAGTCACCTACAATGCTAATGATATCGCTATCAGGGCCATTCAGAGGACTTATGGTAAATACTACTGGTACAGGATTACCAGTACGGGTGTAGGCATTTACACTGCAGCTGACGACATGGCCGGACGAAGCTTCTTGGATTCCCTCTCTGAGCTTCTTTTGTGACTCCTCTGATTGACGAAACCAGCGAGCTTCCCAGAATGGTTTATGAAATAGGTTATCTTCAAAGTACCCCAATCCCGCGAGAGGGATCCTAGTGGAGTGCCTGAGTCTTCCATTTCCATCGGTGTAGGCAGCGAATTTATTCATTGCCTTCGATCCGTCGACATATTCTTCCCAGTCCTCTCCCCATAAAAAGCTGTTTCTGGTGTTGTATCTCCTGTCGGACAGTCGCTTTTTTTTTGACATAGGTGTTCTCCTAGAAACCACGCGCAGCAGAGGAAAGGGCAAACCAAGTGTAACTATTTGGTATTGCGCGAAGATGTATCATACGTTACACATAACGGAAGCTATATGTCTTTCTTGCTACTATCTACTCAGTGGTACATAGAACATCCATGTAAATAAATTTTCTTAAAAATAATATACATATCTTACACATATTAGCTCGTTAGTCAAGAACGATCGTGTTTTTCATTGGACATTGGTTGAGAGACCTAGGTTATTTATCAAGCGGGTCTGGTGTGCTCTATGTGCTGAGAGCATAGTTTGTATGAGACCTACTAATCACTATCGCTGAACGAAAAGGAAGGTTCTCCGATGTCATCTGGACCCCTAGGTGAAGGGGCAGGGGTTAGTGGGAGTATGACTGAGTCAGTCTTGTCTGCCACATAGAGTATATTCTGTTGGCAATTATTATTGGACAAAGAACATAGAGATAATTGTACTAAGCTATTTGGTTAGGTTGGTTTATATCGATTTCGTTGGGATTTAATAGCAGGGTGATGCTGTGTCCGTATTGAAGACCCTTGATAAACGGCGCCAGTACTTCGATTGTGGATTCATCTTGATAATGCGCAGGTTTGGTTTCGGGGTGTGGATAGTATAGCAAGCTCTTTACCTTAGCGATACCTCTATCCAAGATACACTCTGAAAAGGAAAACGTCTCAGGGTAGTCTTTGTTGAACCATACTACGTCATACAAGGTCCAGCTGGGATTCTTTATATTAAACTTGTAGGGGCTAATAGAGATATTAAGGGTGCCTGGATAGAATTTTCTTAAATCGATCCCTTGTTCTAAGAAAAAGGGGGTTTGCATTTCAATTGATCCTCTAGGATAGGGGGAGTCTTTGGATTGGCCGGATGCTACCCTATAACCTTTTTGGAGTATACCTTGTACAGAAATCCAGACACATTCTTTTGATGATTGCTGCATAATAATTCCTGGAACAAGCTCCCTGTACAGTTATTATATATTAATCCTTGCTTGTACAGAGTGATATTATCCACTTTCTCCGATGAAGAAACCTGTTGGATCAAGTAGGCGAAGGGTAGTCAATTCCTCTACTGTGGGTGGTAGAATATCGTCAACTCGGTTTGCAACTTTAAGCTCCCATCCGCAGTTATCCTTGGTTGTTTCAATCCTTTTCTTGATACTCATCGATTTGGAAGAGGGCATACATTTTGTCAGCATGAATTCTTGTGAATGATCTTTCTCTAAAATACCCATGGTTGATATCAGAGTACTTACCCTGTCTCCACGACATGAGATATAGGGCAGCTGGTCTAGAAAACGTTCTCGTATCTGGGGCATGACAACTATGACTTCGCTAGCACCGCTTGTATTATCATTGCTACCACCTGGGCCTACCAATAGAGTATCATTTGACAGCTTTGCAGCATTAAGGTTTCCACACCTATCTACTTGGGCCGCAGATAAAACTGAGACGCACCTAGCATTCTGCCCTCCAACATGAACTCCGT
The DNA here is from genome assembly GCA_034189315.1 of Chloroflexota bacterium. GTDB lineage: Bacteria > Chloroflexota > Dehalococcoidia > UBA2247 > JAXHVC01 > JAXHVC01. The sequence continues at coordinate 2,077 of JAXHVC010000159.1, read as the reverse complement.
ACATTTCGGATACATCTCCTAACATCTTGCAACTCCAAACATCGGATAACTTCAATGGAAAAGGATTACCTGGGCGAGGTGTATTGCCGAATAGTCCAGAACCCACGATTAGTTCTATTGGATACCTATCATATTGTCGTAGATTATAGAATGCAAGCCATGCAGCCAATGATGATGCCCCCACGCCTGCCAGCATGGTGGCGTGATTACTTTCAATGACCCGCTGTCTTATTTTGCGAGCTGCGCCAATGATCATCATCTCCATTAGATTGTATTTGCAGCTCGGGGAGATAGTAGCTCTGGCGTATGATAATTCACTTCTCCAGTTATCCTCTAACGCCCCTTCCTTGAGGGATTGAATTCTCTCCGTACCGAGCTTATTTACATAAGCACTGTGATCTCTGCAATCAATAATCCATTCTTGTATCCAGCTAGTGAGCCTGTCCGGCGATTGACTTGCTTCCCTATAATCGACCATGAATTCTCTGTCCTCTGCATATGATTCAATACCGGCCAATATTCCGTTGGCCAGGCATTGGGGGTGTGCTCCCAATTGTGCTTGAGATACGGCGTGGACCATGTATCCAGGGAACCTAACCAAGGAAGAGTGCTTCCTTATATAACTCGTGGCGACTATGTGTTCCACAGTAACTAATGTCTTTTTACTAGCTTTGGGGCCCCAGTGCGTATCCTGGGATACAGGTGAGGGCAGTGTGTTTCCATATCCATCCGAAGCTAATGCGTGGATTATTGCAATATCTGGATTTAGGGCTTTTGCCAAACCAATACGTTCTCCACTGCCAAATGGATCATCGATGATTATGAATGAGTCCTTGTTCTCTTTGGCCATGGAGCTGCCGATTAGGGATTTAGTTGGAGTGAACGGAATTCCTTGTGCTCCTGCCATGAGCCTTTGCTGTAGTGAGTAGAGAGACCAGAACTCGATGTCGATAGTCTTGTTTTTGAATGCTCGCTGAACCACCTTGCTCGGGCCTGGTGTGGGATACGAGTGAGTACAAATACTAGCAATAAGTTTCTTTACTAAACCTGCATGGACCAGACTGAGTGCATGCTCTGTGACAACACTCATAATCAGAGTAAATCCGGGTGTTGTATCCCAAAACTGGCGGAGTATCTCGCAAGAAGCAGCGCTTGCATCGTAGCCCAGAAAAATCGACATGCCTGGTTGTACGTTCTGCCTGATGGCCTGTTCCAAGCTGATGACTTTGTTAGGTCCCTCGTCCTCTTGGATCTCGAATATATTCTCGATAGAAGAAATTAAGGTTGGTGTCTTCTTTTCTTGATCTTTCAAGCCATGCTCCAGTCAGGTGAGGTGTTGATCAATGATACATAAATGAAATACGATTTGCTTCACGATAACTGGGTTTGCCATAAGGTGTCTGGGAATCAAGCATGCAGGCCAAGTATTTAGGGATCGAAGTATAGCAGACGAGTAGCGAAGCAGCAACAGATTTGAATCCAGTTTGATCATATGCAATGGAGGATGGATGTGGATAGAGTGGGTGAGGAGTACTGAGTGTTTGACTATTCGTGATACCAGCCTTTTAGGTAAAATAGAAATGAATATCAAATAGTGGCCTATTTACCCTAATCTAGTGTTAGTACTAACAACAGAGCTTGATCCCTGATCGTATTTAGGTATGGGTGCATATTCAGATGACTATATATTAAATACTGGTGTAAACATCAAAACAGATATCGGTGTTCTGAAAGATGATCGATAGATATTGGTGTTGTAATCAACAAATGCCTTTGCTATCGATTCTGACATTCATAACCAAAAGGCTGTATCAGGAAAGGAGAATCAACTATGAATATTATAGAGGCCATACGAACACGAAAGAGTGTTAGAGGCTACAAACCAGTTCCTGTTCCTAGGGAGGTGATTCAGGAAATCCTGGAGGTTGCAGGCCGGTCTCCATCTGCTATGAATACGCAGCCATGGGAGTTCACTGTCATAGCTGGGGAGGTGTTGAATAGTGTTAGGAAGGCAACCGTTGAGCTATTGAACTCCGGAAAGCCACCTTGTCCGGAACATCTCGTAGTTGGGTGGTCT
>JAXHVC010000158.1:0-23252 GCA_034189315.1 Chloroflexota bacterium | reverse complement strand
TGAAGTGAAGGAGATGAAGTAAGAGTCGATAAACCTCTTCAAGTTCCAGAATAAGTTCGCTACGGAAGAGACCCTTTCGGAGCTAAAGGCCTAATCGTTATGGGTTTTTTTCAATAGTGTTTATTCAAGCTTTTATCCACGCATTCCCTAACACCTACATATTTTAGGGAGCATACAGACTGAAAGGTATCTAGAATGCTTCAGTTTCCTCAAGAAAGTATAGAGAGTTTATAAGTCCTTACTAGTCTGTATTCCTCATGGAGCAGTTACCCTGAAGAGCGGAACTTTGTAGATTTCTTAACCAAGTCCTTATCACCTGTTAAAAAATCCTTAAGCGAATCTTAATAGTATCTTGGTAGGCTAATAGTGTAAGCATGCAAACTGCTTAAAGCTTCTTACATTCGAAAAAAAAAGGAGACAAAATATGGAGAAGACAATGCTGGCTCTGGTTGCCCATGACTCGAAGAAAGGGGATATGGTCTGTCTTGTAAAGGCGCATCAGAGAGAGCTATCTCAGATGGAATTGATTGCCACTAAAGGTACAGGGAAACTTATCAAGGCAGAAACAGGACAAATGGTTACTCTTTTGGAAGATGGACCCTATGGTGGTGATCGGCAAGTGGGTGCGTTGGTGGCTAGTGGGAAAGTTGGGGCTGTTGTATTTCTACGGGATCCTCTTATGGCACAGCCACATGAACCAGATATCTCTGCCCTGCTTCGGGTTTGCGATGTTCATAATGTGCCTTTGGCAACTAACGTAGCCAGCGCCGAAGGAATTCTGCATCAGATATGCGACCATCCTCAGATTCCAGATGAGCTATATGTTATGGAGCAGTTTCTTCAAGAAAGCGAAATGGCTTCCTAAGGAATTCTTAACATTCCCTTAACAAAACCTTAAAGATGCCTTAAACATCACCTCGTAAACTAATAGCTGAATAAATGCGCGCATATTATTCAGTCTATGTGCGTGGTGATGTAAGGAGGAGTCAAGATGCGTATAAACATCCACGGGAGGTGGGTACTTCTTCCAATGGTGTGCTTACTCGTAGCGACATTGGGACTTATTGGGTGCAATGGAAATACATCGGTAGCTGTTGGCGGATCTACAACAGTGCAACCCCTGACGGAAAAGTGGAGAGATGCTTATGAAGCAAACCATGAAGATATAGATGTCACTGTGGAGGGAGGTGGTTCAACGGCGGGAGTGGCAGGAGTTAGTGATGGACGATTCGATATTGGAGCCATATCGCGTGACTTGAAATCTAGTGAGAAAGAACAGTGGCCTGAGCTTGTTGATCATGCTGTTGCTTATGATGGGGTAGCCATTGTAGTTCATCCTTCAAATCCAAATGGCATTACTGACATAACCCTTGAGGAGATTGCCAATATATTCGAGCAAGGAAGTACCAGTACGTGGACTGTGGTAAGCAGAGAGGAGGGTTCTGGTACACGGGAGACCTTTGAAAACAGGGTAATGGGAGATATGGAAATTGCATCGAGCGCGGAGTTTCAAACCTCAAATGGTGCGATTAAGCAAAAGGTTGCCAATACAGAGAACGCTATCGGATATCTTTCCCTAGGATATGTGGATGATTCGGTTCAAGCCATAACCGTCGATGGAATCGAATGTGCTATCGCTACTGTTCAAGATAGTTCATATCCTATTGCTCGAATCCTCTATTTGGTGACGTGGAATGAACCTGAGGGTGAGATCAAGGATTTTATCGACTTTGCCAAGAGTTCAGAGGGACAACAAATCGTAGAGGATGAGGGGTATATAGCCATTATATAGTGTGTAAACTGGAAATGTCTATGTGTTGAGCCAAAAATCGTGTGCTCTTTATCACTACGAATTAAGAGGTGATATTGCATATATCTCGTCACTTTGTGGATCGTGTAGTTAAACACATAATGCTAGCACTAGCAACGCTTTCGCTCTTGATCTTGGTGCTCATAGCTTTATATATATTTAGGGAGGCCTGGCCAGCCTTTAAGGAGCTTGGCCTCTCTGTTTTTGATGACAAATGGTATCCTTCGCGTGAAGCCTATGGCATCATGACGATGATTGTGGGAACCATAGTTAGCACTACCCTCGCTCTCTTTTTCGCAGTACCGCTATCAATCGGTTGTGCGCTTTTCCTAGCTGAAGTAGCACCGCCACAAGTAGCCCAGGTTGCCCGTCCTGCCGTTGAGCTACTTGTGGGGATTCCATCAGTGGTATATGGGATGGTAGGAGTTGTGTTTCTGAGCCCAATCATCGCTGATATCAGCGGGCAAGGTTCAGGATCATCAGTTCTTGCTGCTGGTATAGTACTTGCTATTATGATACTCCCAACCGTAACTAGTATCTCCGAGGATGGTCTTCGTGCGGTTCCCCGTGCGTACAAAGATGCGTCTCTAGCTTTGGGGGCGACACGTTGGCAGACTATATGGCATGTACTCCTTCCTGCCGCTCGTTCCTCAATAGTGGCTGCGGTGATTCTGGGTTTAGGAAGGGCAATAGGAGAAACCATGGCTATGATGATGGTAATCGGAAATTCTCCGCAGTTTCCTCACTCTATATTCGATAGTGCCCGAACGCTAACAGGGAATATCGCGGCTGAAATAGCTCATGCCACAGGATTACATGCCGATGTTCTCTGGGCTTGTGGGGCTTTGCTTTTTATCATGGTTCTAGGTTTGAATACTCTGGGAATCCTTGCTTATCGAGGAAAGATTGGGCTTCCTTGGTCTAGAGGTAAATCTGCAAAAGGGAGGGTATCATAGGTTTCTCTCCCAAGTTGACTGAGCGAATTGCCTGGATTGCACTCTGGATGATGGGGATTTGTGGGGTTTCTCTGCCCCTATTCATTGTTATCTATGTTATAGCCCAGGGACTACCTGCAATAAACTGGGACTTTTTCACTTCAGAACCCGCCGGCGGTCTTTCGGGTGATGGAGGTATTTCCTCGGTAATTATCACTACGTTGTGGCTTGTAGGTGCTACCCTAGTTGTTACTGTACCACTCGGGATAGGAGCTGCAATCTATCTTGCAGAGTATGCCCGTGATACATGGCGAACAGAGATCGTTCGTCGTGGTGTGGAGCTTCTTGCAGGTATACCCTCTATAGTGTTTGGGCTATTTGGCCTTGCCATATTTGTACAAGTATTTGACTTGGGATTGTCCATAATATCTGGCTCTCTGACACTGGCATGTCTGCTCTTGCCGTTTATGATTCGTTCAACTGAAGAGGCGATGAGGTCTGTTCCCAGATCTCATCGAGAAGCTTCTTTGGCTCTAGGGGCCACCAGGTGGCAGATGGTTAGAAGTGTGGTACTTCCGTCTGCTCTCCCTGGGATCATCACAGGAATTATCCTATGTGCTGGAGGAGCTGTTGCTGAATCGGCATGTCTCTATGTGGTGATGGGAGGGAGTGCTGAGATGCCAGGTACTCCGCTTGATGGAGGCCGTTCCCTAGCAGTACACATTTTCTATTTGATCAATGAGACTAATGCTTTGGACAAGGCTATGGCCACTGGTGCGGTGCTTATGGTGTTTGTCCTAGTCCTTAATATTGCCACTAGATTCCTTTCCTGGCAATATCGTGCGAGGGTGGGAGGGAAAAAGTGAGGAACTTATAATGAAAATGAAGATATCTACAAAGGATCTTGATTTCTACTACGGTGATGTGCAGGCTCTACGGAACATCTCTCTAGATATCAAGGAAGGACAGATCACTGCACTTATTGGTCCTTCTGGTTGTGGTAAATCAACCTTTCTGCGAGTACTTAATCGCATGAATGATACAGTTCCTAAGACCAGGTGCAGGGGACAGGTGCTCCTAGATGGTAAAGATATCAACTACAATGGGACCGATTGCGTTGAACTGCGTAAGAGGGTAGGCATGGTCTTTCAACAACCCAATCCATTTCCGAAATCCATATTCGAAAATGTTGCCTATGGCCCCAAGATCTTGGGGATGAGGAATAAGGAACAACTGAGGGAGATAGTGCAGAAGAGCCTTAGAGCGGTTGCTTTATGGGATGAGGTCAAGGACAATTTGGATAAGTCTGGTTTGGCACTATCGGGTGGCCAGCAACAACGTTTGTGCATTGCTCGTGTTCTAGCTGTGGAACCAGAAGTTCTTCTTATGGATGAACCTTGCTCTGCTCTTGATCCCATTGCTACCTTGAAAATAGAAGACCTGATGCAGGAGCTGAAGGAAGAATACACCATAGTGATTGTGACTCATAATATGCAGCAGGCGGCGCGTGTATCTCAGTGGACTTGCTTTTTCTTGATGGGGGAGCTGGTGGAATATGGTCCAACCAGCCGAATCTTCACAAATCCTGAAGATCAGAGGACTAAAGACTATATCTCTGGTCGATTCGGATGAAGGGAGTGAGACAATGGTCAGAAAGCGTTATGATTCCTCTCTGGGAGCATTACAAGACGATGTTCTGGTTATGGGCAGCATGGTGGAGAAATCTATCGAGCGTTCTATGGAGGCTTTAAAAGAGCGAAATCTGAAGTTAGCAGAACGCGTGGTAGCTGACGACTGTAAAGTCAATGACAAACGTTTTGATATTGAGGAGAAGTGTATTTCTCTGATTGCAACCCAGCAACCTGTGGCAGATGACCTGCGACTTATCGTTGCTGTTCTTAATATCATCACAGACTTGGAACGAATAGGTGATCATGCCAGGGGTATTGCCAGTATAGCTTTAATGATAGGGGATGAGTCACCTGTAAAACCCCTGATTGACCTGCCACGCATGGCTCAGAAGACTTGTGAGATGTTGAGGCATAGTCTGGATGCCTTCATACAGCATGATGCCAATTTGGCTAGACGAATATGTGCCGAAGATGATGAGGTTGATCATCTCTACGACCAGGTTTTTCGTGAACTCCTTTCCTTTATGGCAGAGGATCCTCAAACAATCACCAGGGCTACACGTCTGATCTGGGTGGCGCATAATCTGGAACGAGCTGCTGATCGAATCACCAATATCTGTGAACGTGTTGTCTTCGTTGTCACTGGAAAGATGGAGGAGATCAGTGCTTCGTGTTATTAGTCTTATTCTGCAAATCACCTCTCTTTGATTAGCGGTGGCGTTTGTCTGTATTTATTGACATGAAGATAGGAAGCAATTGTTATGCAACGCCCTGCTCGAGGGGTTGCTCTTCCTCTACTACGTTCTTCAAGGCGAGAATCGCAACCTCCAATTGAGAGTCGTTGGGTTGTCGAGTGGTTAGCATCTGAAGAGCTAATCCAGGGGTGAGTATTGCTCGTACCAATGGATTGTTACTATGTGTTGCACCCAATTGCGTTATTTCATATGCAATGGCAGCAATAACCGGGATCAGGACGATTCGGGATAATATCCTAATCCACATTGCTGGAGTTCCTACTAGGGCGAACACACCTATAGCGATAACTAGGACTGCTAGTAGGAACGCTGTACCGCAGCGCGTATGAGCTGTCGAGTAATTCCTTGTTGCTTCTATTTCCAATGGAGCACCGTGTTCATAGGCATTTACTACCTTATGCTCGGCTCCGTGATAGGCAAAGAAGTCTCTAGTGCTAGGAATTAAGTTCATAAACCCCAAGTAGAGTAGGAATATGCCAATACGGATGATACCTTCAGCCACATGGAACAGAACTGAAGAATCTCTGGTTGTATCGCTAATATTTGCCAAGAACAAGGGGGCGACGAAGAAAAGCCCGACCGATAGCACAATAGAGAATGCCAATACAACCCACATTTGAGCTCCAGAGAGTTCCTCTTCTTCTCCTAAGGCTATATTAGCGGAATGAAATATGCACTGCACTCCGATAACCATTGCTTCGATGAGTACCAAAATACCACGCAGGAATGGTATTCGTCTCAACCTACCGGTGTAGATACTTGGTAATGGCTTGACAGTGATATCTATTTCTCCGTCGGGACGACGTACGGCCATGGCCAGGTTCTTTGGCCCGCGCATCATCACACCTTCCATGATAGCTTGTCCGCCGTAGCGGAAAGTCTTAGGCAAGATCCCTCCCTCGGTTCAATAGAGCCACTAGTTGTACTTGGTTAGCCGTTCTCAGTCGTGATGACGGTAAAGAAATGATCGCTGGTTGGATATCGCGTTTAAATTCTCTCATTCTATAGTTCGTGCGGGAATGAAAAATCCTCAATGAAGGTGATACCCCTAATGGGATAAGTTAACTTAACCGAGTATAGTATAGATAATCTTGTACTCATATAAATAAAAAACCGCCGAAGCCTACTTCAGCGGTGAAGAAATCATCGTCAGTCGTTCTATATAGCAGACTAACAGGATTCTATGGAATAGATCAAGTCCATAGATGTATGAGGTCACTTTTTCCATATGGTATTTCAGATTCTTGTTTTAAAGCCCAGTCTCTTAGAAATATCACCTAATACTTATTCAGAAGAGGCAATCAACATGCATGCATGGTTGCCTTTGTTGGTAAATAAACTAGGCTAAGATGAGCGCTTGGGTTTGTTGTAGCGTCTCTTGAACCGCTCAACCCTTCCTGCAGCGTCGACTAATCGTCGTTCACCTCCAGTGAAGAAGGGGTGACACTGACTACAGATTTCTACCTTTAAGAGTTGTTTGGTAGAACCTGTTTGAAATGTATTGCCACAGTTACATACCACCTTCGCATCGGGGTAATAGGTGGGGTGGGTTTTGTCCTTCATTGCATCTCCCTAGGTGGCGTAAACGCTTACCTTCCGTCTGGTTTTGCTGGCAGGCTCGAAAGCCACTTTACCATCTATTAACGCGAACAGCGTATAATCGCGGCCTATACCTACGTTGTTACCTGGACGAATACGAGTGCCTCTCTGCCTAACTAGTATGTTGCCTGCTCTAACGGTCTGTCCTCCGTAGCGCTTCACTCCCAACCGCTTGGATTGACTATCCCTACCGCAACGGGTACTTCCTCCACCCTTCTTATGTGCCATCTAAGCCTGCCTCGCTTTCGTTCGCCTGGCTCCAACGGTTATGTTCTTGATTAGGAGGTTGGTAAATGGTTGACGGTGTCCGGTCTTCTTTCGATACTTAGTTTTTCGTTTGTATTTGAATACGATTATCTTTCTACTCTTACCTTCACCGAGGGCTTGAGCAACCACTTTTGCCCCCTTTACCAACGGTGTACCGATAAGAATATTATCATCGCGAGAGACCATCAACACCCGATCAAGGTTGACAGTTGCGCCTTCCTCTACGGACATACGTTCCACCTGGATTGTTTGCCCCTCGGCGACCGTATATTGTTTTCCACCAGTCTCAATAACGGCGTAAATTTCATCCTCCTCACAAAGCCCAAAATGCATCTGGATTCTAGCAAACCTGTTATTCTGCTGTCAAACGGTTGCGTGTGTGTTCCGAAACCTAATCAAAACATTCGAGTGTGCATATTTAGGGTTGTAGTCTTTCGGTTACCCATAGAAAGGCATTATCCTGCTATACAGCTTCTGGGAACAGAAATGGCGACCCGCTTCACAGTAAACCACTGCGAATACATGGTCGCCAATCAATGTAGTATTTGACTTTTCGCCCTGGTATCGACTGTTTTCTCCTAGGCCTCTTAACTGACTTGCACAAATAAGATGCCCTATGCAGAGATATGCCTCCCAAAGAACTTGAGATGGAATATATAAAGTGATTATTGATTTTGCTTTGCGGCTTTTTCCTTGCGTTCCTCTTCGAGCTCGTCGATTACTTGCCAACCTTTGCACTGCGGACATTCCCAAACACCTTCGTTGCTAGAAGCTTTTGAGCCGAACAGACGTCTGTATGTTTTCATTAGACCATCATACCCACATTTCTCACATTTCATGTTTTTCCTCCTTGAATCTGTTTGGATACTAATTTTTTATCAGGATTCAATTAGTTTGTCTTTTCCTCGGTGACCTATATAAACACCTGATATACTTGGAATGATAACGCTTCTAGCCAGGATAAGAAAATCAGGGCGGTATTATAACATAACCCAAACGTGTTTTCAAAGATCGTTGTTAGTATCGACGTCTTTATCTTAGTTTTTTAGATATATGTATAGTAGATTTTTAGGCCTAGACGCTCTATAATCTATATGCAACACATCACTAGCCACTCGTAAATTCCTATGAAATGAATCCTGTTGTCATTTGAGGGAAATAAGCTATAATAGGTCGTCGACCGATAAATCATCAAGTGACGCAAGGGCAAGGTCCATGGTGTGGAGGCTTCTAGGCATCGCGTGGTATATTCCGCTTTGTCTGGTAATTGGTGCGATTCTCGGGTATTGGCTTGATGGTAGGTTTGCCACCGATCCTCTATTTACCTTCATAGGACTCACCCTTGGGCTTGCAATCGCGATTCTTGGTACCTATCGTATGGTCAAGCCACTGATGCGACTTGATGAGAAAACCAATGAGGAATTGAAAGAAGAGTAGTGAAGCGCCTTGGCTGCTTAGTAAGACCACTCAGTTTGTTAATTGTCGGACTGGTTGCTCTTATCATAGTCAGCGTGATAGTGTTTGATATCCCTAGCCCCGAACCCGAGTTGCCTCCGGACACCATTATTGATGCTGGCCCTCTATCTATTAGTAATACTATGCTTGCGTGCTGGTTAGGTATCATTGTGGTGGTTTCCATTTCGTTTATGGCCACGCGTAAAATGACAGTAGTCCCAGGCCGTTTCCAGACAATGATAGAAGCAGGTGTGGAGGGCTTGTTGGGATTTGTCGAGAGTATTGCTGGCAGGGAACACGGACGCAAGTTTTTTCCAATTGTAGCCACTATTTTTGTATTTGTGATTGCCAATGCGTATATAGGACTGTTACCTTTTATGGGACATGCGATATACGGTATCGAGGAATCATCTGTTGTCGCTGATATGTCTGGTATTGTGACTAGTGTGGAAGTGATAGAAGGGGATGAAGTGGATGAGGGGGAGGTCATCTGTTACCTGGATAGTGGTGCTGAGATTAGTTCTCCCACCAAAGGCAAGATTGAGCATTTGAGTGTTGAAGTGGGGCAAGAGGTTGGCGATGATTCCTCTGTAGCTTCAATTGAACGAGAATTCCCGTTTCTACGTGCTGCAAACACGGATGTCAACGTAACCTTAGCACTGGCGCTGATATCCTTTGTTTGTGTAGAGTTCTGGGGATTAACCGCAGTTGGTGTGAATCATTACATGCGAAGGTTCTTTAACTTTGGACAGTTGTTTCAAGGAGTTGGTTTTCTATTGAGGGGACGTATTGGGAGTGGATTGGGTGCATTGTTTGGTGGGATTATTGACGCTTTTGTTGGAATGCTAGAATTACTCAGTGAGTTTATTCGCATAATAAGCTTCACCTTTCGACTTTTTGGAAACATGACCGCTGGTGAAATACTACTTGCTACGATTTTGTCACTCATCCCGCTTGTAGCGATACTGCCATTCTATGGATTGGAGCTGCTGGTTGGTTTCGTTCAAGCACTTATCTTTGCTGGGCTGACTTTGGTGTTTGCCACCATGGCCATAACTACCCACGATGCGGATGAGGAGTAAAGGTACGATAGAAAAGGAGATAGAATGAGGAGAGTAGTGCTGATTTTGGTCCTGGCAGTCTTTCTTTGCCTGGTCTTCTCCCCCACGGTTCTAGCCCAAGAATCTGAGGAGATAGCAAGGGCTCAGAATGAACAGGCGATGAAGATGCTTGCCGCAGGGTTGGCTATAGGATTGGGTGCTCTAGGTCCTGGTATCGGCATTGGAATTATAGGATATGGTGCAATGCAAGCACTAGGGAGAAATCCGGAAGCTAGAGGCGGGATCATGACGAATATGATTCTTGCTATTGCCATGGCAGAAGCCATTGGAATTTATGCATTGATAATAGCAATTGTTCTGGCCATGTAGTGCGGGGCATTAAAGGAGGCACCGTGGAAAATGAGGGCTTACCTACTTTAATAGCGGCGATTATAGCGGCAACACTTGTATGTTCTATGGTGATTGCCGCGGCAGTGATCATCTGTGTTTTTACGTTGATTTCTGCCTAGGGATCTAACGTTATGTATGTTCTATAGAAGAGGGAGGCTGAGTTGGGATTGGATGGACTAGGCTTTGATTTGGATCTCCTACTCATCGGATTGCTGAACTTCCTCCTTCTCTTGGTTTTGCTGAGAGCGGTTGTTTACAAACCGGTTCTTAAGATGCTCGATGAGCGTTCGGAGAAAATCAGAGTTGGCATGGAGCAGGCTGATCGAATTAAAGATGAAGCACTGCAAGCTGAGCAGAATGTCAAGACTCAGATAGAAGCTGGGCATAGGGATGCACAGAGTATTGTAGCTAAGGCAGCAGAGATTTCTGAACGTTTAAAAGAGGAAGCTCGTCAAGAGGCCAAGCAGGAGGTGGAGGTTATTATCGCCAAAGCTCGTGCAGATATTGAGAAGGAGAGAGCGGAGGCACTGGAGCAGCTACGTCAAGAGTTTGTTGATCTCTCAATTGCTGCTGCCGAAAGGGTGATTGAGACGTCTTTGGATAAGAAGATGCATCAGAAACTGATAGAAAGTGTACTAAAAGAAGGTATAGACTCCAGGAACTAGCTAGGGATCTTTCTAGAGAGACGCTTGCTCTCTTTTTGGGGGGATGTATATCTACCCTATCTAAAGGGTTTGAGGTTTGATGGTTGGTCCAGGGGGATTGACTAAGATGGGGGACTGCTTGAGTCTGCATTATTGGGGTAGTTATGGTCATATTCGCTTTGTATCGAATAATCCAGGTGTTTTTTATTTGAATGGATGATGTGACATATGGTTAGGGATGATATTTCAGCAAAGCGATATGCACAAGCGGTGTTTGAAATTGCGTATGAGCGTAATGAATTATCGAAGTGGCAACGCGAATTGAAGATTCTGTCATCTAGTCTGAAGGATGATCAAGTTCGGGTTATTATGGAAAGCCCCAAAATCAAGTTGAGTGACAAGGTGACAACGATAAAGAAGATCCTGCGTGATATCTCACCGCTTACAATCAATCTTGCGTGTTTAATGGTGGCCAAGAATCGTCTAAGTTTGCTTGATAGACTTGAGGGCGAATACAATGCGTTGGTTGATGCTCATTATGGTAGACAACATGTCGAAGTCATTGCAGCGATTCCTCTTCAAACTCAAGACATAGACAACATGAAGCTTCGTCTAGCTTCGATAATAGGTGACGAGCTGATTATATCTAGTCGAATAGCTCCGGAGATCATCGGTGGGATCGTATTAAGAATAGGCGATAAACTCATTGATGGTAGTGTGCGTACTAGACTTCGAGACCTCAAGAGGAATCTTGGAGAGGCTACACTGACTAGTACTGTGACCGATCGGTCGTTTGGTTAAGAAGAGGAAGGAGGATGGGTATATGGTGACGGGGCGTCAGGATATTGCCTCTATCATAAAGCACCAGATTGAGCAATTCGGGGCTACAGTGACTATGGTAGATGTGGGAACTGTGGTAGGAGTGGGAGATGGCCTAGCCCATATTCATGGTTTATCAGGTGCGAAGTATAACGAACTTCTTGAGTTTCCCAATAATATCCCTGGAATTGCGCTCAATCTGGAAGAGGATAGTGTCAGTGCAGTGATAATGGGAAGTAGCTCTCTTATCAAAGAAGGAGATGAGGTACGTTGTACCGGACGCATTCTGGAAGTGCCTGTTGGGGATTCCTTGATTGGTCGAGTTATAGATCCACTGGGACAACAGTTGGATGGTAAGGGGCCTCTTGATACAAAACAAACGTTACCTATGGAAGTTGTGGCCCCAGGGGTGGTTTCTCGCCAACCTGTAAAGGTTCCTGTGAATACTGGTATTAAGGTTATAGATAGCTTGATTCCTATTGGTCGAGGTCAAAGGGAATTAATCATAGGTGATCGTTTTACAGGGAAGACAGCTATCGCGATTGACACTATTATCAATCAGAAGAAAGGCGATTTGGTTTGTATCTATGTTGCCATTGGACAGAAGATATCTAAAGTGGCCCAAACTGTAGCAACTCTTGAGGAGTATGGGGCTATGGATCATACTGTGGTGGTGTCCGCCACAGCTGCTGATCCGGCAGCGATGCAGTATTTGGCTCCTTATGCAGGTTGTGCAATTGGAGAGTTCTTTATGCATAGCGGACGGGATGCTCTGGTGGTTTATGATGATCTTACCAAGCATGCCTGGGCCTACCGTCAAATATCGCTGTTATTGAGACGACCTCCAGGTCGTGAGGCCTATCCTGGAGATGTATTCTACCTGCATAGCCGGCTTTTGGAGAGGGCAGCAAAGCTTTCTCCGGATTTGGGGGGAGGTTCTCTCACTGCACTCCCTGTTATCGAAACTCAGTTGGGTGACCTAAGTGCCTATGTTCCTACCAATGTTATTTCGATTACCGATGGTCAGATATATCTAGAATCGGAGTTGTTTAATGCTGGTATTCGTCCAGCTATGAATGTGGGCTTATCGGTATCCAGAGTGGGGGGATCTGCACAAACTAAGGCAATGAGGAAGGTTGCAGGTAAACTCAAATTGGAATTGGCTCAATATCGTGAACTAGCGACATTTGCCCAGTTTGGTACTGCTGATTTGGATAAAACAACTCAAGCTCAATTGGGGCGTGGTCAGCGTACTACCGAAGTGCTCAAACAGCTTCAGTATAGTCCCATGTCTCTGGAAAAGCAGGTCTCCATCCTATATGCGGTGACAGGAGGGTATCTGGATGATGTTCCTTTGGATAGGATTCCAGCTTTTGAAGAGGCCTTCCACAAATTCATGGAGACGAATCATCCAAATATAGGAAGTGATATCAGTGCAGCGAAAGACATATCCCCTGAAACTGAAGAAGAGTTAAAAAAGGCAATCCTCGAATTCAAACAAGGTGGAGTTTATCTACAGTAGTGGCCAATGTACGCATAATACAACAACGTATTCGTAGTATAAAGAATACAGAAAAGATCACCAAGGCAATGGAGATGATTGCCACCACCAAAATGCGCCGTGCCCAAGAAAGGGTTTTGGCAAGTAGGCCCTACTCGGAGAAGATGTTGCGAGTTGTGGCTCATCTAGCATCCGAAATATCAGAAGCTGAGCATGTGCATCCACTGCTAGAGAACCGGCCTGTGCATAGAATTGCAGTGGTCCATATTGCATCTGACAGGGGATTATGTGGTGGGTTCAATTCCAATATTAATAAGGATAGCGCTGGTTTTCTTCTGGAGCAATCTGTCCCTGTAGTGTTAATCACGATAGGACGCAAGGGAAGTGATTTCATGCACAGGTACGGACGGGATATTCAAGCCGATTTTACTGGAATCACCGATTGTCCTGAATTGGTGGATTCGTTGCCCATATCTAGGATAGTCATAGATGATTATATCAAAGGGATAGTTGACCAAGTGTACTTAGCCTATACTAGGTTTGTTAGTACAGCGGTTCAGCGTCCTGCGCTACAACAACTTCTTCCTGTGGAACCACTGGTGGAGATGGAACAGGGTAATGTGGAGTATATTTATGAGCCCAGCAAAAAGGTTGTCCTGGGAGAGCTCCTACCACGCTTTGTGGAGATGCAGGTATATCATGCACTTCTAGAATCGGTGGCTAGTGAGCAGTCCGCTAGAATGATGGCTATGCGTAATGCTACGGAAAATGCCAGTGAATTAATCGATGGTTTGACTTTGACATACAATAAAGCAAGGCAGGAGGCAATCACTAAGGAACTACTAGATATTACTGGTGGAGTGGAGGCTATGGCATAATGTTCCCGTTCCCTGTTCGCAGCGTTGCATTTTGTATTCATTGCTTGAAGTGTTCTCCTTCTGCGTATCTAGTAAGGAGGTACAGTGGCAAAGGGTAGGGTGGTTCAGATTATTGGTACGGTGGTGGATATTGAATTTCCCCCTGGAGAGCTTCCTGGGCTGTTCAATGCATTAGAGATACAGCGTGATCAAGGTAAGATTGTTCTAGAGGTACAGCAGCATATTGGAAACAACTGGGTGCGGTGTTTGGCTATGTCACCCACTGATGGTTTGGCTCGTGGGGTTGAGGTTGTCGATACTGGTAGACCTCTAGCTGTTTCTGTTGGTAGGGCTACCCTGGGACGTTTATTCAATGCGCTGGGAGAGCCAGTAGATGATCTTGGCCCGGTCAAGGCAGAGGAACATTGGCCAATTCATCGAACTCCTCCTCCTCTACAAGAGCAAGAAACTACCACGCAAGTGTTAGAAACTGGATTGAAAGTGATAGATCTCATCACTCCTTTTACTAGGGGGGGGAAGATTGGGGCATATGGCGGAGCGGGTGTGGGGAAGACAGTGATCATTATGGAGTTGATTCACAACATCGCCACTGTGCACGGGGGGTTTTCCATATTTACGGGTGTAGGAGAACGTTCTCGTGAAGGTAATGATCTATGGTTGGAGATGAAGGAATCTGGGGTGATTGATAAGACTGTTCTTGTATTTGGTCAGATGAATGAACCTCCTGGAGTTCGTGTGCGTGTTGGTTTGACTGGACTGACTATGGCAGAGTACTTCCGTGACGTTGAGGGGCAGGATGTACTGATGTTCATAGACAACATCTATCGCTATGTATTGGCAGGCATGGAGGTATCGGCGCTGCTGGGACGTATGCCTTCCGCAGTTGGGTATCAGCCTACGTTGGGAACAGAGGTTGGAGAATTGGAAGAAAGAATCACATCTACAAAGAAGGGATCGATAACTTCGTTTCAAGCTATCTATGTCCCCGCTGATGACTATAGCGATCCTGGTATAGTTACAACATATGGGCATCTGGATGCTGTTATTGCATTAGAACGCTCGATAGCTGAGATGGGATTGTATCCTGCTGTTGATCCCCTAGCCTCTACATCGCGTATACTTGATCCTCGCGTGGTAGGAGATGAGCATTACAAAGTAGCTAGGGGGGTGCAGAGGGTGTTGCAGAGATATAAGGAACTCCAGGACATTATTGCCATTCTAGGTATCGAGGAGTTGAATGAGGAAGATAAGCTTACGGTGGCTAGGGCCCGTCGTATACAGAGGTTTTTATCTCAACCAATGTCTGTTGCCGAGGATTTTACCGGTGTCGAGGGAAAATATGTCAGTGTGAAAGATACAGTTCGGGGCTTCTATGAGATCCTGGAAGGAAAGCATGATGCCCTACCGGAACAAGCCTTCTTTATGGTTGGGACGATAGAGGAGGCTATGGATAAGGCTGAGCATTTAGCTCTATAAAAAATGGTTGTCGATCGGTCAATTTCCAGTAGTCTTTGAGGGCGACTGCCAAATGATGGACGGCAGATTTATATATGGCTGGTGAGATAGGGAGTGGTCTGGTGTCGGCATTGCAATTTGATATTATCACAGCGGATAGGGTGGTATATTCTCAGGAGGCTGATGTTATTGTTGCCCCTGGAATAGAAGGGGAATTGGGAATTCTCCCCGGACATTCCCCCCTCATGACCATACTGAAGACAGGGGAGCTTGTTGTAAAAAAACGGGATGATGAGGACTATATTGCTATCGCAGGTGGATTCATCGAGGTGTTAGATGACAAGGTTGTGATATTGGCAGATGGAGCAGAACGAGCAGAAGAAATTGATATTGCACGAGCAGAAGAAGCAAAGAGGCGTGCCGAGGATCGGCTTACAACCTCCAGTGCAAGTTCGGATTTGACTAGGGCCGAGGCCGCCCTTCGACGTTCATTAATCCGCATCAGAGTTGCTGAACACAGGAAAAAGAAAAGGGGACACTCCCCTTAAAAACAAAATATAACCCAACCTGTTATACTATTTCCAGCTGAACTTGAGTACCCGCCCTTATAGCAGCCACTCGAAGTAGGGTTCTCATTGCCTGAGCTACTCTTCCCTGTTTGCCTATGACTCTGCCCCTATCTTCTGGCGAAACCTCCAATTTCAGAAGTACACCATTCTCACCCGGTTCCTCGGTCACGACCACTGCATCAGGCACTGTTACGATAGACCTTGCGATATACTCTACCAGTTCCTTCATGCTATCTCCTCAGACCATGGTGGGCCGATATCTGTTTTCTAAGGTTTCGTAATTCCGACCTTGGCGAGCAGACGAGCCACAGGCTCGCTAGGCTGAGCCCCTTGCTGTAGCCACCTCTGAGCCTTTTCCTCATTGATTACTACAGTCTCTGGATCACTTAGCGCATTGTAATGCCCCAAAATATCAAGAAATGCGCCATCCCTGGGGGCACGCGAGTCCGCCGCTACCACCCGATAACTCGGCCTATTCCTAGTCCCAACTCTCTGTAATCTAATTCTTACCATGTAGACATCCTAGACATTATGTATTATCAACCTTGAATCATAGATTGTCAAACCCTACTGTCCAGAGCTCACTATACTTAACAAAACGATACATAAGAATTGTAACGATCTATGACTATTACTTTGAAGAGTCTCCTATTATGAACTTGATGGATAGCGATTGTCAATGGTTTTTACAACAGATAGCCTGTTAAATTCTGTGATTGGTTAAATAACTAAGTAACATCGTACAACTATATCATATGGATAATTAGGGCAAGTATTATAAGATTAATTAAAACTCATTACTAGTTTAATATGAGACGCTTGTCCCGGAAGTTCTATGGCTTAATTATTGATTAATAGGCAAAAGAGATACCCGACCGATGTATGTACCGTGAGGCCTGTTGATACTGAAGAACAGTCAAAAATATTATTATAGTTATCGTAATCTGATTTTTATGCTAAAACCAATTCGATATAATAGACTGCCTGGTCCTGCAAATGACGAATTTGATTTAGCGGTTTGTGGGTGCATTAGGAGGCGCAGCTTAGAAAAGCTTGACTAATGATGTAAGATGTGTTAATTAAACAAGTGAATAGAATAGAATAGATAATTAAAAGTAATGTTGCTAACTGGACGTTGTCTGAATACACGATTTGTATGGGTGTTGGATGGTTTGGTTGTTGAGTAGTTTGAAAACGAGATGAGTAGATGTGTTCTACTTCTGCATTGAGCTGCGAGTTGAATATGCGTATTAAGTAGACGTTGGATTGCTCAGTATGCTCGGTTGATTTGGTTGGTGGTGTTTACTATGTATGGTTGATTGATTTGGGGGTTCCTGAAAGCAATTATGAATCCTGAGGAGGAGGTCAAAGTGAAAGTCCTGCCTGGTTTGAGGCTTGGAAAGAGAGAAGAGAAAGCACCGACCGATACTGAGGATGAGGAATATCTAGACCTCTTAAACTCAATGCGTCAGTTTGTTGGTATTGTGGACAAGAAGGGTAAGCTTCAGTTTGCTAACGAGGAGACGATTGAAAAATTTGGGTATTCTGATGATGAGATGCTAGGGAAACCCTTTTGGGAAGCGGGATGGTTTTCCATGTCCTCTCAGTCGCAGAGGGCAGTGCAAGATGGTGTATTGGATGCTTTGCAGGGGCAAGGGATTCGGTGTACAGTAGATACTTTTGCCAGAAACGGTATTGTTCTTCCTGTATCATTCGCCATAAATCCACTAAAGGGGCGAGATGGCAATATTGTGAGTATAGCCGCCGAAACTGATGCTGGGATGGGGCAGGTGAGACAAGAGCTGGAAGACGAATTAAAGGAAACAGAGTCTGGTTTTGAGTCGGTGCTTGAGTTAATTCAAGAGGTTTATTTTAGGGTGGCTAGAGGTGGAGAGCTCCTACTTGTCAGCCATTTCAGTGCGGACCTTCTTCATTATGACTCACCTGTGGAATTGATAGGGAAAGATACCTTGGAGCTATGGGCATATGCTGAAGAGAGGTCGGAATTCATTGCTAAACTGATGAACAGCGGGAGGGTGGAAGGATATGAAGCCACCTTCTGCTGCAAAGATGGCTCTCATGTTGTTGTAGAACTTGATTCTCGTCTATTGCTTGATGAGGATGGCGAGATTAGGGGGAGTGAAGGAATCTTCAGGGATGTGACCCAGAGAATTGCGGATCAGGAAAAGCTTAGGGAAGCCTATGCGGACTTAGAGAAGCTTAATGCACAACTCAATGAAGCGGTAGAAGAGCAGAGTTCGTCTGATGAGGGAGTATTCACCCTGTTGGACAATGCTTCTGATGGTATCGCGATTATTGCAGATAATAAGGTTCAGTATCTCAACCGAAACCTTCTTGAGAGATTGGGTTATGAATCAGATGAGTTGCAGGGAGCGAGCTTGAGGGAGATGTTAACCCAAGATTCTGCTGATCTTCTTGAACAACAGTATTTGGCGGGGATAGCAGGAGAGAATGTACAGCAGAACTGCGATGCGGAGATGCTGGCCAAAGACGGCCAGGTTCTAGATGTGGAGATTTCCAGCATTATAGTTGATTATCGGGGCGAGCTCGCTGATATGGTCATCGTGAGGGACTTGATCGGAAGGGACGTGGAAGCGGAGAAAGAAGGTGGACTAACCGATTTATATGCACTCATTGTGGATAATGCAAGCGATGCATTTGTGATTGTGAAAGACATGGATATTGTCTTTGCTAGTCATCGATTATATGAGATGACTGGATATAGTAGGGAGGATGTTGAGTCCATGTGTCAGGGAGTAGGTGGGCTTGGGGATTACTTGTTGACTGCTACAGAGGAGTCGGGATTAGCGGATTTTCGACCAGTTCTGGATAAATATGAGGATCGTATGTCTGGTAGGGAAGTGCCTCAGACAACACAGTTGGATCTGCCCAGAAAAGATGGTTCTATCCTGTCTGTAGAATTAAGTGGTTCGCTTATTCAGTATGAAGAAGGACCTGCAGATCTGATTGTGGTGAGAGATATTGCTGAGCGTAAAAAAGCTGAGGCTAGGTTAAAAGGAATAGAGAGCAAATATACCTTGATCTATAACACAATGGAGGATATATATTTTAGCATGAGCCCGGATGGGATGAAGATACTGGATATCAATCCTGCCGGAATTAAGAAACTGGGATATCGGTCCCAGAAAGAGGTTATTGGTAAGAAGTTGGTTGATTTCTTTGCTGATCCTCATGATATGCTAGATATGATTAATAGAGCAGTCGAGGGCACATATGATGGAAATCAAAGTGTCAAAACGGAGACTGTGGTTAGGATGAAGAATGGGGAAACATTATTCGTTGAGCTTTCTCCTTACTTCAACTTTGATGAGAAGGGTAACCTTTTGGATGTTGCGGGAATCCTAAGAGATGTATCGGATCGTAAAGAAGCAGCGGATACTTTGCGCACGAGCGAGGAGCATTTTCAGATGTTAATCGATAATGCTTCTGATGGTATTGCCATAGTAGACCGTGATGGAATTGTGCGTTATGAAAGTCCAGCAGTTGAGCGTATTCTTGGATATCGTCCTGCTGAGCTAGTTGGAAAAGTCGTGTTTGATTCTATACATCCCGACGATATGGCTATGATAGGGGATATATGGGATTCCTTCTTGAGTAAATATGGGGCAATTCAAACCCTGGAACTTCGCTTTAGCGATAAAGAAGGTGAATGGCATTGGATGGAGGTGGTGGGGTATAACGTATTGGATGATCCTAAAGTTTCGGGTATTATACTGAATTATCGTGATATTACTGAGCGCAAAAAGGCTGAAGATGAACTCAGAAAATCTGAGGCAAGATATAGGTCTATGTTTGAAATGGTGGAAGATATCTACTTCAGGCTTGATCCAAGTAGTATGAGCATTGTCGAAATGAATCCGGCAGGGGCAAAATTATTGGGGTATCAGTCGCCGGATGGAGTGATTGGCAAGCAGTTATGGTCCTTGTTTGATGATCCGGATGACCTTATGAGGATGGCTAGTGAAGTCATGAGCAATGTGAAGGAAGGTCAGAGTATTCCTTCAAAGGAAGCTGTTGCTAGAGTTGTGGGGGGAGATGTGCTAACTGTGGAGATCTCTCCTCATTGTGTGTTTGATGAACACCAGCAAGTTGTTGAAGTAAATGGTATTATCCGGGATATCACTGAGCGCAAGAGGATTGAAGAAGCCATGAGAGAGTCCGAGAAAGTGCTTAAGGACTCGGTAGGGAAACTCAAGGAGTCTCAGCAAGAGATTTCTACGCCAGTTGTTCAGGTCTGGGATCATATCTTAGCTTTACCTTTGATTGGCGTGATAGATACCACACGAGCGCAAGGAATAATGGACACGCTACTCACCAGGATTGTGGAGACACAGGCGGAAATGGTCATTCTAGATGTAACTGGGGTAGCTTCTATGGATACAGATGTGACTAATCATCTGGTGAGGACTATTCATTCAACGAATCTATTAGGTGCTCAGTGTGTGATAACAGGGATTAAGCCGGAAGTGGCCCAGACGATGATCCATCTAGGTTTGGATACAAGCAGGTTTGTGACCAAGAGGGATATGCAAGAAGGACTCAAGTGGGGATTAACCAACATGGGGTATGAGCTCAAGAATATCTATGCATAGGAAGAGTGAAATGCTGGAACAGGATCGAATACCAATATTGAAGATAGAGGATTTTCTGGTGGCTTCTATTCAGGTGGCCCTTCATGATCAATTGGCGATGCAATTTCAAACCGATTTGCTTAATAAGATAACTATGACTAAGGCCAAAGGCCTTATCATAGACATCACGGCCATCGACGTTGTAGACAGTTTCATTACTAGAATTCTTGTTGAGATAGCTTCTATGGCTAATCTTATGGGTAGCGATACTGTGTTGGTGGGGATGCAGCCGGAGGTGGCAATAACATTGGCTGAGTTTGGTATGGAGTTGACTGGAATTGATACTGCCCTTAATCTCGAACAGGGGCTAGTCTTGCTGCGAAACTCTGCGGAGAGGAATGTGGGAGATGGATGCCAAAAAGGTACTCATCAAAGAAGAATATGACATTGTTATCGCCAGGTCTTTGGTGAAGTCGATGGCGAAAGAGCTTGGATTTGGGATTGTAGCCCAAACCAAGATTGCTACCGCAGTTTCGGAGCTAGCCAGAAACATCACTACCCATGCTAAGGAGGGTGCTATTGAGATTCGTGAGGTGCATGGGGAAGATGGTGGTAAAGAAGGACTTGAGATAATAGCTAGTGATCATGGGCCAGGCATTGCCAACATAGCTCAGGCGATGAAGGATGGATATACATCTGGAGGTGGTCTGGGGCTTGGGCTTGGTGGGACAAAGCGGCTTATGGACGAGTTTGAGATCAAGTCTGTAGTTGACAGTGGTACGATGGTTCGTGTACGCAAATGGATGTAGGTTTTCGGGGGGCCATGAGAATCGCTGTGGCATCTAGACCAAAACTGGGTGAGCGTGCGAATGGAGATGTCTGCTACTACCGGAAGTTTGATGACAACCTCTTGATATGCTTGATGGATGGTGCGGGACATGGTGAGGCAGCTCAGGTTGTAGCGAGGAAGACAGTTGATTATTTTGAGAGAAACCATGATTTAGATTTGGTTGAACTAACTAAGGGGTGTCATGAGGAGCTTAAGGGGACGCGGGGAGGGGTTATGGGATTGGCTCTTATTCAGGATGGCCTTGTAAGTTATGTTGGTGTGGGGAATATCAGGGCGAGTTTGTCTACAATGGTTCAAGGTGAGACAGAGAGAAAAGTCTCCTTCCTGACCTCTCTTGGTGGTATCGTTGGATATAATCTCAGAAAGGTTATGCAATTCCAATATCCTTACGAGCATGGATCGACATTAGTAATGCTAACCGATGGTATATTTTCTGGCATAAATATTGCAGATTACGTTGGTGACGGTGGTGATCCTAAAGATATCGCTAATCGTATACTTAGAGAGTGTAGTAAGGATGATGACGATGCAACAGTGGTTGTTGCATCGGATTGACGGTGTCAGGATTGGAAAGGCGAGTGCTAGTCGATATGGGATTGGTTTGTATAGAAACCACTAAAGTTACAATGTTTGACTATGGCGCTTCGGAAAACTTGTTGCCTCCTTTTCTACGAGGTATGATGAAAAATCTGGCTCGTATTGAAAGTCCAAGCGGAAGGGTGATATCTACTCATGCCTGATTGGGTGTTTTTGCAGGAAGTGCTAGGGGTAAGGTTTTATGATGAGTTTCTCTTACATCAGGCCTTTGTACATCGCTCATACCTTAACGAGAGTGCTGGTCACTACCTCTCCTCCAATGAGCGGCTTGAGTTCCTTGGTGATGCTTTACTTGGATTCGTAGTGGCGGAGGAATTATATAATCAGGATCCTGCTTTGGGTGAAGGGCAGATGACGAGGTGTAGAGCTGCCTTGGTTAATAGGGATTGCTTGGCACGTGTGGCCAGTTCTTTCAGGTTGGGCGAGTATCTCTATCTTGGGCAGGGTGAAGAGAAAAGTGGTGGACGTCATAAGCCAAGGAATCTTGCTTGTGTTCTTGAGGCATTGGTTGGCGCAGTTCTTATTGATCAGGGTTATCTAGTTGCTAGGGACCTTGTGTGGAGGCTGCTGGATCGTGAGTTCCGAAGAATGATGGATGAAGGTGTTGAGACAGATTACAAGACCAGACTCCAAGAGGTTGCGCAAGCCATGCAAAGGGGTACTCCGTCCTATCGTGTGGTAGACGCTGTTGGGCCAAATCACAATAAGAAGTTTACAGTGGATGTGGCGGTGGAGGGGGAGGTGTTGGGTAGGGGTATGGGACAAAGTAAACAATCTGCTGAAAAGAAGGCTGCCCAGGAAGCCTTAGAGAAACTGCTTACCTGTTAGTACCCTACTGGTTTCTGATAGACCTATCTTCTTATATTACTCTGTTCAAGTGTGCCATCAATTAGAGTGAATTGGGTTCCTTCTTTTGTATAACCCTGATATGCCGTACTAGTATTAGCTTTGTAATGCAGCTTTAGTCAGTACACGAGTCTTAAAAATACTATTCCTTACTAAGGAGAGTCTAGGTGAGTATGACTTTTCTCTCCTGGTCCAAGTAGTATAATTACCGCATCTTTCCCAACGTACTACATAATCCGTCTCAAAAGTGCTTAATCAAACTTCTTTAAGCTCACCAGAAGATGCTCTTCATTATTGCGTTTGCATCATATTCTCAACTTAGCTAGTTTTTCAGAAGATGTGTCTAATAGCTCCCCATCTATGATGCAACATGTTCGATTATACTTTGGAACAAACACTCTGCAAAAAAAACTGAAGCATGGATGTCATGGATCCCGTGAGTCCTTTTAGCCCTACTGATGTGCCCCCGATTTCAGTACCACCTAAGATGATAGAATCCCGACTTCCTCCTGATTGATAGCAAGAGGCTTTGAACTTATCTTTTGCTGGTACTGCAAGCTAAATTCACTAGGCGTAA
>JAXHVC010000157.1:0-16904 GCA_034189315.1 Chloroflexota bacterium | reverse complement strand
CCAAATTTGAATAACTCACCGCTGTGGTGGGATGGTCCTGCCCAAAGTTCTTCTCAGCGGATCGCTTCGCTTTTTCCAACAGCTCTTTGGCCCCTTCATAATCCCCAAGGTCTTTTAGCACGGTGGCCAAATTGTTCTGCAGCCTCGATATGCCAACATCGCTGCTGCTGGGAAATACCTTCAACACCGAAGTGCCATAGGGCATCCAAGGGAATTTGTCCACGGGGTTGTCCTTGGTCTGATCGATGCTCAGTTTTTCTGTAATGCTGTCAATCAGGGGTTGGGCCTCCGCCAGAGATAAGGGATGCTGTTTCTTGACCACATCGGCGATGATGCGATGCATTTTATAGCTATCCAGCGCCTGGTCTCTCAACAACCAGCCCTTTTCTGCCAGCCCTTCCAGGGTTTCGGAAAAAAGGGATTCCCTCCCGCTTGCTTCAGGATTTATCAGGTCCCTCAACAATTCATAGTTGTGAAACTCGGGTGGTAGGCAGGCAAATTGCTGGAGCAGCCATATTACTTCCTCATCCAATTCGCTCACGTTTAAAATGGAGCATAGATAGGAGGTTATCCTCCCGATCTTGTCCCCTTTGTGGTCTATGTATACATTGGCTATCAGGTCCTCTTCTATGGCCTTTTCCAGTTCGAAGATCCCAGTTCTCTGCAATTGGGCTGTTTTTGCCAGAATCTCTATGGTCAAGGTATGCAAATCCACCAGGTCTACAATTTCACCTATCTCCTCTGGGGTGATTTTGCCGCGGCTGTAATGGCACAGGAAGAGGTCAACCGCTTCCTTCCGGGAGAGGAAATCCAGTTCCTTCACATCAAATCGCTCTATTCGCTGGCGGGAGGTTGCCAGAAGATGCCACTCGGGTTGCCGGGGCAGGCAATCATACCATTGGGTCAGGGAAACATCGGCATTATCAATTATCAAGAGGCCAGGTTGCTCAACAACACTGTTTAATCTAGTTAGTATCTCAAGGAAGAGTTGTCTGGGATCCTTACCCTGGATCTGTATATTGAGATTGGTCAATAGACCTTCGGTATTCACAAAATCACCGACAATGTCCTCCGAAGTCTGGCCGATCCAGGCGATGTGATGGTATTCCTCCCAGTATTTGCCTACATACGCGTGAGCCAGGGTGGTCTTGCCAATGCCACCCAAACCATTGACCAGCACCACCTGTTTGTTGTCGAAGAGACGCCGGTGCAAATCATCCACATCGCCCTTGCGGCCCACAATCTTATTGGGAGAGATCCTGGGGATTCTAGGAGTGATGGCCTTAGGGATTTCCCTCTCTTGCTTTGACAGGCCAATTTGGTTAATCAGTGCTACCAGCTCTCGATGTCTTTGTTGATCGCGTAATTCTCCGATCTGGGCATCTGAGTCTTCGATACATTCGGGAAGCAGCTCGTCGACCTTTGCTATGAACCCTACAATGAATACTTGCTCAATGAACGTCCTTATCTCCGCTGGCGAGGTTGCCACTTCCTCTTCTCTCACTACCCCATACTTAAAATGCCCACCAAGATCAGCTTCAGAAGGGGCCACACCGCCAAAAACGATCCCCGCAGCGGCCTCTTGAATCTCTTCCGTGGAAAGGGAGCGTTCCAAGGCTTCGCACCTTGCCGCAGACCACCCTTGAGAAGCCAGTTCCTTAAGGAGCGAGTTGACGGATTGCTTATAGCATCGAGCCAGTTTCCTTTCGATTTCAGGCCCACGTATCCATTGCAACCCCTTTTTAGCACTGAATGATAGGGCAGATGTGGCAAAGGCAACTCCTATTGATTCCAACATAGGTTCACCTCAATCCAAAGTCTGATTCAGGTTCTCCAGATTCGGGGAAACAGAGACGGGACCTTGATTGTTGACATCCCCTTGTGCCTGTTCATGACCCAGTTATCACTGTCTTGACAAAAGGTTACTCAGGCCACCTATTATTGTCAATACTATTATGCGACAGGGGGACGGGTACAATGGGCCGGTGGTGAAGAAAGTGTTTCAATAAGAACCATGGCGTCACATTCCACTTCAACTGCCTGCGCACACCGCTGTTCTTAACGCGAAAATCCACCTGAAAAATGTTCAAGTTATCGATGTGTTTTTCGATCCACTTGCATCTGATGTTAGGTCTTGACTTCATATAGAACAGAGTATAAAGTTGTTTTAGTAAGACATAATCCTCTGAATTGTGAACATCCACAGGGAAGTCATCTGTCCACTAATTTCAATTGGTAACAGCAACTCAAGTCTACAGAGCAAAAGGTATTCGTAGCCAAAATCGGTCAGCACAAGGAGGAAGAAATGGCACATTCCTCGATGAATACAATGAGCTTCAAGAAAGAATGGAGAACAGATTTCGACCGCAAACTGGTCACGGCGGAAGAAGCTGTGAAGGTCATAAAATCGGGGGATTTGGTGGTCACTCCACTGCCAACACAGCCCACCATCCTACAAGAGGCATTGGCAGCGCGTGCTTCCGAACTCAGGAATGTGACTATCTCGTCTGCCGCCACAGCGATCGACCCCGGCTGGTTCTCTCCTGGCATGGAACAATCCTTTAATGTCGCAGTAGAGTTGTTCATTGGCTCCAGGATACGTCCTTCTGTGGACGAACGCAGAGCCACCTATCTGCCGAATCTTTTCTCCCTACGTCATAAGGGCATCGATGAGGGTAGACCAGAGAGCGCCAAGAAACAGATAGATGTATTTCTGGTATCCGTTTCCCCACCAGATGAACGTGGCTTCTGCAGCTTTGGCCATACCCTATGGCACAAGAGAGCCTATGCCAAAAGGGCCAAGACTGTCATCGCAGAGATCGAGCCGATGAACGTGAGGACATTTGGTGCAAACAATATACACGTTTCAGAGATCGATTACTTCGTGCAGCTTCCAGAAGAACCACCCATCACCGACGAGGAGTGGCAAGAGCTATATGCAATGTTCTACAAGAATACCGTCGAGGAGGTACAGGCCAAATTAAGGATAAGCCCTCCAAGGCTATTGAGAATACTCATAGGTATTGGAAGGGCCATGGGTAGTACGACTGCGGGAGATTTCGTGGCACCACATCTCGGTTTAGACCAGCCTACAGAATCGGCAAAAGGCATCTCCCACTACCTCAGAGACCTTGTTGATGACGGAGACACCTTCCAGGTGGGGGTTGGCCGGCCCAGCTCATTCATGGTAAAGCTGGGCACCTTCGATAATAAGATAGACCTGGGGCTCCATACTGAAATGGGATGTCCTGGTCTGCCATTGCTGGTAAGAGATGGTGTAGTCACGGGCAAGTATAAGACACTTCATCCAGGAAAGGCTGTATTCTCCTCATTCATGGGTTGCGATGCGGACGACATCGATTTCGTATCTGATAATCCACTGTTTGAGCAATACGACTCTGATTATGTGGTGAACATCAAGACAGTGGCAGCCAACGATAATATGGTAGCCATTAACAACGGATTGCAGGTAGACCTCACCGGGCAAATATGTTCCGAAACACAGTTTGGGCCCCGTATGATCAATGGGCAAGGTGGACAGACAGAAACCCATATCGGAGCTATGCTATCTCGTGGAGGTCGAGCTATCACCCTGCTACCCGCCACCTCTCTCGGAGGAATGTCTACTATAGTTCCACAGCTGGATAAGGGATCACTAGTAACCATACCTCGTCAGTTAGCAGACATCGTTGTCACAGAATACGGTGTAGCCCGTCTGCTGGATAAAACCCACCGAGAGAGAGCCGAAGAGCTGATAGCGATTGCGCACCCCGACCACAGAACGGAGCTGCGAGAGGAGGCCAAGAAGCTGTTTTGGCCATAGCCATTATAGGTGTTTATTACTCCATACCAATTACCATCGACATCCCACAAAGATGAAAACCGCACATTGGATCAAAGGCAGAGGTGAGTTCATTCACACTGTCACACAGACATGTGCGAAAAGAGAGGTAGTTGGAATCATATACTATGCCAAGGGGAAAAGTTAACAGGAGATTCGTTGCCTCCTGCCAGTAATGATAAGAAGGGGGATAGGGTGAGATTGAGCTGTCGGAGCTTGAATTTTGCTTATGGTGCGAATCTTAGGTAGAAGAGATATTTGCTCCCCATCCCCCTTCGTTAAAGTGGGAACTTTGTTGCTTGCTCTTTCATAATATTTAACGGTGATTATTGTGAAAAGGTTACCCATACAGCATTTAACATAAGTTACAAAAATGCGCAGCTCATACTTCCCTAATACTTAACTACAGGACTTTTCCCCGTCGTCATCGCCAGTGGCAAAAGGCAAGACTGCCCCACAAGAACAAGGGAAATTGGTAAATATGGCGTTCACTTCCTCTAACAATCCTATTCGAGTTCACCTTGAGACATTCGGCAAAATCGGTACAGGTCTATTAAAAGCTATGTGTACACATAGATGAACCTTAGCATTCACCGAATGTTAAATGCCTTCGGCAACCTACGAGAAATGTTATGGTGAATATATACAAGAAGACTATACCTAGTCTATTCTAGGGTTTGCAGCGCCATTTGATTATGGCTGGAGATGATCCTCTTCTCCAGCACCCGGAACTTCATCGCAGACAGATTTTACATCAGAAGAATCTGCAAGACCTATCCCAATGATCACCATGAGAAGCCCAGCGATAACAAATGCACGAGGTATTATATGTAGACCAGTGAGCACAAAAATAAGAGCACCCACCAGTAGCATGCTCAGGGTCAAATGACGATGCCATTGTGTCAATAAGGATGTTCTCGAAGCACTCGATGAACGCCTACTAGAAACCCCAGATAACGATTCACCATCAAGTGAGCCCCCAATATAGTTATTCCACAGCGATTCCATACTCTCCTCCACAACTCCTCCTAAAACAACACCCAAACAAATTGGCTCACATACAGCATACACCATAAAACAGCTTCATCTAAGCTGATAATTCCTGTCAACAGCAGATAATATACGAATGCCTATTACCAACCCTTATCAGTATAGGACATATTTGTTAATAACATTTTAAAACTTTGTAAGGATTTTGTTAAATCTCTCTCATCACAACACCACAACAAGGCCTAGTTAAACATTGTGACACCGCACCAAGCGTCTATCATCAACAGTCTTCAGTCCAGGAACAATTCGTCTGCACATATCCATTGCGATGGGACATCTCGGATGGAAGCTGCATCCAGCAGGTATGCTAAACAAGCTGGGCACATCACCCATCAGAGAAACCGCTTGCTGATAAGCACCCTCTTTGGGATTCAGCACGGGTATTGCATCTAATAGGGCTTGGGTATAGGGATGCAGAGGTTTTTGGCACAACTCCTCAGTTGGGGCAAGCTCCACTATCTTTCCCAAGTACATCACCGCAATGCGATGGCTGATATGACGCAATACGGCAAGATCGTGCGAAATAAAAAGATAGGCAATAGAAAGCATCTCTTGAAGCTCTTTAAAAACATTGACAATCTGAGCCTGAATCGACACATCCAGGGCAGAAACAGGTTCATCACAAACGACGAAATCGGGATTCACCGCCAGGGTTCTGGCTATTGCAACTCTCTGACATTGCCCTCCGCTAAGCTCATGGGGATACCGCGCCAAAAAGGAAGATTCTAATCCAACCAATTGCAGTAGACCAGCCACACGTTCACTTCGTTTAATTCTAGGGAGGAGGTTGTGAACTGCTAATGGTTCTTGGATAATCCTGTCCACCGGCATTCGAGGATCAAGCGATCCTAAAGGATTCTGGAAAACGATCTGCATCCTCCGTCTCATTTGACGTAAGTCCTGATTTTTCAGTTGACACAGGTTTACATCGTCCAGGAAAACATCACCTGATGTTGGCCTAATAAGCTGCAAAATCGTTCTACCTACCGTCGTCTTACCACAGCCGCTTTCACCCACTAATCCTAGTGTCTCTCCCTTCCTAATATAAAAACTCACATTATCTACTGCCTTTAAACTTGCTACGTTGCGGCGAAAGATTATACCCCTTGTCACGGGATAGTACTTGCAGAGGGCCTTCACCCTGATCATAGCTTTGTCATCCATATTGATTAACTACCTTTTGAACAAACCCAACATGCCACCCTATGTGACTCCGATACATACGTCAAACTTGGGACGACTGTTGAGCATACCTCTATAGCGTAATCACAACGAGGATGGAACAAACACCCCCCAGGGGGAGCAACCAGGTTTGGGGGAAAGCCCTCAATTGAGCACAATCGTTCCTCTACCGGCTGATCTAAACGAGGAACTGCCCTAATCAACGCCTGGGAATAGGGATGCTGAGGGCGATTAAAAAACTCTAAAACCGGAGCCTCTTCGACAATGTGACCTGCATACATCACAATAACTCTTTGGCAATACTGCGCCGCTAAGCCCAGATTATGAGTAACCAAAATCACCGCCATTTCCCCACTATCGGCAGAACTCTTGATCGTCTCTAAGACCTGGGCTTGGGTAGTCACATCCAGAGCGGAGGTTGGTTCATCGGCAAGTAGCAGCCTGGGTCCACAACTTAGAGCCATGGCAATCATCACGCGCTGGAGCATGCCTCCGCTAAACTGGTGGGGATAATCACCCAACCTCTTCTTCGCATCGGCAACACCCACCATCTGTAGTAGTTCAGCACTCCGGTGTATGGCAGCTTTCCTATCCATACCCAGATTGTGCTGTAGAGTTTCTGAAATTTGTCGACCTACTGAGAGCATTGGATTTAGGGAAGTGTTTGGCTCTTGAAACACCATGGCTATTCTACTGCCCCGAACATGACGCATCTCACTTTCACTGAGCCTTAGTAGCTCCCTACCCTCAAAAACCACCTCGCCATCAATTATGTCATGTTTTGATTTAGATAATAGCTTCATTAATGAAAGAATGCTCGTGCTCTTGCCCGAGCCACTCTCTCCCACCATACAGAGTATCTCACCCTCAGCAAGGTCATAACTAATACCATCTACGGCCCTGACCATGCCTCGCTTCGTATGGAAATGCACTGTTAATCCCTTAACCTGCAACAGAACACTCATATCCGTATAATCCTAACCTACCTCTAACCCTTGTTCGTACGTTTACCCACATGGTATATTATCACCGGTTAAGGCTGGATCCGATAGATTTCATAGCATACATGGTGTGCTAAATTACTTGTATCCACCTCATCTTCTATCAGATCCCGCAGAATTATGTGTAACACACTCATCCAGTCTTCAAGGGAGAATGCTTATGTCAAGGTTTAGGAGATCGCTGTTAAAGTATCTACTCATTATGGCACTTCTTATTTCAAGCTTGCCTTTTGTGACTGGTTGTGAAGGATCATCAGATGCATTGCGTATCAACCTTGGTGGAAATCCCACCACCCTCGATCCACAAAAGGCAGGTGCGGCCAGGGACCTTAGCTTGGTGATACAGCTATTCGACGGTCTCCTGGGATTCAATCAAGACCTGTCACTAAAACCGGTGGTTGCCACCGAAGTCCCATCCACTCTCAATGGAGGGATCTCGAAAGACGGCCTCACCTACACCTTTAACCTTCGGGATGATGTGACATGGAGCGATGAAGAACCAGTAACAGCCCAACATTTTGTATATAGTATTAGGAGGCTCTTTCACTCCGACACCAAGGCTCCATACCGCAGCCTATTCTACGATATTGCTAATGCCAAAACATATAGGAAAGGGGAGGCTTCGGCTGATGATATTGGTGTCGAGGCCATCGATGATTACACCCTTCGCATAACTCTTGGTAATCCCTGCAACTCCTTCCTGCAACGTATGGCCCTATGGGCCGTATATCCGCTGAGACAAGACATCGTAGAGGGGAATGGAGACGAATGGGATAAGAGTACGGAAAGCTGCATTGGAAACGGACCGTTCCTGCTTCAGGAATGGGTAACCGATGATCACATCACCCTGGAAAAGAATCCCAACTATTGGGGAGAAAAGGCAATGCTCGATGAGGTCAGATATTCAATGTATGAAGATGCCGCTACTGAATACATAGCATACAAGACAGGAGACCTGGATATTGCAAGAGTTCCTCTTGGAACCGAGGGCACAATGGCCGACAACCCGGAATTGATATCCTATCCTAGATTGAAAACCAACGCAGTGTTTTTTGATTGTGCCGAACCACCTTTCGACAATTCGACGCTAAGAAAGGCTTTAAGCACGGCTATAGATCGGGATGCCCTGGTAAATTCTGTGCAGGGAGGACGAGGTAGTATTACCTATAGCTGGATTCCCGCCGGTATGCCCGGATACGAAAATGACTACAATCAAACGGCAGGAGATGAGTTCGCTTTTGATTCCGAACAAGCTCAGGACCTGCTCGCCGAGGCTGGTTACGCTGAAGGAAAGGGATTACCAGATATTAGGCTTGTCTACTCTAATGTTGGGAGCAATCCAACTATAGCCCAGTTCATACAAGGTCAATTGGAAGACAATCTAGGGATATCTATTGATGTAGTCGGCGTAGGACAAGCCGTATATTGGGACAGGGTATTTGAAGAGCATGACGAATGGGACCTGGCCTATATCAGCTTTTCATCAGACTACCCAGCCCCAGATAACTGGCTACCCGATTTCTTTGCAACTACTGGGGCTTACAATGCAGGCATAGCTCAATACAGCAATCCAGTTTTCGATAATACAGTAGCTTCTGCATTGGCAGAACCCGATGACGATGTCCGGTTGGACCTATGGCAAGAGGCCGAGGCCATCATGGTACAGGATGCTCCGGCTATCTTTATGTTTAACGACGAGATGTACGCATTAAAGAAAACTAGCGTCAAAGGTGTGGTGAGCACCGCGATGGACTTGTATTTCCCTGGTGATCTATTTCTCTCGCAAATCGAATTATCCTGACCCTAGCGAACCAAGGCCAAAAAGGTAAAGAGACTCCAAATCTGAAATATTTAAACCTTTCATGCTTTGGTGATTGGAATTTCAATATTGTATGGTGTTTTGAGATTCGGATTTAGGATTTTCTTGCCATATTGCGCAGCACTTCAGCTCTAAAAGGGAGGGCGAATAAATTCGCCCCTACCCATTGGTTTTATTTCCATCCATGTAGTCCAGAAGAAAGACAAGCTGAGTCATCGGCTGGAGATTTGGACTTTCCAAACCATGTTGAAATATACGGCCCACCGTCTGCTCTGGACAGGTATAGTCCTTCTGGGCATATCAGCAATAACCTTTACTCTCATGCATGCCATCCCAGGAGGACCATGGGATCGAGAGGGGCTTACAGCGGCCAAAGATCCCGATATTGTCAAAGAAATCATCGAACACTACGGCCTCGACAAACCACTCTGGGAGCAATATGGCCAACTAATGTGGAATCTCCTACATGGGGACCTCGGCATCTCATATGTCTATGGTGATCGAGGTGTCACCGATATCATACTAGATGGTCTTCCTGCAACATTCACACTCGCAGCGATAGCCCTCAGCTTGGCACTGATTGCAGGCATATCCTTAGGAACTTTGTCCGCACTCAAACAGAATACATGGATCGATCATCTCATCACAGTACTCTCAACCAGCCTAGTCAGCGTTCCCGGTTTCATCATTGGCATAGTCCTTATGCTCATCCTTGCCGTGGTATTCGACCTGCTGCCAGCGGCGGGTTGGGGATCGCCACAACATGTTGTTCTCCCCGCACTAGCACTGGCAACCTTTCCCACAGCTTTAATAGCGAGGGTTACTAGAGCCTCCGTTCTCGACACATTACACCAGGACCACGTTCGCACAGCTCGGGCAAAAGGATTACCGGAAAGAACAATCCTTAGTAGACACGTGTTAAGAAACTCCCTAATTCCTATACTCACCATCACAGGTCCTGAATGGGCTTTCCTGGTCAGCGGATCGATCATCATCGAAACGCTTTTTGCCGTACCCGGTATTGGGCGATTATTCATCATCGGCGTATTCGATAGGGATTACGGCCTCATCATGGGAGGGACCATGTTCTATGCTTTCGCAATCACCACAACAAACCTAGTTGTAGACATCCTATACGCTATGGTCGATCCCAGAATTCGTTACGCCCCGGAAACATGATGCAGGACATATCCCTCGGAAGATTAGCAAAAAATAGGCTAGCAGTAGTTGGCCTGGTCGTCATTGCTATCATGGTCGTAATGGCGATTTTAGCTGATATAATCGCTCCCTATGCCCCCAATATTCAGGATTACAGCCATACGCAAGAATCCCCAAGCCTTTCACATCCCATGGGCACAGACATTCTTGGTAGGGATGTTTTAAGCAGAATCATATATGGCACTCGGATTTCTTTGGCAATCGGGATATTCACCCAATTCATCATCGTTATAATCGGTGTACCTCTAGGCACATTAGCAGGCATAGCTGGTAACAGGTTCGATAACCTTATCATGCGCTTTACAGACATAGTCTATGCATTTCCAGACCTCCTGCTGATTATCCTATTCAGGTTCATCTTTGGTGGTGGTGTACTGATGATGTTCCTGGCTATCGGTCTCGTCTCGTGGACCAACATCGCCCGCCTCACACGAGGCCAAATCCTTTCTCTAAAGAACCAGGAATTCGTCACTGCCTCTCAAGCTATGGGAGCATCTAATATTCATATTATTAGGCACCACTTGCTGCCAAATTCGATGGGCCCCATAATTGTGGCTATGACCTTTGGCATTCCACGAGCTATCTTTGCAGAGGCCGCCTTGAGTTACATCGGCATAGGCATTGCACCCCCAACACCAAGCTGGGGTGGCATGATAGAGGAGGGGACACAAGCGATATTCAATGCACCACATTTGATCCTCTTTCCAGCCCTGTGTATTGCTATCCTCATGCTCGCCTTTACCTTCTTAGGAGATGGTCTACGAGATGTGCTCGACCCAAAGACGAAGGAGTAACTCAGTGAACAATCCACACCAGAATCTCTTTCACTCAGTACTACCCTATATACCACAACACATCGTAGAAGAAAGGCTCTCGGATCCAGATGCCCCAATAGTCAAGGGGCAATTCCGTCAGGGTACACTGGTATTTGCAGATATCTCAGGATTCACTGCAATGTCGGAGAAGCTGGCCGAATTGGGAAGGGAAGGGGCGGAAGAGCTGACCCGCATTCTCAATGCATATTTCACCAGAATGCTTGATATCGCTTCCACCTATGGAGGAATTCAGCTCAAGTTTGGGGGAGATGCCATGCTCCTCCTATTCATGGGACAGCAAAATGCTGCACTTGGAGTACGATGCGCCCAGCAAATGCAAGAGGTCATGCAGTCTTTTGGCCAAGTATCCACTTCACAAGGAAAATTCCTCCTGGAGATGAGTATCGGTGTTAATTCAGGAGAGTTCTTCGAAGCAAGTCTTGGCTCTATTGAAGATCGTCTGCACTATGTTTTCGTCGGAAATGAGGTAGATCATACGGCAAAAATAGAGGCCATTGCGAATGCTGGGGAGGTTTTTCTTGGACCGCAAACATGCAAGGAACTGCATGACGAAATAGAGATAGGAGAAGAACGTGATGGGTACTGCAAATTCATATGTTTTCGTTCCAAAACGATCCCGACCTATCTGGCACCCCAACGAATACACGTTGATTGCGACCAAGCCCTAGAACAACTCTTGCATTTTCTACCACAACAATTAATAGAAAGAATCCGCACTCACCCGGAGTATTCCAATCCCGAAGGAGAACATCGCTACGTCACCACCATCTTTATAAACCTTCTGGGGACAAACGAGGTCATTCGCGATCATGGAAGAACTCATGAAGAAGAGATCACTAACATCATGAACGATTACTTCTGCATGATTCAACACACTGTTACCAAGTACGATGGGCTGGTGATCGGATGCGACTTGAGCACTAGCGGTAGCAAGGTTTTAATTACCTTTGGAGCCCCAGCATCCCACGAAGACGATGAAGAGCGAGCCATTCGCTTTGCCCTGGATATAAGAGAGCAACTAGAAAAATCGGAGATGCCCTTTAAACAAAAGATCGGTATCAATTCTGGTCATGTGTATTGCGGAGATGTGGGTTCACCCTCACGCAAGGAGTACACCGTAATGGGGGACTCTGTCAATCTGGCAGCACGGCTAATGAGTGTTGCTCACGAAGGCCAAATAGTGATGGGCCCTTCCACGCATACAAGAACAACTAATAAGTTTGTGACCAAAATACAGGAGCCAATAAAGGTCAAGGGGAAAAGTCAGCCAATACAAACCTATTTAGTAGAGGAAGAAGTACGCTGGGAAGACCTTCGGCATCAAAACATGAATCAAGGGCACCTGATCGGTAGGGAAGACGAAACCAAGGTATTGCAGAAGATCACGGCAATTGCATTCACAGGACAAGGGCAATTGCTATCCATTACTGGCCCTGCAGGGATTGGAAAGTCCCGTTTGACGCAAGAGCTGGTCAACTTGTGTATACAACAAGGTGGCACAATCTACACAGGAGATTGTCAATCCTATGGCACTAGCACCCCATATATGCCATGGATTGAACTCTTTGGTTCCATTTTCAATCTGCTCAGCACCGATGAAAACGACATCAGAGCCAAGAAAATAGAAACCTCGATGAACGACCTATGTCCAGAACTCAGCGAATGGATAGCGGTTATGGGTGAACTCCTTCATGCCCCTATCCCAGAAAGCAACCTAATGAGAAGTCTAGACGCCAAGTTACGTCACCAAAGGCTCCTTGATATCACACTTGAACTCATACAGGCACATGCAAGAAGAAATCCAATCCTCCTAGTGTTAGAAGATCTACATTGGGCAGACAAACCTTCCCAAGAACTACTTGGCTACATCGCCAGAAATATTGCCAAGCATTCCATACTCCTTTGCATAGTCTATAGACCAAAAGAGGGCTTCGAGCCCGACTTCCTTGGTTATCCCAACCATACTAATATCACCATGAAGGAACTCTCCGAACAAGCAAGCCTAGAATTGGCTAGAAATGTAGCACAAGCAGGAGAATTACCAGAGGAACTCGGACAATTGATTCTCACAAAGTCCCAGGGTAATCCATTCTTCGTAGAAGAAGTCGTCAAGTCGCTCCTAGATTCCAGGCAATTGCAGCAAGATGTCCTGACTGGTGAATATCGACCGGTAGGAGATGTGTCACAATTGGACATACCCGACACTATCCAGGGTGTGGTTATGTCACGTATAGACCGACTTGATCCGGAAACAAGGAATGTACTACGAGTTGCATCCGTGATCGGGAGACTTTTTCAATATCCGGTGTTAAAGAGTATCTACCCTCGTAATATCGAAGATCAGGAGTTATTCCTTAGGTTAGACGAATTAAGCAGCTTTGACCTAACCCGACTACAAAGCCCAGAGCCAACACCAGAGTACTTCTTCAAGCACATCCTAACTCAGGAAGTGGCATATGAAAGCCTGCTATTTTCCAAGCGCAGAGAGTTACACAGCAAGATAGGCACTTACTTTGAAGAAAACTGTATGGACCATATAGAGGACTATTATGAACTGCTGTGCCATCACTACAATCGAACAAGAGACAAGTCCAAGACTCTGCAGTATTCAGTAAAGGCAGGAGTTAAGTCCAAGAGGATGTTCGCCAATCAAGAGGCAATTGATTTCTATCAACAAGCTTTGGAACTTGCTAGAGAGCTATACGATGACAACCTATTACTACAAGGCAATCTATACGAAGACCTCGGGGATATTCACGAATTGGTCGGACAATACGATCATGCACTTGATGATTACAAAGCCAGCCTTAGTTGTTACAACCAAGCATCAACCGATACGGGATCTCCGGAAATACCCCAAGGATTGGGCACTATTTCTATGACTCGGGACCAAGCAACAGACAATGTAGCAATTCTCCAACGTAAGATCGGCATGGTATATGAAAGAACTGGAGAATACGATGTTGCCCTTGAATGGCTGGACAATGGATTGAAAACGCTAGCTAGCGGAGAACTAGTAGAACACGCCCGTTTCTATGCTGCTAAGGCAGGAGTACAGTATCGTCGTGGAGACTACGAACAAGCAAAGGATTGGTGCAAGCAAAGCTTGGACCTGGCATCCAGAGCTGCATCGCCTGCCGAGCAAGCCCATGCCTCCTATCTACTAGGTGCTGTATGTACAGATTTGGGAAATATTGATAAAGCACTCGAATACCGACAACAAAGCCTGATAATCTACGAACAGACTGGTGATTTCTTAGGACAGGCAAAAGTCCACAACAACCTTGGAGTGGATTACTACTATCAAGGGAACTGGAAAAAATCCAAGGAGCATTACGAGAGAAGCCTCAACATTAGGGAAACCATTGGTGATGTCAACGGTGTAGCTACAGTCTCCAACAACTTGGGAGAGATATATTCAGACCAAGGCCATCTGGAAAAAGCCTTGGGGGCCTTTTATGTGTGTCTAAGAACCTGGGAAAGGACTGGATACGTTCTAGGGGTTGCACTGTCGCACGCCAATCTAGGCCGAGCATACACTAGGCGGGGAGATTACAGCCAGGCCTTAGAACACTTAATACCGAGCCAGACTATGTTCGAAAAGATTCAATCCCGTGGATTCCTCATCGAGGTTTGTCAGCGCCTCGCAGAAGCCTATCTCGGACTAGGCCAACCATATATTGCTATCGAGTACTGCAATCGATCATTGAACATAGCCCTCCAACATAAAATGAGCGTAGCAGAAGGTAGCATTCGTCGAATAATGGGACAGTCCTACCACTGCCTCGCACAATGGAAAAAGGCAGAAGAACTGCTCAAGGAAAGCAAGGACATTCTACAAGATAGAAAAGTACCTCATGAACTAGGACAAAGCCTATGGCAACTTGCCAATCTCTACAGAGATATGGCAGCATCAGACCACGATAAAGAAAGAGCAGCGATCATGGTAGACCCACCTCTCACCGAAGCAATAAGTATATTCGATAGCCTTGGGATCGAATTCAATAGACAAAGGGCTCTTGAATTGAAGGAGCTAGGTAGGGGTCAAAGCCTCAATCGATCATGATGAAAAACAACCAACGAACACCGTAGATACGAAAACATAGAGATCACATTAAGCAACTACGTCAGCGAGCGAAGGGTATAAGATAATAGGAATCCCCCTCACTATAGATCTCTCCCGTGGCGGAAAGAGAGGCTCTTCCAAATTTCGTCTTCCTCCAAGGGCAATTGCATTAAGTTAAGCCCTGAACAATCGCCGTCTAACTATCTATGTCTCAGTATGCGAGAATGAAATCCCAAATCCCAAGCTCGAACTTCTACACAAATCCCAATAACCAAAGCTCAAAAGAGAAGGGTATCCGACCGAATATTGTCATTGTAGTCTAGATATTGCCTGGGATTTGGTGCTTGGAATTTTGGATTTAAACATCCAATCACCTACAACAATGGCAATTCCTTAACTTATAATTGGTCAACTATCTGACCATTGGATAGAGTCAATTACTATCTAATCATTATATTCTAATCCAAATGCACCCAGCTGTACCATAATATATTATCCACTGCTCAATACCACCTATTTTGATACTCACATCACGATTCATACACATTTATTGGAGGTTCTGTTAATTTAATGGTAGTTGACGGACATTAGGTTAATTTGTTAGGTTTTGCAATATTAAGTTAAGCACCTCAAGATCACCTGATCACACGTAGGGCATCATAATTCTTCACCCGAACCACAATAACTGTCTTTGGGAGGCATAGTGAATGATCAGAGTTAGAAAAAGCAGAGTATTCCTAGCTGCCTTCTGCATTACGCTTCTGTTGCTTTCAATGCCCATCCCACAGGTAGTCACACAGGCACAGGAAATATTACCAATTCACAATATAGATACCGGCGAAGATTATGCATCCATCCAAGCTGCTATCGACGATGATGACACCAAAGATGGACATACTATCACGATAGACAGTGGAACCTATATTGAGAACGTTGAGGTTCCCAAATCGCTCACCATAGGGTCATCATCTAAGAACGCTGAGGATACCCTCATCGAAGCAGAATCCGAATACGATCCTGTGTTTTTAATCCAAGTTCCAGGCACAACCATAGAGAACTTGAGTATCTATGGCAGTGATTCTTATGAACAAGACTATACAGCAGGGATTCATATCGCGGCAGAAGCCTCTAACTGCATTATAAGAAACAACCGTATAGGATGGGACGAGGCACATATGAACGTGTATGGCATCTACGTCTCGAATTCTTCAACTGGCAACTTCATCGAGAAGAATATCTGCTACAACATATCTGACAGTATTCGGCTGGTTTCATCAAGTAACAATTCGATTTCAGAGAATACTTGTACATCCTTCGGTGAAGCACCAATGGTCATCCACTTAGAGCAGTCAGACTCTAACGAAATCATCAGAAACACATGCACGAATGGCAACACTGGGATATATCTAAATAATTCAACCGACAACATCATTACACGTAACACTCTAGTTCGTAACTATACTGGAATGGAACTTTATTCATCTGGCAACAACTATATTTATATCAATGATTTTATCGATAGCTATGCAAATGCATACCGTGGGGATACTTCGGTTAACTACTGGAATTCTCCGACTTCACTAACTTACACACATAAAAACGAAGTGTACGTTGACTATTTAGGTAACTACTGGAGTGACTACGAGGGAGAAGACGTAAATAATAATGGAATAGGTGACACTCCATATATAACTCTACTAGTAGATGTGGATGAGGTTCAACTAGACGCCTATCCACTAATGAATCCATGGGAGACCTATTTCCCCTCCGGACTCCTACTTTCTAAAACCGCAGTGCCAAATGAGATCGAATCATGTGCTCAGTCTATTAACTTGCAGGATATTCCTTTACAAGATATTCCACTACAGGATATCCCACTTCAAGATATCCC
>JAXHVC010000156.1:0-14203 GCA_034189315.1 Chloroflexota bacterium | reverse complement strand
AAACTACATCAGCCACGAAAGCCTCCAGCTTCAACCGAAATTGTTCTATCTCTCGAGTTTCCATACCCGAGTGTATATAGAAAAATCGAAATAATGTCAATAAAATCTTAACGTAGTAGTAGGAAGGTCTAAATGTCTTTTGTGACTTGGCCAAGAAGAGTACCTCAACCCAGATCATTAAAAGAAAGGGCTATTTAAAATGAAAACTAGAGTCACAGAGCTTCTGGGCATAAAATACCCAATCATTCAGGGAGCCATGGCCCATGTTTCAGGGCCAGAGCTAGTTGCTGCGGTTTCAAAAGCAGGAGGATTAGGAATACTAGGTGCTGCAGGCATGGAGCCTGATGAGCTAAGAGAGAACATCAAAAAGGTAAAAGAACTTACAGATAAGCCCTTTGGAGTCAACTTTTTACCTGAAAACCCTCAACTTGATATGCTCTTGGACATCATAATAGATGAGAAGGTAAAGGTGGCCAGTTACGGGAAAGGAAATCCAAAGAGAATAATAGAACGAACAAAGCCATCCGGTATGATAAATATGCCTACAATGGGTGCTACAAAACATGCAATTAAAGCAGAGCATGATGGTGCCGACTTAGTTATTGTCCAGGGAACTGAAGGGGGAGGACACACCGGCTTTGTCTCCAGTTCCATATTAATACCGAAAGTTTCAGAGCGGCTTAAAATACCCATTGTAGCAGCTGGGGGATTTGCAGATGGAAGGGGTCTTTTGGCCGCTCTGGTGTTGGGAGCAGAAGGGATTTCTATGGGGACTAGATTCATTGTGACCAAAGAATGTCCTGTTGGATTACCTGTTAAAGAGTGGATAATACGAAGCTGTGAAGACGATACTGTAATTACTGACAATCTTACGGGATTCAGGGCGCGGGTTTTAAAAAATAAGTTCGCCGTGAGTATGTTAGACATGGCCGAGCAAAAAGCCGATCCCTGGAAGATGCTGCAACATGCAAAGGGAAGGTTCCAGAAGGCTTATAAGGAAAACGATTTAGAATGGGGGTCTACTGCCTGTGGCCAGGTTGCCGGTCTTATTAGGGATATTCCAACATGTAAGGAGCTGATTGAGAGGATTGTCAAAGACGCTGAAGAATTGGTTGACAGGGTTAAGAATACAATTTGCAGCTAATTCTGAAAACCTCA
Source organism: Chloroflexota bacterium (assembly GCA_034189315.1). Taxonomy (GTDB): domain Bacteria; phylum Chloroflexota; class Dehalococcoidia; order UBA2247; family JAXHVC01; genus JAXHVC01. Next base: position 13,045 of record JAXHVC010000156.1, on the reverse strand, counting down.
TTGCGGATATGCACATGATTGTATCAACAACTTTGAAAACGAGGACAAAAGAAACAAGGGAAAACGAGGCATAGTTATCTAGATAGCGCTTTCACGCAGAGGCAACTTTCTTAAGAAAAGCAAAGCATGTACAAAAAGGAGGATTCAGATGGAGCAGCATAGCAAAACAGGCACTGAAACAAAAATTACCGATGAAATGATTGAAGAATTGCTGAAACTCAAGGGAATAGAATACCCGGCACGCCGCCAGTTCAACGAAGCAGCAACAAAGGATGCAATAAGACACTGGGCAGACAGCATCGGAGACAGGAATCCCTTATGGCGTGATGAAGAGTATGCACGAAAGACATGCTACGGTCATATTATCGCCCCGCCTACCTGGTTATTTAGTACGACTATGATGGCAGGTCGCATGGGTATGCCAGGAATTCACGGGATGCATTCTGGAACCGATTGGCATTTCCATAAACCGGTCCACATCGATGACCGAATTACAGTCAGCGGGGGAATCCATGAAATCCATGAAAAGAAGAGGAGTCATTTTGCAGGGAGAACCTTCTGGCAAATCTCGCGTCAGGTCTATCGGAATCAAAACAATGAGATAGTCGCTGAGCTTTTTACTCATGTCATAAGGCATGAACGGGATACGGCTCGAGAAAAGGGAAAATATGAGGGCATTACCAAGCATGTTTATAGCGATGAGGAGTTAGAAGAGATCTGGGCAGATATTGAACGAGAGGAGATTCGGGGGGCAATCCCCAGATACTGGGAGGATGTAAACATCGGCGATGATTTGACTCCAGTGGTGAAAGGACCACTTACTGTCAGCGATATAGTAGCTTTTAAGATCGGCTGGGGTAATGAGCCTTTCATGTGGGCCAATGAAATTCGTTATGATTTTATTAAACGGCACCCAGGGGCACCAGTGCGAAACAGGTGCAATGTTCCTGACGTTCCAGAGAGTGTACACTATGATGATGATATGGCGATTCGAGTTGGTGTTCCCGGCTTTTATGATTACGGTCCGCAGCGCATTAGTTGGTTGGGACACCTCGTGACCAATTGGATGGGCGATGATGGTTGGCTAAAACAGCTTGATGTTCAGAATAGACGGCATAATATAGAAGGGGATACGCAATGGTGCCGTGGCAAAGTAATTGATAAGTTCATTGAGGATAAAGAGTGCCTTGTAAAATGTAGTATTTCATGCGAAAACCAGCGTGATGAGATTACCGCCCGCGGTATGGCTATAGTGAGTCTTCCTTCACAATAGAAAATCGCATAGCCAATCAACGGAATCACCAATAGGAGGAGGGTTATGTCCAAACAAGCTCTTGCAGGATTGAAGGTCTTGGAGTGTTGTAGCATGGTTGCAGGTCCTTACTGCTCCAAATTATTAGCGGATCTCGGGGCAGATGTGATTAAGGTCGAGGAACCGGACGGTGATGAGGCACGAAGGAGAGGGCCCTTTCTACATGATATCCCTCACCCTGAGCGCAGCGGGCTTTTCCTTTATCTTAACACAAATAAAATAGGACTTACTTTAGACTTGGCACAAAATGCCGGTAAACAAATCTTTGAACAACTGGTCAGAGATGTGGATATTGTTGTAGAAGATAAACCCCCAGGGAAAATGCAAGACCTGGGATTAGATTATGAGTCTTTGAAGTGTATCAATCCTAATTTGATTATGGCTTCCATTACGCCTTTTGGTCAGACTGGTCCATATAAAGATCATAAGGCCTATTACATTAATACCTTTGCCAGCGGTGGGGAATGCTATCTTCTCCCTGGTGGAGATGAATGGCGGAGGAACCATGATCGTGAACCAATCAAAACAGGTAACTATGCTGGCGAAGTGCAGTGTAGCATTATGGCAGTTGCCGGTATCCTCCTTGCAGTTTATTATCGAAATGCCTCGGGTTGCGGTCAGTATGTAGACATATCAAAGCAAGAGGCATTGTTAAACCTCAATCGGGTTGAACTGGCAAGATACCCTAATCAAGGCTTTCTTGAGAATCGGATGACCCGGATGCTGCCTGTTGGAGGATTATTTGAGTGTTCTGATGGATATGCCCAAATAATGCCATTGGAAGACCATATGTGGTACAAGCTTGTCGAGTTTATGGGTAATCCGGAATGGGCCAGCGACGAGCTGTTTAAGGATCGAGCCAGTCGCACGGAACATGGGGAACGAGCTAATGCCCTCCTTGAGGTATGGACCAAAGATCAAAAAGTGGAGGATCTGTATCACGGGGCTCAAGCCGAAGGTTGCGCTGTAGCTCCAATTTGTTCTCCAGAGGACATACTCAAATCTGAACAGCTTAAGGTGCGGAATTTTTTTGCAGAATTAGACCACCCTGAAGCAGGGAGATTGTCTTATCCCTTCACGCCTTATAAGCTGTCGCATACACCGCGGCAGGCAAAACGTCCAGCCCCTTTGTTGGGCGAGCACAATCAAGAGGTCTATGGCCAACGATTGGGTTTTAGTAAAGACGATTTGATAAGGCTCAGAGAGGCCGGTGTCATTTAATTTATTCAAAGTCTTTTTGGAAGGGAGGTTTGAATACAATGGGAGTATTAAATGGACTCAGAGTTCTTGATTTCTCGCAGGTTTGGGCAGGTCCACTTTGTGCAAGTAGTTTTGGGGCAATGGGGGCGGAAGTCATCAAGATAGAGAGTTTAAAGCATCTCGACTTTACCAGATTGGTGAGAACAGTTTCGGGCGACCCGAGACATATGGTAATCTCCACTCTGGCCAAAGACACTGACATCGTCAATAGTAGCTCTGTTTTCAACTCTTGCAATATGAGCAAGCTTGGTATCCGTTTGAATTTGAGCCGTTCGGAGGCAATTGATATTGCCAGGAGACTGGTTAAGATGAGTGATGTAGTGATAGAGGCCTTCCGCCCTGGAGTCATGGACAGGCTGGGCCTCGGATATCCATCTCTTAAAGAGATCAAGCCCGATATCATCATGACCTCCATTTCAGGTATGGGCAGTGAGGGCCCGGAAAAAGGGTATGCTACCTATGCTTCTATCTTTTCTGCCCTTGGCGGCTTGGCCTATTTGACCGGTTATCGGGACGGCAGACCTACAGAGATCAGGGCGACCATGGATCAAACCGTTGCTATGACCGCTTTCTTCGCAACGTTGGCCGCATTGATCCATCGCCAGCAAACCGGTGAAGGCCAACATATAGACCTGTCGGCCCGTGAGACAATTACATGTCTTGTTGGAGATGCAGTAATGGATTATGCAATGAATCGAAGAGTTCAAACTCGCAAAGGGAATGCCGATGATATCATGGCACCTCACGGAATTTACCCATGTAAAGGCGAGGATACCTGGATCAGCATCGCCATAGCCAACGAAGGGGAGTGGGAAGCACTGTGTGATGTTATGGGCAACCCTGACTGGACAAGGGCAGAGAAGTTTTCCGATAGCCTGAGCCGCTGGCATAACCAGGAGGATCTAGACCGGTTGATAGGGGGCTGGACTGTCAAGTATACTGATTACGAGGTAATGGACATCCTCCAAAAAGCCAATATTGCTGCTGTACCCACCTTTAGGGCAGACGAATTGGTTAATGACCCTCATCTTGACCACCGTGGCGGTTGGGTAAATGTGGAACATCCTGTATTGGGAACCCTCAGAGAGATTACTTTTCCTTGGCGGCTCTCTGTTGCACCGCCTGAACATCACAGCAGTCCTTTGTTGGGTGAGCACGAGGAGTATGTGTACGGCACTTTGCTTGGGATGAGTGCCTCCGAGATAGCCTCTCTTCAGGAAAGAGAAATTATCTATTAAAGGATGGTGCTTAGATGTCATTATTGATGTAGAGAGGTTTTGGTTCTTTTAGCATGAAACTCTTGCCTCTGCAAACAATAATACGAGCAAGAGCTACGCAGTGGTTGTTTAGGAAAGGCCTCAAATATTCTTAAAGTAAGGTGTTATGTGTTCTAAAATAAAGCAACGAGTGAAGGAGGAGACAAATGAAAGCAAAAACTATCTTATCTGTAATCTCATGTTTATTAATACTTAGTTTCTTGATGTCAGTTTTTGAGCCACAAAGGAAGCCCGCCCTTGCATCACCCACTACAGAAAAGAAGATAGTTTTAAAGGCCATCCATGCCTATCCTGTCACCCATGCAAGGCAGTGGGTCTTTGAGACCATGAATAAGATGATAGGTGATGCTACCAACGGGAGAGTTAAGATAAGGATTTTTGGTGCAGGCTCACTCTTCAGTGCCAGGGAAGAAATAGGGGCCTTAATTGACGGATCTGCCGATATATCACTTACTCCAACACCTTACTTAATTAAATACCCTGCAACCAAGCCATTAAACATTTTGATGACCATAGGCAGTATGCCCACTCTTGAGGCACTGTGTGAGGTTGAAGATTTGATTATGAAAGAGGGTTGGGACGAAAAGTGGCTTAACCCCCTGGGTATAAAATCATTAGGACTACTCCCTTACACCAATGGTGGCATAGTTGCCTCCTCCAGCCCAATCAGGACATTGGATGACATCAGGGGAAAGAGGCTGAGGTGGCCTGTTCCTGGGTTTACTAGGGATTATTGGGGAGCCTTGGGCTGCATCCTGGTGACAGTCTCTGCGGCAGAGATGGTATCAGCAGTCCAAACCGGTGTAATCGATGGGATCATTACGAGCCTGGAGGCAGGGGTAACTACCAAATCATACCAGGTTGCTCCTTATGTAATGCGTATTAGAGGATTAGCGACCGATGCACCAGTGGCATTCAGCATGAAGACATGGAAAAAGCTGCCCAAGGATGTTCAGGTTGCCTTTGAAGGTATTATGCCCAAGCTCATCAAGATGTCCCGAGACAGGTTGCGGGAGGAGACCAAACACTTTGATGAGACTTTGCATAAGGAATCCAAGGAATATATGATGTGGCCGGAGGAGATTGAAAAAGAGGCCTTCAGATTATGGAGGCCTTTGTGGAAGAAGCATGCTCAGTTGTTGAAGGTCCCTGATGAAGTCTTCAATAAGATAATGGAGATCAATAAAAAGTATAAGTAATTAATAGTAGTGATAACAAAAAGGGAACGGAGTGCAGTATTTAGCTATTAGTTCGGATTCCCCCTTGACTTTGGAGAAAAGGAGTTGACCTTGAAGGTTTTTGACTGGCTCGGTCGGATTACTTCAGTTATAGGAGTTACCATATTCAGCGGTATGTTTCTGATGATGCTTTACATAGTATTCGCTCGGTATATCTTAGGGATAACGACAGATTGGGCAGAAGAGTTAGTCCGCTACCTTGTTATCTGGACCGGTTGCTGGGTTGCATGGCTCTGCATCAGGGACGAGAGCCATCCCAGCTTTGAGCTTTTTCTCACATGGCTCTCCTCAGGTATGCAACGCTGGTTCCAGATAGTGATTTCCCTAATTGGGATATTATTCTGTGCCTGGTTTTGCTACCTGTCCACGTTCTTGGTGCGAAGGTGCTACCTCCATTCCTCCCGGTCGGAAACTCTTGACTGGCCTATGTGGATTATATACAGCTTTTTCACCCTGGGTATGGTTTTGCTCACTATTGGCTACGTTGAGCGCTTGATAAAATTCATCACTGCCAAGCCGTCCACGTCGGCAATTTAGTCAGCTAAATGAAACAGATGAAGGAGAATGCTCTATGGCAATGATTGGCTTTCTTATTATGGTAGTCTTTCTAGTGATAGGCGTTCCACTGTTTATAGTCATGGGTGGTGGATCGAGTATTGTGGCCATTTTTAGCCAGGGCTCACCTGAGACCCTGGCTCCTCAGATATGGTTTGAAAGCTTAAACAGCTTTATTCTCCTGGCTGTGCCTCTCTTCCTGCTTGCCGGAAACATGATGACTACCGGGCGGATGTCCAGATACTTAGTAGAGTTCGTAGACAGTTTAATCGGGCATCTGCCAGGAGGGCTGGGCTCAGTAGCCGTTATTACCGCCATGTTATTTGCCGCCCTTTCCGGGTCAGCTCCTGCCACATCTATTGCAACAGCTGCGGTGCTGACCAAGCCAATGGAAGAAGCAGGATACCCCAGGAAGATGATCCTGGGGATGATATGTGCTGCCGGCACGATAGGTATCCTAATCCCTCCCAGCATCGCTATGATTATCTATTCCACTCTTGTTCCAAATGTAGGTGTACCAGAATTGTTTGCTGCTGGGATCTTTCCGGGGATTATTTGTGGGTTTATCATGATGACGGTTACTGGCATCATATCATGGCGGCGTGGTTATGGTGTCCACCCGCCGGCAGCATGGAAGCAACGATGGCAGACTTTTGCCAGGGCCTGGCCTATCTTACTCATGCCGGTAATTATTCTGGGCGGGATTTACGGCGGCATCTTTACCGCTACTGAGGCTGCAGCTGTGGCTACTGCATATGCCCTTATTATTAATTTTGTTTTTTATCGCCAAGTAGATTTAAGAGGCACGGTAAGAGTTTTCTACTTAACCGTTAAGCAGACAGGCATGCTATTTATGCTCCTTGGCTCAGGGATGCTCCTGGGCAAGGTGTTTGGGCTAATTGGATTACCTCAGGCAGTAGTAGGCTACGTCGGGGGATTTGATGTCCCACCCGCATTGCTCATGTTTGCTCTTATTATTTTATATCTCATATTGGGAATGTTTATGGAAACGACGGTGATGATGTTGGTAACGGTTCCCATTATTTTCCCTGTTCTTTCTGTCATGGGAATGGACCCTGTTCACTTTGGTGTCGTTATGGTGGTTGCTGTAGGCGCAGGCCTGGCTACACCTCCGATAGGCTTGGGCCTTTACGTTCTCGCGGGCGCAATGGATGAGAGGTTGGAGAACATAGTCTCTGGTATCTGGCCTTTCTTCCTGGTGCTGGTTTTAAGTATGATTATCTTTGCATACATTCCCCAAATATCTTTATATCTTCCCCGATTATGGCTTGGAGGATAATTAAATAGTTTTTGTTTTTTTAGAGGAAGGTGATAAAAGATGGCTGAACAAGCACTATCGGGGGTAAAAGTAGTTGAGTGCGGAAGCATGGTCTCTGCGGCCTATGCCGCCAAACTGCTTGCTGATTTGGGAGCGGAGGTGGTCAAGATAGAACAGCCAGGGAGTGGAGATGAGGCAAGGTCGTATGGACCATTTCCAGGAGATATACCTCACCCTGAGCGTAGCGGTCTATTCCTTTATCTTAATGCCAATAAACTTGGGATCACCCTTAATCTGAAGACTAAATCTGGGCGAGATATAATGCACCAACTGCTTAACGAAGCTGATATTCTGGTAGAGAATCATCATCCCAAAGAAGCAAAAGAGTCAGGGTTAGACTATGATACATTAAAAGAAGTGAATAAGGACTTGATCATGCTCTCCATTTCACCCTTTGGACAAAAGTGTGGATACAGCGATTATAAGGGATATGAAGCCAACTGCAATGCCCTAGGTGGCATAACAATGTATGCTGGCGAGCCAAATAGGGAACCCCTAAATCCTCCTTTGTTTCTCGGCTCTTACCAGGCAGGCGTCGCTGGTGCTGTAGCTTGCCTTATAGCCATGCATGCCCGAGATCTTATTGGACACGGACAGCATATTGACCTAGCAAAAGTAGATAATTGGGGAAGCTTTCACCTCGGCATCCCATTGGTGGAGTATGTGTTTGGGAGGCGTATTTGGCAAAGATACGGTCGCCGCGCCATAGGTGGTCCATACCCCCAGACAATACTTGGATGCAAAGATGGGGACTTCCGTCTTATTGCCATGACCAAGCTGGAGTGGCGGCGTTTCCTCAAGATCATGGACAATCCTGCCTGGGGGGACGATCTCCGTTTTCAGGATCGTATCAAGATGCAACAACTCTATGCCGATGAGCTTGATTCCCTCATCGAGCCTTGGCTCAAGAAGCATACCAAGCAAGGGCTTTTCCAGATGTTTTATGATGGTAAAGTCCCCTTTACTCCAATAAAGAACATTGAGGATGTGGTTAATGACCCTCATCTCAGTGCACGGGATTTCTTTGTCCAGATTGATCATCCAGAGGCTGGTAGGCTTGAGTGTCCTGGTTCCCCTTATAAGTTCTCCAAGACGCCGCCAACTATCAAACGACCTGCCCCATTGCTTGGGGAACAAAATGAGAAAATTTATTGTGAGCGATTAGGTTACTCGAGGAAAGAGCTATTGCGATTAAGGAGAACAGGAGTTATTTAGTTATGAGCATGAGACAATTACCTTTTGATAATTTGAGAGTGCTTGATTTTGGCTGGGTTTGGGCTGGCGCAGTAGTTGGGCAAATTCTGGGAGATATGGGTGCAGAGGTAATTAAGGTAGAATCAAGACGCCGCCTCGATCCGGCGAGACAGGGCAGACCTATTGTAGGTGATGTGCCAGATCCCGAGCAAAACCCATTATTTCATAATGTAAATCGGGGCAAGTTGTCTACCACCCTGGATTTGACCCACCCCAGAAGCCGCCCTTTGGTGAAGAGGCTTATTGAGATAAGCGATATTCTGGTGGAGAATATGACCCCTGAGGGTATAGAAAAACTAAGCTTGGACTATGAGCGGGTGAAGGAGATCAATCCCAGTATCATTATGCTCTCTTATCCCGTTGCCGGAAGTTATGGACCTTTTAGGAACATCCGTGGCTATGCACCCACTGCCACCTCTCTCAGTGGGATTGATAGCCTCGTTGGTTATCCCGGCGAACCTGCTCTCGGCATGGGTGGGTTTTATGGTGACCCTAACGTAGGGCTACATGGTGCGGTTTCCGTTCTTTCTGCGCTATGGCACCGCAAGAAAACAGGAGAAGGTCAGTATATTGACCTCTCTATGTGGGAAGCAGCAGTATGTACCATCGGGGAAGCTATCATGGAGTATACGATGAATGGACGCATACTCGGTTCCCAAGGGAACGTTAGCATTAACGCTGCCCCTAGTGGCGTTTATCCGTGCAAAGGCGATGACAAATGGATATGTATAGTGGTCAAGACTGAGGAAGAGTGGAATAACCTCTGCCAGGCAATGGAAAACCCTTCATGGGCCAATGAAGAAAGATTCTCCGATTTGTACCAAAGAGTACAAAATCAGGAAGCTTTGAACGAGTTGATGTCTCAATGGACTATTCATTATGACCATTACGAACTCGCGGAGTCATTGCAACAAAAAGGTGTAGCGGCTACACCTTGTCTCAATACTGAGGATCGTTTTCTCGACCAACGCTTCAATGAGCGAGAGAACTATGTTTTCGTCGAACATCCTGTGCTGGGCAGTGAACCTGTGTATGGCATACCATACAAGTTAAGCGAAACACCTGGTCAAGTGAAAGAGCGGGCACCACTTATGGGGGAGCATAACGATTACGTTTTCGGCGAATTACTAAGACTATCCCCTGAAGAGATTGAAAAACTGAAACAAAATAAGGTTATTTACTAAATCCCCCCCCCTTGATGCAGGGGATTAGATGGGGGTGAAAAATAGCTTAACGGTTCAGGTATTCCTGCTTTTTTATTAAGACCTAAATTGAGCGATTTGTTGGAGTAGCGAGTTTTTCACAAAAGTTCCCAAGAGAAATCTGACTTCGCAGAGAAGAATTGACGGATAAATGTCACCTAAATTAAGCGATTCGACTCAAAAAAATACCTTCATCAATGGATATTCTGTTGATATTATTGAGCAAAATGTTGCAATACTAACAATAAAATGTGATATTGGGCAGCTTTAAAGAAAAGACAAGCCCATCGTAATCTGTGCTCACAAGGAGGCCCCCTGGCAGAATCTCTGTCGGGCTCTGGATCATTAGGAATGGCTGGATGATGAGAAACTTAGGACTCCGGCAAAAAGGATCGAGAACAGAGACTTACTGTGGTCCCTTGTAGAAGAGGTGCTGAGCACAAAGGACTCCAAAGAGTGGTTTGAAATCTTTGAAAGAGAAGGGGTTCCTTATTCTTCCCTTAATAGTTCGAGTGAGGTGCTTACAAGTCCCCACACCCTTCATAGGAATATGTGATTACAGTAGACCATCCCAAGGCAGGTACACTAAAGTTACTCGGTAATCCAATAAAAGTGGAAGGCTTTGATGAGGAGTTTTCCCATCCCCCATTACGCAGGGAACATACTCATGAGATTCTTGGCAAACTTTTCAATACTCTGAAGAGAATATCTTGATTCAGATAGAAGAAGTTGTCGCTTAATGATAGAAAATCAAAGATGAGATAATAAAAAAATTGAGTTTGGCATATTTCACGTTTCTTTCGGAAAGTAAAGAGGAGAAATCCATAAAGGGTCGTAGATACAAAGTCAAGCTTGCATTTCACTTGAGAGGATAGCTTTGTCTCGTGACAAGGATATTACGTTTGCATTCACTCTGAAGGCTCTTAATACCCCTCAGAGTTTTGGCCTAATCGCAGAAGGTGTGCTGGCGAGTCGACGATGAATGCAAATATGCATGCATTGAGCTAGCTTGGATTCACATGTTAGTTTTTGAAGTTAACACCATATAAGAAATTATCTAAAAAATTAAACTTAGATATAGCTTCCGAAGAAGTGAGACTTTCGACAAAAAATGATCTGAGGGCTTCATATTGTCGATAGGTGGGATTTTTGGGTTCCAGAAAAAACAGGCCATATCTGTTAGGTGTTTCGGTTTACTGATTAACATGTATCCACCTTGTTACAATTATTGAAACAGAGATTGGCAAAGCATATGTTCTAAAAAAATATTATATTACAGGCAATTACATCAGCACTTAATCAAATCCAGCTATTCTGCTATTTTCTAACACAGTGACTATTATAATTAAGTTAATTAGCTAACAATATACGGCGGCATTCCCTTAATAAATGGACATTATATGCATCATAATGTTAACTGAATTTTCTTCATGGGAATCCAGGCTAGGAGCAAGGAGTTTTGGTAGTTTAACTAATGAATGGTAGGTAAAATCCTTAAATCTTTCATTGGAGGGCCGGTGATGTTCAAAAATATGTCTCTATATTTAAATAAATGGGCTGGGGCTACTTCCTTTATTATTCTACTTTCTATTATGGTTATTGTATTAATTGATATAGTCTGCAGAGCGTTATGGAGACAAACATTATGGGGATTTGAGTTGAGCGGGTTATTGCTGGCTTCTGCAATCGGCTTGGGAATGGGTTATGCTCAATTAGGAGATCATCACATTAAGATAGAAATAGTACACTCCCGTCTCCCATTAAAAGTGCGAAACATAGTAGATCTTATAAAGTTGACATTGTGTTTCTTAGTGTCATTAGTTATTTCATGGCAACTATGGAATCTGACTTTACGATCGATAAGGGAAAAGATAGTAACAATGGCCGTTGATACCCCCATATGGTTGTTCCAGGGTTTGATGTTCATTGGATTTGTTCTTCTTTCCCTTCAGCTTCTGGTCGACATAAGATATTGTGCTAGACAAATACAATCAAAGGAAGGTGGAATATGACGGCCTTAGCCATTGGTGTAATCATATTACTTTTTGTTTTATTATTCTTGGGTGTACCCGTTGGATTTACGCTGGTTATAGTCGGGGTGACAGGTATTGGTCTCTATTGTGGGTTTGAAGGGGGAATGGGTGCTATACCCCTCTCTTTTTGGTCAGAAAATACCTCTGAGGTGTTGGTAATTGTTCCACTGTTTTTAGTTATGGCCTTTGCTATAATAAATAGCGGCATAAGCACTGATCTGTTTGATTTCGTTAGAGCGTGGTTATATCGTTTACCAGGCGCTTTAGGTACGTCTAATGTAGTTTCATGCGCCATTCTTGGGGCCATACAGCCTTTTAGCGGTATTACATTGATGACATTAACGCCAGTAGCCTATCCGCAAATGCTTAGAGCAGGGTATGGTAAACGATTCTCTCTCGGTATTCTGTCAGGTGCTTGTACACTGGGTAGCATCATCCCCCCCAGTATTCCTATGGTAGTATTTGGAATAGTTACAGAACAGTCAATAGGAAAGCTTCTAATAGCAGGCATATTACCCGGTATTACTTTAGGCGTAATATATGCTGTTTTTATTACAGTTATGGCAATATGGCAGCCGAATCTTATGCCTAAATTAGATAAAAGACCATCCTGGGAGGTAAGAATGCAATTAGCAGGGAAAGTATGGCCGGTTCTTTTGCTTTTTATAGGCATCTTATCAGTAATCTATTTGGGTGTAGCCAGTGTGAATGAGGCTGGGGCAGTGGGTGCAATAATTTCTATTTTCCTATGGATTGGCTTCAGGAAAAGGGAATTTTTCAAGGAGTTCTTTCCCAAATGCGAAATAACAGCCGCTTATGTATCAATGCTGATGCTTATACTCACGGGGGCACTAATAGTCCAGCGTTTCGTCGCTCTATCCGGGCTAGGTGAAAGTATGGTAGAATTTGTGATGGGACTGCATTTGTCACCATGGGGTATTGTGATATGTATCCAGCTTGTTTTAATCTTGTCAGGGATGTTCCTTCCCGACTTAGCAATCATAGTTTTGTTAGTTCCTATTTTCTTTCCCATAATTGTTCAACTCGGTTTTGATCCTATCTGGTTTGGTGTGGTAATTATGGTCAATCTACAGTTAGGCGTTATGACTCCACCTTTTGGTTTTAATCTATTTCTGCTTCCAACTATCCTTAGTGAAGAAGGTATAACATACGAGCATGCATTAAGAGGAAGTCTGCCTTTCATGCTCATTCATTTGCTAGGGTTGATTTTAATCATGCTTTTCCCCAAGATATCTCTATTACTACCTTCCATGATGAAGTTTTAATATGCGTCAACAAAGATTGAAGGGTACTTTCAACGATCTCGCCCTGGCATTGAATGCGTATTCCGCTTCAACTCACACTTGCCTGTGATTTTCGGATTGCTGTAAATGAGGCAAAGCTTGGAGTCAATGATGTAAAGATAGGCATTTTACCGGGTCTTGTGCCACAATTAGTACTACTACGTTAAGATTTTATTGACATTATTTCGATTTTTCTATATACACTCGGGTATGGAAACTCGAGAGATAGAACAATTTCGGTTGAAGCTGGAGGCTTTCGTGGCTGATGTAG
>JAXHVC010000155.1:0-4930 GCA_034189315.1 Chloroflexota bacterium | reverse complement strand
GTTCATGTATCCCTCCGCTGAGCTTGCCCTGAAAGCGATTATGGCATGACGAGGTTACCCCTTGTTGGCAACACAAACACACAATATGCCGGTTGGAAAACAACGAGACCAACTGAACTCCTTCGAGTTGGTTCTCTGCTTTGCATTCTCGAAGAATAACCAATAGCACATAGGAATCTACGTGCCGATGCGGAGACGTTAGGGAATATAGCCCTGAGGAATCACAGGTCGCATATACCTATTTTGACAAAACGTACGAGAATGCGTGCCATGCAACAAAACTGATGAGTGGGGAGGTTTGAATGCCAACCTTCAAAGTAACAGAAGCTCGATCCAGACTCTCTCAATTAATTGATGAGGCGGCAACGTCCCATGAACCTATAGTGATAACCGGAAAGCGAGCAAATGCAGTTTTAATATCGGAAGATGACTGGCGATCAGTTCAGGAGACCCTGTACCTACTCTCAATTCCAGGGATGAGGGAATCCCTTCGAGAGGGGTTGAATACGCCGGTGAAGGAGTGCGCTGAGGAACTCGGCTGGTGAGTTGGAGGGTTGTTTTCACTCAGCAGGCTCAAAAGGATGCGAAGAAGCTCACTGCAGCAGGATTAAAACCGTAAGCAGAGGAGTTGATAGAACTACTTCATGCAGACCCCTATCAAAAACCACCGCCCTTTGAGAAGCTGGCAGGAGACTTGTCCGGCGCTTATTCCCACAGCATCAATATACAACACCGTCTGATTTATCAGATAATCGAAGAGTAACAAACCGTTAAGGTAATCCGGATGTGGACTCACTATGAATGATCTATCAGCTACGTGATGCCTCTGCGAATTAGCATCTGGGTTGACGCGCTCTGCTGGTGAAGTGTAGAACGAGTACACTTGGTGTCCACACCAATATCTAAGCTAGGCATCCATACAGGACTGCTCCTATGAGCGCAGGAAGGCCAAAAAAGCAATAATCCGATTGCGAGACGGCAATACCAAAGCCACAGTTTACCTCAACTCACAGCTAACGATAAACGTCTCGGCGATGCTTAATATAGTGAACAATGATCTGCTTATTCTCCCCATCAATCCTATACACAAATACGATAATCACCAACCCTGATACGGTATAGTGATTCGGCGTCAGTCAACTTAACAGCCTGGCGTGGAAGAGGGTTTCCTTTAAGTCTTTCAACCTGATCCCAGACACGCCTAGCCATTACCTTTGGCAAGGAACGAAGGTCCTTCTCGACAGACGGCTTTAAAACAACTTCCTATGATGTCATCTTTTTTCAGCCGTCTCTTCATTTCTGCCAAAGGGATCGGCTTTTCATCGCGACGCTCGGCGGCTATCGCTAGATCGCGCAGGTCTTCAATCACTTTCTGGTATCGTCTGAACGGGACAATGACTCCGGTTTTCCTGCCTTTGGCATCCACAACAAATTGCTCTCGTGGTGAGGCCATCATGGGCTCCTTTCGCACATTTGTGCTCTTCCATTTATACTCCTATAAAAAGGCACCTTTCTGATATCATATTTCCATATATCTCATGCTGTGGGTAATGCACTTCACTCACAACCCCTTCTCACCAGCACCACCGTGAAACAACTTTACCAATACTTTCCCTCATTCTAACCACACCGTTTACCTTGTTCACCTTGGCCTTTATATCCCTATGCTATATTTCCGCGTAGATAGGAGAGTTGGCTAATACTATGTTATGGCTCTAAGTGAACTCAGCAAGAGGTGAGCAATGCCTGAACATTCGAAACTTGTCAGAATGCGAATCGCAAACTTGGGATGTGTTGGTCCTGAGGGACTTACTGTCGAACTCGACAACATACTATGCCTTGTAGGTGCAAACAATTCAGGAAAATCCACGGTACTGAGGGCATATGAGCTTGCAGTCGGGAGTGAAACCTTCTCATCAGCTGATCTGTGCCAAAGAGCTGAGGACAATCCTGCCACAGTCGAAATATGGGTGCACATTCCAGAAGGTACTCCCAACATTGCTGAGAAGTGGAAGACTTCCGAAAACGGTCTCTTATTGGTAAGAAGCAAGTGGGAATGGAGCAAAGAGAATAGTTGGAAGAAGGTACGGCGGACTTGGGACCCTGAGCTGGACGATTATGCTGAGGATGGCAAGGCGAGTGGATTGGACACTGTGTTTTCTAGCCGATTACCCACTCCCTTCAGGATTGGATCCTTGCAGGACCCTAAGGACGAGCACCAGAAACTGCTCACGCTAATACTCCAACCAATAGCAGACAAACTTGACAAACACCTCTTGGACGAGACGTCCGAGTTGAGCAAAGCCTTGGCGGCAGTAACAGAACATGCCAAGAAGCCCGTCGAGGAGGAAGCAGACAATCTAGCTGCACTCAAGACCGACATCAATAGCTCTCACAATGCGATATTCCCTGATCTTTCCATCGATTTTGCCATAGAGATCGGCGATATCCAAATTGAGCCAATCAAGGAACTGCTGAAGAACTCTCGGCTGAAATTCCAGGAGTGGATGGACGAGATCGACTGGAATCAGCAGGGAACAGGCTCACAACGTGCTCTCTTCTGGACCATGCTGCAGGTGCGATCTCGACTCAAGGCCTTGAGCGATCTCAAGACCCAAAATGAGAAAGAGCTTCTTGATTGTCAGAAGAAAATCAAGAAACTACAGAGTGATGCGGATAAGGCCAAGAAGGAAGAAACTAAACAGTCAAAATACGAGGAGATTGCTGCTCTTCAGGACCAAATGGAACAGTTGGAGGCGGCCGATTGTGAGTCGCAGCTTGAGGAAAAGGCCAATGAACTCTCGTTGCCAGGCTATATGCTATTAATCGACGAACCCGAAATCGCTCTCCACCCAAATGCGATACGAGCTGCCAGCAAATACCTTTATGGTCTAGCTGAGGACCCCTCATGGCAGATCATGTTGGCAACGCACTCACCTCTGTTTCTAGACCCCCTACAAGATCACACCACAATCATACGCCTTTATAGATCCGCGATGAATCCCACACCTTGTACTTTTCGTTCTGATTCAATTGCATTCTCTCCAGACGAGAAGGAGAATCTTAAGATGCTCAACAGGTTTGATCAGGGTCTAGCTGAGATGTTCTTCGGTCAGCGTCCTGTTCTTATTGAGGGTGATACCGAGTTTGCAGCCTTCGAATTCATAATGAACTCTTGTCCAGACGATTTTCCGGCAAACAAGAGACCCACGCTTGTCAGAGCGCGTGGCAAGTACACTTTGAAACTGCTGATCAAGATTCTAAGGGAGTTCAAAGTGCCCTTCTCCGTACTGCATGATGCAGACTACCCAGTCAGGGCTGATGGGGCATCCAACAATGCATGGAGCGCTAATTCCCAAATCTATGATGAAATCACAGAAACGCGCAGTTGCTCAGTCGACGTTATTCACCGAGTTTCCGTTCCGAACTTCGAGTTTGCGCATGCGCAGGTTGAAGTAAACGAAAACGGGCATGCAAAGCAAACCCCTGCCAAGGATAAACCTTGGAAGTTTCTTGATGGCATGAAATCAACCACGAAGGTGGAGTCATCCGTGAAGACCATTCTTAATGAGCTTCTGGCAGATGGTTCCACCCAAGAACCGTTTGAAGGACAATTCAACGAGAGGCTTAGAGAGGAGACTATAGCTTGGGCAGCAGCCAATTCCCCCGGTGATCCAAAGTACGTGTTTCCGTGATTGAGAGAGCCATAACACTTACAAGGCCTCTCTTGTCAAGTGGCAATACCTTCCCTTGTGAGCCAAAAGGTCGCTTTCTCATCAAAGACGTTTGACTATCAGACAACCTAGTAACAAGTACCGACATTCCGTCTTTTGTTTCATTTTCGGATTTCACAGACCGTGTCTGCGCCAAATACCTATTAAGGAACCTTTCTGACGGCATATTTCAATAAACCTCGTACTGTTAATAATAGACCTTGGTCATAATCCACTTCCACCAGCGCCACTGTGAAACAACTTTACCAATACTTTCCCTCATTCTAACCACACCGTTTACCTTATTCACCTTAGCCTTTATATCCTTTCCCCGTAGATAGGAGAGTTGGCCTAACGTGTATTATTACCCCTCAATTGACTCTACCCTCAAGACGCTCTAGAACCCATTCCTTAACCTTGCGCTTGGAATCTTCGGACAGGAAATCGAACTCCACGCCGAAGATATCGTTGGATATGTCTTCGGCCTGGTCTCGATATGGTCCCGCTTCCCAATTGATTTGATTTTTGTGTTTCTCTGCCATCATTGCCAGCATTCCTCCTCTATGCTTTATTCCCATATACCTCACTACCTTCTGTCACATACTCGGACACGAGTGGGCACAGGTCAGGAAACTCCCTGGATACCGCCTTTAAAAACTTCACGTTGAGGTGTGTCCTATCATGAGCCAGCCCAGATAGGAACGTATTGATGGCATCAAGAGTTTTCACCGCCCCACCCCCTCTAATATATAAAACGCAAATGGCATGGCGACAGAGATGTATTTATTGGTAAAAAATAGGTTTATAGCTGAGTACAAATTGTGGAAAATGATTGAGTCCTTTGCTCCCACTAGAATAATATTAGGAAGTATGAATCTGCCGAGCTATTAGCTACACAGCATAAAAGATTCTTATCTTTCATGGGATTAAAGAGAACGTAACTGGTAATCCATCTATGGGTAGACTGAAGCCCTCGCTTCAGTCGAGATGGGAGCTCTCGCTCCCATCTACCCAAGATAAATGGTGAATGAATCATTATGCAAGGGAATTCTCACAGGTTGGGATTTCAGTACTAGGGGAGCTAAAGGCCTAATCGTTTGTGGAATAAAATATGGAGCTGGGGGGGTTCGAACCCCCTACCTTCTGACTGCCAGTCAGACGCTCTCCCAACTGAGCTACAGCCCCGAGTAGCAGTAGTCTAACAGAACATACCTCTT
>JAXHVC010000154.1:0-12700 GCA_034189315.1 Chloroflexota bacterium | reverse complement strand
CAACGTCATTCAACGAGACCCACCAATATCTTGATGACGGCACTTACACAATTGACCTCGCGCTGACCGATGACGATACCGGCAGTGATTCCGATACGCTCACCGTTACGGTGGAAAACGTGGCGCCTATGCTTTCAAATGTCGTCATCACGACGCCTGTCAACGAGAATGACACGGCGACCCTCTCAGGTGACATTACCGATCCGGGAACGCTTGACACTCTCACGCTGGCTATAGATTGGGGCGACGGTAACTCTGATACATTCAACTACCCGGCTGGGACAACGTCATTCAACGAGACCCACCAATATCTTGATGACGGCACTTACACAATTGACCTCGCGCTGACCGATGACGATACCGGCAGTGATTCCGATACGCTCACCGTTACGGTGGAAAACGTAGCGCCGGTGCTTTCAAATGTCACCATCACAACGCCAGTAAACGAGAATGACACGGCGACTCTCTCAGGCGCCCTCACCGATCCTGGAGTGCTCGACACCTTTACACTCACCATCGACTGGGGTGACGGATCACTACCTGAGAGTTCTAACTATCCGGCAGGAGCGACAGTTTTTGGCGGAACACATCAATACCTCGACGATAATCCCAGCGGGACGCTCGTCGATGACTACAACATAACCGTCACAATGGAAGACAACGCCGCGGAGCAGGATGTTAGCTCTATTGTAGTGACTGTAAACAATGTTGCTCCTTCATGTGAAGGTATTACCGCGCCAATGGAACCGTGCGAGGCAGGTACTGTTGTAACGGTAGGCGCCAGCTTCACTGATGTCGGAACGCTTGATACACACACTGCCCATTGGGATTGGGGAGATGAAACAACTTCCGAAGGCGATGTTGATGAATCAAATGGCTCCGGCACTGTTATTGGAACTCATACATACACCAGTGCTGGTGTGTATACTGTTACACTCATTATTATCGATGATGATACCGGTCAATCGAATGAGTCTGCATCCCACTACGTTGTTGTCTATGATCCGAGTGCCGGGTTTGCAACAGGAGCTGGCTGGTTCAATTCCCCCGAAGGGGCTTACGCATCAGATCCATCCCTCACGGGCAAGGCCAACTTCGGCTTTGTCTCTAAGTACAAAAAGGGAGCTGATGTACCCATCGGCCAGACCGAATTTCAGTTCAAGGTCGCAAGTTTCAATTTCCACTCCAGTAACTACGACTGGCTGGTGATTGCTGGGGACAAAGCGATGTACAAAGGTACCGGCACCATCAATGGCGAGGGGGAATTCGAGTTCATCCTCTCAGCGATCGATGCCAACGTAAATCAGAATGATAACCATACCGCAGATAGATTCCGTATCAAAATCTGGGACAAGGCAACAGGAGAAGTCATATACGACAACCAAATGGATGATGCAGATGATGCGAACGCAACTACTGAGATTCAGGGTGGCAGCATAGTCATTCACAAAACCAAGTGAATCTATCGTGAGATTAATATTCTTGAAAGCCCGGCCAAATTGGTCGGGCTTTCTCATTTCAGACACTCAAAAGCCAAGTTCTTGTAGCATTGTTTTTGATGAGATTGTATTAATGATTAGGGCAAAGGATTAGAGAAGCGATTACCAAATCCCAGTTTATCATTAGCGCTCACAAACCACGCCAATCCGAACCTGAGCATTTCATAATCTTGAATCAGTGGAAACCAGGATAAATCAAAGATCAAAGGTGATATTGAACAATGTATCGAAGACAAATATAAGTTCAATGTGCCTGTAGAAGTTCTAACAGTCAAAGAGATCAAGGAGACTCTCGATCGCAATCCATTTGGATACATCGATATCGATAGTGAGGGCACAAAAGTACTTGTCACCTTTTTGTCAACAAAGCCAGCAGCAAGCAAGGTGGATGAAATACAGCAATTTGTGATTACCCCTGAAAAACTGGTGGTTCATAATCGGAAAATATATCTATATTGCCCCCATGGCTATGGTAATAGTAAGCTATCAAATACCTTTATTGAGAGAGTAGTAGCTACCACCAGGAATTGGAAAACGGTAACCAAGTTATATGAATTATCTGCTTCATGAGGAAGCACGCAACAGTCGCATGCACAAAGACCTCTCCTGCACTCTACCCCGCAAGACTCTGTGATGTGGAAATGAGGCACCCGAAATTTTCAAAAGGATGAAAGAAATGAGGATAGAGGAATATCTCGAGTATCAGAAGCGAAGATGGACTTGACCTTCGTGTGTTGGGAGGATTCATTTCTATCATTACAAGTGCAGCGAATGTGGTAGAGGAGTGATAGTCTAGTATCTGGGCATATTCGATAACATTAGTACTTGGGTCTGGGTGGAACGCACAAGACCACAGTCATTCCAGCCAAAGCCTAAATGAAAACAAAGATGTATAACAATGCGCTCCAGAGCGACTGCACTAGCTATATTAGTTAACATACGCTCAATGGCCAAGCTGCGTCATTTTATTAGCTGGCGTAATCTGCAAGCACCGTGTAGCGCCTGCGAGCTATCATTACAAAGTTGGGGATTCAATTGCCAACGATCTCGTTCAAGCCCTCAATTAGTTGGCCCATCTCTTCAGGGGACGCAATCCCTATAATTTTACCAATTCGATCTACCGAAAGCGTTCGTATCTGACTTATCTTCAACCAGGAGCGCTTAGGCAGCTCAACTGATTCCAGCTCAAGAGTCAAAGGGAATCCTGCACGCTGTAATTGGCTGGTAATAGCCATCGCGATTACCGTTCCCGACCGTTCATTGAAAGTGTCTTGGCTAATGATAACCACCGGGCGTAGCTCTGCCTGCTCTAGTCCTCTGACAGGATTGAGGTTTGCCCATCGAATCTCCCCCCTTAATATTCTGGCCATTCCCCAAACTCCTCAGACAAACCTTCCTCAGCAATAGCTTGCTCTTCAACAGGCTCCAACTTAGAACACTCTCTGGATAGCCGACTGTATTCTAGCCGCTGTAGTTTCTCTTCAACTGCTTCTTGGATTGCTCTGCTGCGACTTGGAAACACCTGTTCCTTCACAAGCCTGTCAATTCTCTCTAGGATTTTTCTATCGATACTTATTGCCACCTTGGTAGTTTCCATAAACCACCTCCGAGTATTACAATATGTCATACTACAGATTGAGTCAAGCAGTAATACAGGATTGGAGGTTATTCGTATACGGTATGAGTAGCGATCAACCTAACTCACAGTCTGATGGCTTCGATTC
Source organism: Chloroflexota bacterium (assembly GCA_034189315.1). Classification (GTDB taxonomy): domain Bacteria; phylum Chloroflexota; class Dehalococcoidia; order UBA2247; family JAXHVC01; genus JAXHVC01. The sequence continues at coordinate 9,477 of JAXHVC010000154.1, read as the reverse complement.
AACCAAGCTGATATCCACACATGGATGGTATACCAATGCAGCAAGGATCCTGAGTGCTGTCTCAATTTGCTGTATAGCCACCGGTTTCATTGTATGCGGATTCTTTGCCTATATCACCATAAGCACTCCGGAAGAAGGCTCCGAATGGGGGCGATTCGGTTCAGCTGGTGGTCTTTTTGGTATTTGCTGGTTTCTTAGTATCGAGTTATTCTTGGTAACAGGGGTCATATTTGGAGGTATCGTTCTTCTTCTCACCGCTTTCTCGAAACCCAGGTTTTCAGGCCCTTGGAAATGGGGATTGGTAGGAACTGCTGTGGGGGGCACACTGCTAGCTACACACATTGTCCTGTGGTTGGTTTTCTACCATTGGTTAGATCCCTATCCGGCAGATGTACTGGATCTTATTTTTAGGCCATTGTTATATTTGGTTTATAATTGAGGCACCCTAGAACTGGGGACAGGTCTTGAATCTTGACGTCTACACACAAACGCTCGGACAGTTTGATAGCACCACAACGAAAAGTCAAGATTCAAGACCTGACCCCATCCACATTTCCTTCAAGTGCCATGCTAACCTCTCCTCAGAGCAGCCCGAAGAAAGACAGATAGCGATGATGAGAAATTGACAACATGATTATCACTAGACATCCAAATGAACTTTTATCGTACATCCTGCGTATATATTATTACAGGCCATGACAGACCTAAATTGTGATATATATCAGGTTTGTACCAGGCCTAAGTTTTGGTTTGCCGGAAGGGTGATTATAATTAGAATGACTGTAATCGCAGCCACATTGGTGTTGATGGTAGCAGTATTGGGACAGGTTAGTATAAATAGTGAATTGGCAACAGACAATGTAATAGTCGATCACAAACAAATCGCGAACGTATCCTCAGCCCAAATACCCGACAACCACGAGCATTGTTAGCTTCTTGCGACGTTATCCCAATGAGGCAACAGGTATTGTTATTATGCCATTTCTCATTACCAATCGATGGAGGACAACTATGAATAGACAGGGAATGCTGATAGGGATTCTCGTTGTATCACTTTTAGCAATTCCATTCATATCCACCTCGGTCGGTTGTGGTAAATCTACAGCGCCCGGGCCCGTCATAGCAGGTGGGGTATTAGAGGAAGCAAGTTATACCTTTATGAAATGGAACGAAGGACTTACCTTGATGATTTGGCACGAAGCTTTGGCATCCTCCAATAATCATGGTTCCTCTAGTACAGAAAGCCCTGTCTATAGACTTGAGGGATATGCAGAATCAGATGATGGCATCCGAATAGAATGGAATCTGGAGACTTCTGACGGAAAAACTGCGGAATTCGCGATCAACAACACAGAATATGATCTTTTTGAGGGCTCTTTATTTATTATTAACACTAAGGGAGAACTTACCACCACACAGCTTAATCATGATCTATCCATCATCCAACCAGACTACGACAGTTGTGTAGCTTTTGGTAGGAGTGATCCTGAGATAGCAAACTTCATTGAAAGTTTATCCAATGAGCAATGATCCCAAGTTACAAATAAAACCTCTAGAACATGAGACGCCTAACACTTATAAGGCCTCTCTTGCCCAGTGGCAAGACCACCTTCTGTGAGCTAAAAAGTCACTTTCTCGTCAAAGACGTTTTACTATCAGACCACCCAGCACCAAGTACCGAAATTCGGTTTTTTGTTTCAGAACTGGGGGCAGGTCTTTTGACGTCTATAATTAAGACACTCGGATAGTCTGCTAGCAGCACAACGAAAAGTCAGAATTCAAGGCCTGACCCCAGCTACCAGTTACCCTTAGCTGGGTAAACCGTATATACCCACAGCGCACATGAATTTTCCTGGCAGACCTGCCTGATTGTGAACCAAGCCCATCGTTGGATTCTTTAGACGGCGAGTTTCATCCTCGGCCTTACCTTGGAGTTGCTTATATACTTCATAGGCCTCTCTACAACCACTGGCACCAATGGGATGGCCAAACGATTTCAGGCCACCGCTCAAGTTCACTGGAATCTCACCCTCCTGAGTCCACGCGCCAGATTCGATGTCTTCCTTAGCATGTCCCCTTTCGCAAATCGACATAGATTCTACGGCGATAAGCTCAGAAATGGAGAAGCAATCGTGGCACTCAATCTGAGACAACTCCTTGCGCGGGTTTGTGATGCCTGCCTGGGCATAGGCCTCTTTGCTAGCCCACACTGTCTCATCCCATACGGTATAATCGTAATCCGTTCTTATGCTTCCCTGGCCAGGACCCACAGACAATCCCATACCCTTGATAAGCACATAGTCATTCCTGAACTTCTTGGCATCTTCCGGGCGACACAAAACCGCCGCAGCAGCACCATCGGTTACTCCACAGCAATCAAACAATCCCAACGGCCATGCTATTATGGGAGCAGCTAACACTTGCTCAACCGTGATCTCCCGTCGCAGATGGGCTTTGGGATTACGAGCACCATTGTGATGGCTTTTCACCGATATCATGGCAATCATCCGTTTGCCCTCTTCAGGACTGAGCCCATATTTACGAAAGTATCTGGTAGCTGCCAAGGCATACATACCAGGAGCGGTGATGGAGCCTTCCATAACTGGATGTGGTGGTATTCCCAGCTCACCCAGCCCCCCAAATCCTGCATCCTTGAGCTTTTCTACCCCAACAACAAGGACAATGTCATAAACCTTCGCAGCTACAGCGAAGGCAGCATTCCTCAATGCATCTGTACCTGTAGCACATCCGTTCTCCACCCTAGATACAGGTTTGTAATGGAGTTTGAGCGGCATTGAGACACCAGCGCCAGTGATAGGGCTAGAGCTCATATTACCGCTGGTTCCAGTGGACCCAATAGTACCAATCCATGCTGCATCAACGTCCTTAACCTCTATACCTGCGTCTTCGAAGGCCTCGTAGGAAGCCTCGACAACCAAATCGGCAGATCCCACGTCCCATCTTTCATCAAACTTGGTACATCCCATACCAACAATAGCTACTTTATCTTTAAAGCTCTCGGCCATTTACCTTTCCTCCCTATATGAGACATTTTTAAAATGGCTCTGCTAAACCCTTACAGGTCGACACTTCCAGAAATAGTTGTGAATACCCTGTCCTTCATGGACTTTCCTAAACGTAAGCTCTACGGGCATTTCGGTCTCCACCTTGTCGGGATCTCGATCCGTTAATGTAGTAGAGAACCTGCCACCCCCCTCCAAGTCAACAATGGCAATCACATTTGGAGAATCTACACTGGTCACCAGGTTATCTTTACTATATGTGAAAAGAGAACCTTTCCTATCTGACAGTCTAATCTCATCGAAATCATCCTTCGCCTGACACCAAGTGCAAACACGTTGCAGAGGGAACTGTACGGTGCCACATTGCCGGCACTTGTGACCATGACAGCTCAGAACCCAGTTTCTATCCCTCCACGACATTGTGAGAGCAGCATACTTCTCGGGTTGTCGCTGCTTGTCCCACTCCATTAGATCACGAAAATGTAGGTACTTCCCATAATTTGGCAACATCATTTTTGAACCAAGGTTTTTGGTTATTCCTCGACGATCCCTCAGTTTTTCGATATTATCGGTGACCTTTAGGATGAATGCATCCACGCCATCACCATAGTTTACAAATAGTATCTTATCCCCAGGTTTGGATTCCTCAAGTGCACCAACCAACATCATCATGGTAGAAGCAGTACCGGTGTTACCTATGGTATCCAATAAGGGATTCTGCAATTGTGTACTCTTGGGATCAATTCCCAGCTTGCGAGCAACATCTGCATGCCTTCGCTGGTCATAGGCATAGTAGACAATCTTTTTAAAATCGTTTGGCCCAACATTGTACTTCTTGAAAAGACCCGAAATGGCCTCTGCTAAATGTGCAACATAGCCGTGTTGGATGACAAACCGATCTTCCCATGTCTGAACATGCCGATCATTGTCCCTCCTCCAAATATCTATAAACTCGCTGGATATACTGTGGATACCCTCTACCTCCACGGCTACATCAGAATCACCAATCAATACCGATGCCGAACCATCGCCAAATAGTTTCTCGAACTGAGAATCAGGAGCAGCCACACGACAATCAGATGCCGCCACCAGGAACTTCTTGGCAGATCCAGCATTCACCGCGTCTAATGCTGCCCTCATGGCGCTAGTGGCACCACGCAGAGAATTGGTCACATCCATTGTGCAGATGTCCCGCCGCAGATCAAGCACCTTGGCAATAATACTGGCGTTTTGCTTCTCGCCATATGGTGGTGTTGTAGTGGCAAAGTATAGGCCATCAACAGAATCTCGAGCAGTACCGTTCAGGCAATCAATCGCCGCCTCAGTAGCCATTGTAAGGCTATCCTCATCCCAATTGGCTACCGCCTTTTCCCCCTTCCCTGGAGGCCCCCCCCAAGTTTGAGCAAGCGTCTCCATACTCATCCTGTACATGGGAACGTATGCTCCAAAGGATACTATTCCCGCCGACATAAGATACCTCCTTCTATCAATGCTGATTCAGGACAGAGATAAGGCTCCACCGAACTAACGGTGAGTAAACCAATCCGACAGCTCGCCGAGTTGACCCCTCATCTCCACAATACTCTTATCGTCCAAACTCGCCATTATCTTTCGCTTGATCTCAGTCTTTAGCTGGGGAATCATCATATCTGTTACGTTGTGGTCGCTCCAAAAAGTAAGCGCCAGTCCTTCGAGATACCCTTGGGATTTGGCCCATAACCAGAACCAATCTGGTAGATGTAGAGATGGAAACTGGAAGAACTCATCCGCGATCTCCCCGGCAAAGGATGAACCAGCCCAATGGGACTGGCCTTGCGTATCCACTCCTGCTTGGGACTTGCGTGGTGCATGTCTGCGTAGCATCCGCTTCACATGCGGACGAGCCTGCATAGCAAGTTCTTCGCCCTCAGGTCCTTCAGGAACAAAACGAGTGAGCACCTCTATCATTCTCTCTGGATCTCGATGCAACAACATACACCCCAATATATCAGTAACCCAATCCTTACCCTCTGGTGGCATATCCTCCATCATGCCAAAATCACACACAAAAACCTTCCAGGACTCGCCATCACTCGGCTCGACCACATAGACATTCCCCCAATGAGGGTCACCGTGTATCAGGCCCCAGTTTATCCACATATCACCCCAGAAGGACACTGTGGACCAGAGCAGTTGTATGGGATATTCCTTGGGATACTGGGGAATTCTCCAATTCAACATATCCCACAGTTTGTCTGTATCCATCTCCAATAGTGAATCAAAGCGATGATAATTCTTTACAAGCTCCATAGTGAGCAATCTTGATGTTGTATAGTCCCAATGCACCCTGGCAATCTTAATAGACTGGCTGTATATAGGATGCTCCTGCACCGTGTCATAGAACCATTCCTGCATACGAGCCTCTAAATAGAAATCGATCTCCTCCTGAAGGGAATCTCTGAAGCTGGTAAACACCGCCGAGCCACGTCGCTTAAGTAGTGGCATCAGCTTCCTCATTGTGGCCATCACCACATCAACCAATATCACTGAGTCCAAAGACACAATGCCTCTTAGATTGTGTCGCTGTACCTTCAGGGCTACTTCCTCACCAGTTTTCAACTTGGCTTTGTGTACCTGGGACAGAGATGCAGCCGCCAGTGGAACGGGATCGATATACTCGAACACCTCATCCCAGGGCTGTTCTAACTCTGTCTCTATGATCTCTAGAACGCGTTTGAACTTCATAGCAGGGAGTTTGTCCTGCAATACGCGCAGCTCCTCCCTCATATGTGCAGGGAGCTCTGGCCTCATACTGGCAACCTGGCCCCACTTGATAAAGGTAGGTCCAAGTTCCACCATCAGTCCCCGTATTAAGCCGCCAGAAATGCTACCCTGTGCCCTACGCGTTGACTCGGCCTCCTTCTTGCTGGCCGCTATTACCTCCAGGAGCTCCTCCTTGCTTTTCACATCTCCTAATGACTTGGTTCCCTTGTTAAGTCCACCAACAAGCAACAAAGAATGCTCGGTCGATGGGGCCAGCATTCTCGCCAGCTCACCATAAGGCGGATTGATGTTCCGTATACCAGGTAGCCTTATCCACATCGTAATTAGAGGTCCGCGAAAGAGAAGGAATCGTAACGATATGAACATCAACTCAACCATTCTCAAGGAGACCAATCGCACCCTATACATATAGCTAAAATTCCAGCGACTGGCTTTATATTTTGAGGCCGCACGTGACACTATTTACCCTCCTTTAAGTGAACCACCGTTAGTACGAAAATCAGAGTGGGTATCCACCATGAAAGAGGAAACAAGCGGGTGATGGCAGCGATTTGCGTTACATCTCAACTATCTGCAACAACTCCAACGGTAATCACTAGTAATCGACACCTGTTTCCCTGCAGGTGCCTTAATAAATACCAGCCACTATGAATGCTACCATATATTTCCATAAACACGCCATCTACTGCCAATTCACAGCAAGCCATCTCTCTATAATATCCCCACTTCTAACCTCAGCATCAACACAGAGACACCTGTGCATAAACACAGCCTCGTGCGTAGTATCAGAAAGGGAATACCAGTGCGTTCGACAAAAAGTGGAAGACAAGCGTCGATAGTTGTATGCTGTTCGTGAAAAACGATCCTCAAATATTTAAACCAAACAGGTTCAGTCCTCACCAGCACAACTCAATCATAGAAGGTGATCGTCATGAGTGAATTAGCATTCAAAGACAAAGTTGTAGGTATGAAACAGGCAGTAGAGGAATATGTTCACGATGGAGACACTGTCTATTTGGCAGGATTCATTCAAGGAGAGCCTTTCGCAGCCGTTCACGAAATCATTCGTCAAGGTAAGAAGGACCTTACAATCAGCACGGCCGCAGGGACAATCCTTGTGGATCAACTGATTGGATCGGGCTGCACAAAGAGGGTGATTTCATCCTATGTTTGGAATCCAGTACCCACATCTGCGCACGCCTTCAGGAGAGCCATCGAACAAGACATACCCCATCACATCGAACTAGAGGAATACTCCCTCTTCGCTTTGAGTCTGGCCTATTTCGCAGGAGCCCTCGATCTGCCATACGTCGCAACCAAGACCCTGATGGGCTCCGATCTAGCTAAGCGGTCTGGTTTCCTCGGAGATAAGAAGATATCTATTCAGCAATCTCCGTTTACCGGAGAAACCGTATGTCTGATCCCTCCGTTAAAACATGATGTGGGAATAATCCAGGTTCAGAGGTCCGACGCACAAGGCAATGCCCAACTCTGGGGAGTAGAAGGTCCCACCAAATACGGCATACAGTCATGTTCCAGAATCATTGTATGCACAGAGGAGATAGTAGAGCAGGAAATAGTAAGAAGGGATCCGGCTAGGACAATAGTCCCAGGTTTTAAAGTTAGCGCCGTAGTGGAAGAACCTTGGGGCAGTCATCCATCCTACGTTCAAGGAATATACGATAGGGATTGGAAATACTTCCCATTTTACGATGAGTCTACTAAGACCATCGAAGGATTCAATAATTTTGTCAAGGATTGGATTATGGATATCCGTGATCGCAAGGAGTACTTGGCAAAAGTTGGAGACGAAAGGTTAAACAAACTCCGGGGAAGCTCCTTAACCAGCAACCCAGTAGATTATGGCCATTACGATGTTTTCTAATGCAATGTCAGAGTAGTATTAGTCAAACGTAGCCACTTCACTATGAATACCCGAATAGGCTAATGCCAAAATGGTCAGACTGGATTACGGAGGATACAATGAATCACAATAATGAATACACCGCTGTGGAAATGATGATCATCGCCACAGCGAGAGAAATTCAGGATGGGGATATTGTGTTTGTGGGAACATACTGGCCTATTCTGGCAGGGCTTCTTGCCAAACGAACACATGCCCCTACCAGTCTGATCGTGCTAGAGGGTGGCGTTATTCGAGATTCGAATCCTGAGCGAATTCCATTGGTGGTATCGGATCCATGCATGATATCAGGCTCCTTGCTATGTGGAGACTGCTTTGATACCCTAGGAATGATTCTACATGCAGGTCAGGCAGACGCAGCACTGCTCAGTGCAACCACTGTAGACAAATATGGAAACATCAATACAACTTGTGTTGGAGACTATTCAAAACCAAAGACTCGTTTATCTGGTAGTGGTGGGGCTTGTGACTTTGGATGCCTAGCGAATAAGGTATTAATCATGCTAGAGCACCACAAGAGACGATTCCCTGAACGTGTTGACTATGTCACCACGCCAGGGTATTTGGAAGGTTTTGATTCCAGGGAAAAAGCAGGACTAAAACCAAACACCGGACCAAGTGCCGTAATAACCACATTGGGGCTATTTCGATTCGAAAGCGATTCCAAGGAGATGTATCTTGATGCACATTATCCAGGGATAGATGTGCAGAAAGTGAAAGAGAGCATGGGATGGGAGCTGAAAGTATCACCAGAGGTGAAGATTATAACACCTCCAACGGAGAAAGAACTAAGAACGCTTAGAGAAGACGTAGATCCTGATGGTATGTTCCTTAGGGACGCCCGAACCGTCTCATAGCGCTCTATCATAATTCAAGAAAGTCTGTTTAGGAAAAGCCTCACATGCCTACTCTATTAAAAACAATTTCGATGGATGTAAGTATAGGAACACGAAGCAAGCATGATCACAAGAGGTGAAGGAGGAAACTAGTGGCAGGGATTAAATCTTGCGGTGCCTATATACCGCTATGGAGGTTATCCAGAGATACGGTTTCAGCAGCCTGGGGTGGCCGTTCGCTCGGGGGTGAGAGAAGCGTTGCCAACTGGGATGAAGACAGTCTTACTATGGCAACCGAGGCCGCATTCAACTGTATCAGCGGATTGGACAGACAGGGCATAGGAAGTGTCTACTTCGCTTCGACCACCGCACCTTATAAGGAGAAACAATGCGCGGCCATAATAGCCAGCGCTTTAGATCTAAGTAACGAAGTCTTCTCTGTAGATTTCTCCAATTCGCTCCGATCCGGAACAAACGCACTAAGAGCAGCCATTGCAGCAGCAAACGGAGGTTCTGAAGGCGATATCCTGCTTGTAGCATCGGATGTTAGGTTAGGAACACCCCGCACCCCAGATGAGCAAACCTTCGGGGATGGAGCCGCTGCCATACTAATTGGGTCTGGGGGAGTGGCAGTCGAGATAGAGAGAATGCACTCAGTCTCGGCAGACATAGCGGACGTATGGAGGAAGGATGGAGATACCTTCGTCCAGTCTTGGGAAGATCGCTGGGTGATGTTACAAGGATACACGCGGAACATGAAAGCTGCCATCAGCAGCATGATGAAGAAACAGGGATTATCTCCCAAAGACTTTGCAAAGGTCGTCCTATATTCGCCAGATGCCAAGAGCCATCTTGATATAGCTCGATCCCTTGGTTTTGACCCCAAGGAACAAGTTCAGGAGCCATTGATCGGCCAAGCAGGCAATCTAGG